>NZ_JBATHS010000155.1:0-11403 GCF_049667165.1 Maribacter sp.
AATCAAAAATATCGAAGCTGTAATGACACTGCATCAATCTTTTGAACCCAAACTTCAGTTGTGGGAACTCGGTAATTAATCCTTTAAAATCCATTTTCGAATTTTTTTGCATAAAGTGATTGATTGCTTTCACAGCTGCCACAGTCAGGGTAGTGTTGTATTTGTCCGTAGCCCCTAAATGTGTGACATAGGCCATCAATTGGGAGCAAACATTATCAATCGCCTTTTGTTCTCCGTATTTTTTAATATGGATGTAGGCCAAACGCAAATGGGCTTCGTGGTTAAAAATTAAAGGGTCTAATAAACAGGATTCAAACCAGTGTTCGAATTCTAGATCAGAAAGTTCAAAATGATTTTCCATGGGTTCAATTTTGTCCTATAAAGATACAGTCCATACTAAAAATATCACTTATCATCCCTTATCATTTTTCGTGAAAGTAAATAGGCAATTGCGAGTCCGTATAAGAAATTGGAAATCCCGACTTCAAAACTATGCCCTATTCGAATGTAAAGGGGCATAAGCTCATTGGGTTGGATCAAAGGTGCAATACCGCCAATAATGGCAAAAATTAGACCTATCAATAGGGCTTTTTTAAGTTTGGATAGGTTTACCGTACGCAACACCAGCAGTGCCACGGCTATGAAAACAAACCCCCTAAGGAACAATTGGGTGTTGATCATCACATCCATGGGAGGAATCTTATCTTGATAGAATTCCATCATTTCGGGTAAAGCGATACTAAGAACGAGTCCGGCACCGATATAAAAAACCAGATAAAGGAAATTAGCGACCAACACCTTCCAGAACCAACCAAAAAATGTACGGGGTGCAAATTTGAGGGTTTCTTGGGACTCCAATTTTCGGAACATATACACAAACAGTGGGCAGAATATTGCGGCGGCCAAAAAGCCCCGAAGTAGTTCAAAAAGGGTTTGTCCCCTGTCCGTAACATTGAAGATGTAGGCTTCTATCAGAATATTGAAATGGCCTATTAAAAAGTAGATCAGGAAAACCGATAATCCTAATTTAAAACCTCTTAAAGTGGAATGTTGGATGTAATAACCCAAAAGCAAGGCTAGAAGATAATTAGCAATGATTCCCCATAAAAGGGAGTTCAAATCCTGTGTTTCGTTGAATAATGCGTTGAGTAAGGCATATATTGCAGTTAACAATAAGGCGCCTAAGGCTGAGGTAATCCATAAATTGGTTTTCATGACCTTATGATTTTGAATGTTCATTTTTTTTGATGATTGCGAATGGTAGAAATGGTACTTTTACACCATGTAAGCGTGGCCGAATAGCTGGCTAAACCATGCTCAAAGGCCAATCGTCCGTGTAAGGGTAAATGAGCACCTTCCCTTTTATGAAATTCCTTTAACTCCGCTATATATAGTTGTAGTTGAATTTTGAAGGATTGTAGAAATTCGAGGACTTGGTTCTTGTGCAAGAGTTTGTGCATAAATGCAAATTTTAGAAGAAGTTCGTCGTTTCTTTTTGCTACATCGGTTATTTCCACGGGTAGCAACAACCATTCTTTGAGGGTGTTCAAGCCGAGGGAAGTACAGTGGAACTTCTCTTTCTTTTGTTCCGGTAACCGCGATTTAGTGACCAGGTTAAATTTTTGCAATCGGTTAAGTGCAGGATAAACGGCCCCAGGACTGCTACTGTAATTACCAAGGGCAGTGGTTTCAAATTGTTTTCTTATACCGTAACCGGACAATGGTTCCTGATGGATCAATCCTAGTATGGCATAATCCAAGGAAGTAATTTTAAATGCTTTTTTCATAATGATACGATTCGTACTATAAAATTAATACGATTCGTATTAAAATCCAAATAAATTGAAACTAATTTTATAGACAATAGTAATCCTAAGGGTTTAAGGATGGCTAAAAGGGCACCCAATTATATGCAAGAGTCAACGCTTCCGTTATCCGGAGGTCACCTGGGCATAGAACATTTATATCATAAGAATAAATTATGAATGTCCGAGCGGGTTGGTATTTTTGTGGAAATATATTCTTTTGGTTTTATCATTTTCAATAACTACTTACCTTTATGGATACCATGAAAAATAGTCTTGCACTGCTTATTTTGCTTTTTTCATTCACACAACTCCATGCCCAGATAGCGGACGATAAGGCATTGCATTTCGGGGCAGGGGCATTAAGTGGGGCCATCGGTGGACTTTTGGCGCAGGAGCTTTCGGACGGTGATCGTACATGGACCTATGTCGGAGCCGTAGGAACAAGCCTATTGGCCGGTTTGACCAAAGAGGCCTTGGATCGAAGTAAGGGCAATACTTGGGACAATGGGGATGTGGCCGCTACTGTCCTTGGAGGTGTTGCGGTTGGAGTGACCCTTGATTTATTTTCCGGGAAAAAGAGGCGCAAGGGAACACAGCTAACCTTTGTCCTGTATTAAAGTGACATGGGCACCTCCATCAGTAACACTTCGGAAGGTTCTATCGTTTTAATATCGAAGCGATCAATATCCCATAGCCCATACCCATCCCTTTTATGTACTACCTTCCCGTTGACCTCCAATGCGCCTTCCAATACGAAAACATAAACACCATTCCCCTTTTTTTTAAGGGTGTATGTTGCTTCCTTATCAGGATCAAAATCCCCCATATGAAACCACGCATCCTGATGTATCCAAACGCCTTGATCTTCAGGAAAAGGTGATAGAATCTGGTAAAAGGCATTTTTCGTTTCAATTTCCTTAAGCGAAACCTGGTCATAACGCGGGTCCACATCAATTTTATTGGGAATGATCCAAATCTGAAGGAATTTTACGGGCCGATCTTTGTTCTTGTTGTATTCGCTATGCTGAATTCCCGTTCCGGCACTCATCACCTGCACATCCCCTTGTTTTATGACCGTGGAGTTGCCCATATTGTCCATATGTTGCAAGTCGCCTTCCAAGGGTATGGAAATGATTTCCATATTGCGATGGGGGTGGGTGCCGAAACCCCTTGCCTCCGAAACCACATCGTCATTGAGTACCCGCAATACTCCAAAATTCATTCGGTCTGTATTTTGATAATCGGCAAAGCTAAACGTATGATGCGAGTCTAACCAACCATGATTGGCATGGCCTCTTGAATCTGCTTTATGGAATACTGTTTTCATGGGCGTTCAGGATACTTTTTCGAAAATGTTCTACGATATGGATTACCAGGTTTCTAATGGAACTTTACATCATATCTATGTGATCCTACATACAATGTGTTTAAAGGTATCAAAATTTTGACACCATTTGTGGCCGAGAAAAAAATTCCGGCAGTTGGTTTTTATCGCCTTATCAAGGTGTTGGGTTTGTTCATAACAGGCCCCTTGCCTTTATTTCCAAATATTTGTTGATGGTATTGATGGTTAGCTGCTCGGGTTTGGTCAGAATGGTCTGAATACCATGTCGCTGCAATTCCTTTTGCATCAATCTTTTTTCCAAGGAGAATTTTTCGGCGATTGTCTTGTGGTAAATGGTCTGCAGGTCTTCGGCATCGGTGCTTATAAGGGATTCCAATTCTGTGTTCTCAAAAAAGATGACCACGAGGACATGTTTTTTGGACATGGCCATAAGAAAGGGCATTTGTCGTTGTAAGGCCGATATATGTTCAAAATTGGTATAGAGCAACAAAAGGCTTCGATGGGTTATTTTGCGCTTGACTTGGGCATACAGCAGTCCGAAATCGGAGTCGGTGAAGGCCGTGGTAATATTGTACAACTGTTCTAGAATCGTATTCAAATGGGTTATTTTTTGAACAGCGGGCACGAAGGTTTCAATATTCTTAGAGAAAGCCACCATACCGGTTTTGTCATTCCGTTTTAAGGCGACGTTCGAAAAGGCCAAGGTGGAATTTATGGCATAGTCCAACAATTTTAAGCCGTTAAAGGGCATTTTCATGACCCTCCCTGTATCGATGATGGAATAAATCGGTTGGGATTTTTCGTCCTGGAATTGGTTCACCATCAACTGGTTTTGTTTCGCGGTGGCTTTCCAATTCACCGTTCGTATATCATCCCCAGCCACATATTCCTTGATCTGTTCAAACTCCTGCGTATGTCCAATACGTCGTATTTTCTTAAGTCCGAACTGGGTAAGGTTGTTGCTGATGGCCAGAAAGTCGTACTGCTGCATTTGAATGATGCTCGGGTATACGGGCACCATTTGGTCTTTTTGGAATATAAAACGCCTTTTTATGATCTTTAGGGAGGTAGAGGCATAGACGTTAAGGTTCCCAAAAACATATTCCCCCCGTTCTACGGGCCGTACAGAATATTCGAATTCCTGTTTATGGCCTTGCAGCAAAACCGTGCTATGTTCAAAGTCGCGCTTTTGGAATTGTTGGGGCAACTCATCGATCAAGGTGATATGGGTTTTGAATGGGTAATGAGATCGAAAGCTGATGGTGATGGCATTCAAATCGCTGTTCGATAATTTTTTGGGTAATTGGCGCTCCGCGGCCACTCCTTTGGAATTGGCATAGAGCAAATAGATATCAAACAAAAACAGGCCTGACAGGACCAAGGTAAGGACCCATGCCATGGGATATAGTACTGGGACCCAAAATGAAAGCATAAAACAGCCTGCAAGGACCGCGATATACCAAAAAAAGGTGTTGTGTATGTAGAGCGATTTTATAAACTGCATTGCATTATCTGGGTATTTCCACAGATTCCATGATCATTTTTACCACGCTATCGGTCGTCATACCCTCCATTTCGCGTTCGGGTGTCAGGATTACCCTGTGGTTCAGCACAGGCACCAAGGCTTTTTTCACATCTTCGGGGATGACGAAATCCCTACCTTGTATCGCCGCGAAGGCCTTAGCGGCATTTAAGGTGGCGATCGAGGCCCGAGGGGATCCCCCCAAAAACAGATGGGGGTGGTTTCGGGTCTTGGTGATGATATCGGCGATGTATTTGATTATCTTTTCCTCTACGACGACCTCTTGGATCTTCGCTTTAAAATCGGCCAGTTGTTCTGGTGTCAAAACCCCTGAGATTCTTTCCTGAGGATTTTCCCCTTTTCGTTCGTGATGCGTTTGTATGATCCTTATTTCTTCGGCAATGGTCGGATAATCTACCTTGATCTTAAAAATAAACCGGTCCAATTGTGCCTCGGGTAGGGCATAGGTGCCTTCCTGTTCAATAGGGTTTTGGGTAGCCAGGACCATAAAAGGGGTATCCATGGCATAGGTAGTTCCATCCATGGTCACTTGTCGCTCTTCCATGGTCTCGAACATGGCCGCCTGCGTTTTGGCCGGTGCCCGGTTGATCTCATCGATCAGGATGATATTGGAAAAAATAGGGCCTTTTTTAAATTCGAACTCCGATGTTTTTACATTGAAGATCGAGGTACCCAGAATATCACTGGGCATAAGATCCGGGGTAAACTGAATTCGGCTAAAACCGGTTTTCAGGGTCTTGGCAAAAAGTTTGGCCGTAATGGTCTTTGCGATGCCCGGAACGCCTTCAATAAGTACATGGCCATCAACCAAGAGAGAAACGATCAAGAGCTCGACGAAGCTTTCCTGTCCTATGATGACCTTGGCCAGTTCGGACTTGATATCGCTAACCGCTTTTTTTAACTCTTCTAACGGGATCCTATTGTCGAAATTCAGGGCATTGGTATTTTCAGGGGTATTTTCCATCGGCTTTCAATTTAAATTTTTCAATTCGTGTATTCAGTGTTATCAAATCGCTATTGTTGATGTCTGTTTGGGCCTTTAGTTTTTCCATCATGGTGAACAGGTCTTTCACTTCTTCGGTAGAATGGTTGGTTCGGGCGGCCAGATTGTGAAAGAATACATCATCTTGGTTTGTGGTATCTAGGTAATAATGGGAACGAATGTACTCTAAAAAATAGGCGATCTTATGTTCGGTAATCGATTTCTGCTCCCCTTTTTCATAATACATATCGGCAATGGTCCGCGTAAAGGCGAGGGTCTGGTTCTTTAAGGGCACCACCACGGGAATGGCCCTTTGTTTGCGCTTTCCTTCAAAGAGCACATAGAACAACACCCCGATCAATGCGATATAATAGGCCCATTTGAATTCCTTGGTATTCAAAAAGATATACATGGGTGAGGTGTAAAACGATTTTCCCGATTTATAATGGTTGTCCATGTAAATGGGCTGCCCGCCATCGATATAGGAAAGGAGTCCGGCCGTATAGTCCTTATTATCGTCTTTCAGGATAAAATAATTGGTAAAGGCCTTGGGAAAAGCACTGAGTATGATTTGGCCTTGACCAAATTCCTGTTTAATGACATTGAAGTGATTCTGCTGTAAGGAATCGACTGCCAACGTATAATCCACTTGGGCTATGACCTTAGCATGTATTGTATCGAGTTCACTGAAATACGTGGCAAAATTGTCCTTATTGAATGTATGGGAGCCATCATCCGTAAAGGCCGGATTCAATAATTTGTGTACCTGTTTTTGGTCTTCCCCAAAATCGGCGTACAACCCCGAAGTTTCGAAGTTCAGGGTGTCCTTTAATTCGGCATCATAACTGCTTGAAGCGATGAAAAGGGTATTCCCCCGGGAAGTCCAGTCGAGTAGACTGTTCAGTTCGGCTTCCCCGAAAGAAACATGGTCGTTCACAAAGAAATACGTGCCTTGCATGTCGTTGTGCGATTGAAGTTCTTCATAGGGAGGCCTGGTTACCTGCTTTAGGTTCTCCTTGTATTTTTGTACCATCAGATCATTGAGCACATAGGTGCCATATGGAATCTTATGTTGGGATACAAACGAGGGGAACCAATTGATTTCCTTCGGCTTGCTATACTGAATTAGTAGCAGTAGGGCCAAGGTGACCAAAGCGATGATGCTATATAGGGTGCCTTTTTTACCCATGTGTATCCAAGGTTTTTCGCAGTGCTGTGAATTTAAGTTCTGCTTGCCGGTATTTTGACTCATCTATGGGGAAATCACCATACCAGATATAGTCATATAGCCAAGTAATATGGCCGAACGTTGTTTTTAGCTCCCCTTTTTTAAGTTCGGCGATATAGTCATCGTTGGTTTTTTGAATTTCCCAGGTTATGAGTTGCTGATGGCTTAATTGTTTTAGAATGAGCAAATAATAATAACGAATCGCCAACCGGTAATTCTTTTCTTTCAAGGCATTTTGGATCAGCTGGTCAATATCCTCATGTTTGATGATCTGTTCCTCTTCTGACAAGGAGACCACAGGCTCATTGGTCTTTGAATACAGCAAGGCCCTTGCATTCACGTTCAGGAAGAACTTGATCAGTAGAAAAAGTAGGATTCCGATCAGGAGATAGGGTAGTACCCTAAGAAAATTGGCAAAATACCCCATGGCCTTTTCGCCACCGAACAACCATTCAAAAAAACGAAGGACAAGGTTGCCGAACCATGTCTTGAAATTTTCCCACCAGGTAAGTTTGGTTTTCACGATCTCATAATCGAAGTGGGGGTCTTCCCGATAAGGAAGAAGATCCTCATCGGTAATTTGCTGCAGGCGAAGGTTTTCGGTATCGTATTGAATCAAGGTCGAATCTTGCTGGGCTCCCAAGGGGCAGACCAGTACACCAAAAAGCAATAAGATGGAAAGCCGTTTAATCATTGTCGTTTTGGGTTCAAGCGAACATCCATTCTATTGATTCGCCCTTTTTTTATTCGTTTATAGTTGGTCTATGTTCGAATTCAGATCAATCCTCTGTGGTTTTCCCCAAATTCTGAATACGTTCAAAGGTACCCGTGAAGTTCTTCTTTTCGTTCAGATTAAAGAAAATTAAGGCTCCCGCGACAATAGAAATGATGTTCAATAACAGCTGGGCCAAGGTACCGATCATATTCAAGACCAAATAGACCGGGTCAACGAAACTATTGCTCATACTTATGGCATCCATTTCCCCTGAAAAAATGCCCATTTTCGCATATTGGTAGATTACGGCTGGCAAGCTAAAGGCATAGCCTGTGATACCCACGATAATACCTACCACAAATAGGGTGGCGAAGGTCATCCACCATTCATCCTTCACCAAGGTAAAGCTATAGTTGTACGAATCCCCCACACCTTTGTTCATAAAGACCATAATGCTAAAGGATAGTGAAAGGGGCACCGCCAAGTAAATACCGGGAACGAAGCAAAAAAGCATACCAACCACTATGGAGAGGACTACCATGATACCAAGGCCAATAAAACTCCATATAGAATTGTAGACCTCCTTTTTTATTTCATCAAAATCTATAGTACCCTGGAGGTCGGTGTAGGATTTAATATAATGTAAAACCGTGGATTGCGATATGGCGTAGACCATGATCAAGGCGGCCATAAAAACAAGACCACTGATCAACATGCTTATTCCGCCAAAAATAGCATTGGAACTTTCCGTATTGAAATCCAAAATTGAATTGAAGGAATATAGATAGAACCCCATGGCAATCAATAGCACTACCAGATAAGGAGCCACAATCTTAAAGTAGGTCGACATAAAGGGTTTGAACTGCGTACGAAGAAAAGCAAAGGTATCTGTAAGGATGTCGCCTAATTCGCGCTGTTTTTTAAACTGGATGTAGTTGTTCATTAAGGTTGGTTTTTGAATGTATTTGATATGGGTATATAACGTAATAAAATAGAATTAGTGCCAATGAAGCGGTAATTATACTTAGGGCCAGCCAATCGGGCATTTCTGTATGACGGGTCACAAAACCCTCCAAAAATCCAGCAATAATAAAAAAAGGAACGGTGCTCAGCATAATTTTCAACCCATTCTTAACCCCTCTTTTGAAGGACTCCAACCGGGTATAGGTCCCTGGGAAAAGCATGCCGTTGGCCATGACCAGGCCGGCGCACCCTGCGATAATGATTACCGAAATCTCGATGGTGCCATGGATCCAAATGGTTCGTGCCGATTCCCATAGCAGGCCTTTTTCGTAAAAGAAATATTGAAAACTACCCAACATGATCCCGTTTTGCATCATGATCCATAAGGTGCCAATGCCCAACAATATGCCATAGGCGAAGGCCATTAGGGCTACACGGATATTGTTGATGGTTATGCCCAGGAACATATTGAATTCCCCCATTTTCTTATACACGGCCATGGGATCCCCTTGATCAATATTGTCGAGGGTCATGTTCACGTACCCATCCCCAAGAATGGAGCGTACAAAATCGCCCTCATTGGCTGCTGAAAATGCCCCGACCAAGGTGAAGAACGCAAAGACGAGGAAAGCGATCAACAGTTCCCTTTGATGGAAATAGAATAAGGTAGGAAATTCGGTCTTCCAAAACGCCACAATGCGGTTCTTGGGTTCTCTTTTGGTCTTGTAGATTTTTTGATGGGCCTGGGAAGCCAAGGTATTAAGATAAAACTCCGTATTACTGCCTGCATAAAAGGTCTTGGCGTAACTTAGATGGTCGGTAATTTCTATGTAAAGGTCGGACAATACATCGGGCGCTATCTTCGTTTTGTTTGACAAGGCATTTTCAAAAGTTACCCATTTGTCTTTATTTTGCTTTACAAAGGCGGCCTCACGCATGTACTACTGGGTTTTACCCAAAGAAACTAAAATATGGAACAATTTCAAATAGAAACCGCCCAAAATATAAGCATTAGTCAGAATACCGCCCATTTGGGGGACCGTATGTTGGCCTACTTGATCGATAGTTTTGTCATTCTTGCCTACACTATTTTGATTATCTGGCTCTTGTTTGCGATGGATGTTGATTTTGAGGACATGTGGGCCCTGTATCTTTTGTTCGGATTGCCCGCCTTTTTGTATTATGTGTTATTGGAGACTTTTATGGACGGAAAAACGATCGGTAAAGCCTTGATGCATATTCGTGTGGTCAAATTGGATGGTTCAAAACCCGGCTTTTCGAGCTATTTCATTCGTTGGATCCTTAGGATCGTCGATGTGGTACTAACCTCTGGGGGTTTGGCGGTTCTCACCATATTGATTCGTGGCAATGGGCAACGCATCGGGGATATTGCCGCAGGTACCACCGTAATCAGTGAAAAGAAGCGCGTTGGGTTGCGCGATACCTTGTTGAGGGACCTACCCGAAGATTATGTACCCCAATATCCACAGGTCACTATTTTTGAGGATCGGGAAATGCAGACCATCAAGGAATTGTATGATCAGGCAAGACGTAATGGTGATCATCAAATCATTCTTACCCTAAGCGAACGTATCAAGAAAGTGACCGAGATCACAACGGAGGCAAAACCTTTTGATTTTGTGGATACGATAATCAAGGATTATAGTTATTATACCCAGCAAATTTAAGTTCAAAGTCGAAAGTTGTAAAGTCGAATGGCTAAATATCCAACTTTTCAACGAATATATAACTGTTCACTGTTCACTGTTCACTGTTCATTGTTCACTGTTAACATTTGGTTCTCGATACCCCCGAGCATTCGGGGCTTTCGAAAATCACTCGGACTGACGATACTGTCTACTGACTACTGACCTCCGTTTCCCATCGACCTTTGGCCTTAATAGGGTTTAAAATTGTCGATGGGCAATAAGATTGGAATTAAGAAGATTAATGACTTAATTTTGCTCATGAACACCAAACACCAATCATGTTTTATTTTGCCATTGATATATTAGGAACTATAGCCTTTGCCATTTCGGGGGTCTTGGTGGCCATGGAGAAAAAGCTCGATCTGTTCGGTGTACTTATTATTGCCTTCGTGACCGCGGTTGGTGGTGGAACGTTGCGTGATATGCTCATTGGCAATACTCCCGTGATCTGGATGCGTGAATCGGTTTATATATTCACCATATTAGGAACGGTATTTTTCGCCATCTTGTTTGTCAACCAACTAAAATATTTACGAAAGACCTTATTCCTGTTCGATACAATCGGCATTGGGTTATTCACCATGGTGGGTATTGAGAAAGGACTTTCCGCGGAGTTAATGCCTATTATGTGTATAATTTTGGGAACGATTACAGCTTCATTCGGAGGTGTGATTCGGGATATTCTCTGCAATGAGATACCAGTGATTTTCCATAAAGAAATTTATGCAACGGCCTGCATTTTGGGAGGTATTGGTTATTTCCTTTTAATACAATTCCCTTTTGACGGGGCATACGCTTATAGCGCAGCTATCATAATCATTATTGTAATTCGCTTGTTGGCCGTAAAATTCAAGATTGCCTTACCTACTATTTATAAAACCGGTAAAAATCAACGACAGAATTAAAAGTAGAAGGCCCAAAGTTTAAAGTTCAAAGTTGAAGGTCCAAAGTCCATAGTCAAAAATTGTAAAGTTGAATGGCTAAAAATCCAACTTTTCAACGAATATATAACTGTTCACTATTCACTGTTCATTGCCCACTGTTCACTACTTCCTTCTGGTTCTCGATACCCCCGAGCATTCGGGGCTTTCGAAAATCACTCGAACTGAC
>NZ_JBATHS010000156.1:0-1892 GCF_049667165.1 Maribacter sp.
AGCGAGTGGAACCTGTTTCTCCCTGGTACACCAGCCAAATGTGCAGTGGATGTGGGACGATTGTAGCTAAGAGCTTGAGTGTGCGGGTTCACAGGTGCGATTCGTGTGGATTAGAACTTGACCGGGATGTGAATGCAGCCCGTAATATCCTAGCGCTCGGACTGAGCGTTTGCGACCCAACCCCAGTAATTCCCGCAGCCAAAATCTGGTATAACAGCAGCCTCGTTTTCGTAAAGATTCAAGGGAAAAAGAGGCGACATAATGAAGATAAGAAAGCATTTATCAGCAGATGGCTTGTTTAAGATGGTAAAAAAGGAATTCAAAAAGATAAAAGATCATCGCCCTATCAATGTGGCAATACCGTTGGAGGACGCATTGATGAGTGGGTTCGCCCTGTTTTCCCTAAAAGACCCATCATTATTGGCCTTTGACGAGAGAAGACAGACCCCAAAGAACTTGAAACGAGTCTATGGCATCAATCGCATACCAAGCGACACACAGATGAGAATAATTCTGGATGACGTTAACCCAGAAGGGATAAGACCGTTGTTTAAGCGGGTGTTGCAACAGTTACAGCGCGGCAAAGAGTTGGAAAAGATGAAGTATATGGGTCAGTACTACCTGTTGTCGTTGGATGGAACCGGGTATTTCCAGTCAGAAAAAGTGCATTGCGCTAACTGTTTGGAGAAACATTATAAGCGAAGTGGAAAAACGATATACACCCATCAAATGTTGGGTGGGGCGATTGTCCATCCAGAACGACGCGAAGTCATTCCATTAGCCCCTGAGCCAATCATCAAACAAGATGGAACCGAGAAAAACGACTGTGAGCGCAATGCAGCTAAACGTTTTCTAGCAAAATTGCGCCAAGACTATCCACGACTACCATTCATTATCATAGAAGATGCCCTCAGTGCGAATGCCCCCCACATTCGAGAATTGAAACGGCATAATCTGGGCTATATTCTGGGGGTAAAACCAGGCGACCATGCTTATCTATTTGAGCATATACGTCAAGCAGATGAGGCGGGAGAGACCACTCGCTTTGAAATTGAAAAAGATGGCGTAATCCACCGTTTTTGTTTTAAGAACGATGTTCCTCTCAACGAATCCAATACGGATGTACGGGTCAATTTTCTGGAGTATTGGGAAATTAAATCAGGCCAAACACGACATTTCAGTTGGGTGACGGATTTCACGATAACCGGCAAGAATGCTTTTAACTTGATGCGTGGTGGACGCGCCCGTTGGAAAATCGAAAATGAAACATTCAACACGCTCAAAAACCAAGGGTATCATTTTGAACACAACTTTGGGCACGGAAACCAACATTTGTCCGTCGTTTTTGCGTCTTTGATGATGTTAGCCTTTGCCGTTGACCAAGCACAACAATTGGCTTGTCGGCTTTTTCAAGCGGCTTGGGAAAAGACAGGTAGCAAACGTGCCCTTTGGGAAAAGCTACGCGCTTTATTTAATGAGCTACCAATGGATTCAATGACCATGATTTGGCGAGCCATTGCTTTTGGTTTTCATGTGGAACGGGTGATAATTCATGATTCGTCTTGATTGCCCAAGTCTGTCT
The DNA here is from genome assembly GCF_049667165.1 of Maribacter sp. GTDB lineage: Bacteria > Bacteroidota > Bacteroidia > Flavobacteriales > Flavobacteriaceae > Maribacter_A. The sequence continues at coordinate 1,583 of NZ_JBATHS010000156.1, forward strand.
CAAATAAGTGCAACTGGCTCAGGTTTCCATGCCTGCGGCAGGTAGGGCCTGCCTAGAGTTAGAAACCGGCTGATTTTGGAATTGTTTCATGACCTGATTTTTCTCTTTGTGAGGAAAAAATGATGAAAATAACATCTTCCTTTCTTTATTCAGGAAGAAAATCGATTAGCTGCGGGAGCAACTGAATTTCAGTTAATGTTTTTTGTTCACTTGCCGCAACCGCATCGCCTATGATTTTGGCGAACAACGCATTGCTAAACTGGGTTGAATTGCGGAATGATTGCAGATGAAAGTGGGGACAGCCTCTGGC
>NZ_JBATHS010000157.1:0-4634 GCF_049667165.1 Maribacter sp.
CAAGGGTATGGCGATTTTCTTGATTTCGTCCTCGATGCCTATTTCCGCCAAAGCCTTCCATCCCCTATCGCTCATCGCCAGGTTAATGGAACGCCCTGAAAAAACAATGGTACGTATATCGGGCCTACGATCAAAGACATCTACTGTATGGCCCAGCCTTCTTAGATAAATAGCCAATAAGGAACCTACCAAACCCGATCCTACAATAGCAATCTCCTTGGGTGTTTGTTTCATAAGAACTAGGGAAAAAATAAGGGTTAGTCGGTAAATTTAATAAAATAAACTTTCCCTCCAATATTGGGTACGCCAGTAAACCGCGCAGATCTATTTTTAGAAATCAAGGTTTTTGGCCCTTATAAACATCCAAAGGGGTCTTTTTTCCCGTATATATAGTACATTCCGCTTCGGCGTCCATATATATCATCAAAAAAGTCCTTCACAACACGATTGCGAAGGACTTTTTCATTTATCAACACGATATGGCTATTTTAAAATACCATCCACGATACCGTATGCGATAGACTCCTCGGCATTCATCCAAAAATCCCGATCAAAATCCCGAAGTACCTTTTCATAGTCCTGCCCACAATTTTCAGCTAGGATCCTGGCACTCAATTCCTTGGTTTTGATGATTTCCTTGGCCTGAATCTCTATATTCGATGCCTGGCCTTTAGCCCCCCCGCTAGGTTGATGTATCATCACCTGGGCATGGGGCTGTATAAAGCGTCTTCCCTTTTTACCTACCGAAAGTAAAATCGACCCCATAGAGGCTGCCAGACCGGTACAAATGGTGGATACGGGACTTTTTAAAGCCTTAATCGTATCGTACATGGCAAAACCTGAGGTAACATACCCTCCAGGGCTATTGATGAACAGTTGGATCTCTTTATGATTCTGCATATCCAAATAAAGCAATCGATCGATGACATGCTTGGCAGAATCATCGTCGACCATACCCCAAAGAAAAACCTTGCGTTCCTCCAATAATTTTTCATCTATAGCTTCCTGTACTTTTCCCTTTTTCGAACTCATCTTATTTTATTTAAGAACCCAAAACTAAGCATTTTATTAAAAACATATAAATTTTGGATAGCCAATATTTCTAGCTTGTAATCCTTGTTGATTTTTAAGGAAAATGTGTGACTTTTTGTCCTACACCTACAAAAAGGTGCATTTCATCGAGTTATAACTATCTGTTTTACAACATTTTACATTTTATCCTACAATTTTAACATTTTATCGTTTTTTAGGTTGTTCAACGATTTTAGCCTTTCCCATAGCGTATAATTTTCTCGCGACGAAGGTATTTGACGTGCTTTGTTTTAGAATGATACCAAATCACTTAACCAACAACTTAAGCTAAGTACATTTTTTGGAAGAAGTCAATGCCTATGGACAAATCTTTACTCTCAAACACTTACTAGTTATTGTAAACCCTTGTCATTAGGTTTCATACCCTTCTTCAGAAGCATTTAAGCAATCTGAACTATGAAACATTCAATTTCAAAATCAAACACCGGGAAAATTCATTTGGCGGATAAAATGGGTAAGCTTATTTTATTGGTATTTTTTCTTTTGACCACTTTTGTAAGTGCTCAGGTGAAAAAAGCATTTACTCCTAGGTATAATGAAACGATCAAAGGCGATGTCACCATCATTGCCAATAATATGTTGTCTGCACATAAAACCAATAGTTTTAATGCAACAGGAGATAACCAGGATAGCAACAATAGGGTCTATGTTGATATTGACAGTGACCCTTCCACTTTTAATTCGAGTAGTGCTACGTTAAATGATCCTGCTCCTGGTTTGAATTGTAAGGAATTTGTAAGAGCATACTTATATTGGGCAGCTTCTGATAAGGAAGCTGGTGGGGTTTCCCAAAATGCCGACTCTTGGAACCACGACAAGGTTAAATTAATGTTGCCAGGGTCTTCTACCTATACTACAATTACAGCTGATGAAGTTATATATAGGGGACGGCCAGAGCATTTTCATAATGACCCATATATCTGTGTAAAGGATATCACCAGCGATGTAGTAGCATTAACCAATCCCTACGGTAAATATCAAGTAGGGAATGTACAGGCCACTTATGGTGGTTTGGAACCACATGGAGGCGGCAATTATGGAGTTGCCGGAGGATGGCAAATTGTATTTGTATATCAGTCAACTGATCTACTGACCAGAAATATTACACTTTTTGATGGATATGCCCACGTAGACAACGAGGCTACCACTGATTTTAATGTAAACGGATTTTTATCGATTCCTTCAGGTCCGGTGAAGGCCGATATTATTCTTGGTTCTATTGAAGGTGACCGCGTTTTGAATGGTGACAGTTTCCAAATTAAAAAACCTGACAATACATGGCAAAAAATCAGTACCCCTTTAAGAGGGCAGGATAATTTCTTTTCCAGCACCATCTCAATTGATGGTGCACATTTCGTTAGTAGGAATCCGGCAAGTACAAATACATTAGGATATGATGCCTCTATATTTGAATTATCCAATCCAGGAAACTCCTTAATTACCAACAATCAGACAAGTACCACATTAAGGGCTACTTCGGGGCAGGAATCTTACGGACTATATTTAGTCGGTTTTTCTATTGAAGTATATGAACCGAGTTTAGGAGCTTTAAAATTTACAACCTCACCCCTCAATAGTACTTACGATGCAGGGGATCTAGCCACGCTTTCCATGAGCATTGAAAACTCAGGAAATGATAATATCGCGTCTCTTCAAATCACGACTATATTACCCATGGAAGTGGAATATGACGAAACTCAACCACTGCCAACAGGCGTTACCAGTGCCTCCTATAATGATACAACAAGAGCGCTTAATTTCATTGTAGATGAAAATAATGTGGAAGCTGGTGATCCAGAATTCTTATTAGATTTCGATGTAACGGTAAAAGAACAGTGTTACTTTTTAGAAACTGCCTGTTCAGCAACGTTTTCCTTACAAGCTACTGCTACTTTTACAGGAGAAATTAATCCTGAAACACAAACAACCAATAGTTCAGGTACATTAAATGAATGTGGGTTCGGTAATTTCGATCCAACAGTCGTAAACATAAACCAACCTGCCCAAGTTAACTGGTCTACTCTCGCAAATGCATTGGATACCACCGTCACTTGTGATGACACTGCTAGCTTAAATGCAGCTCAAAGTTTAGAGCCCGCTACGGAATTCTGTGATTTTACATTGGATAAAACTTCAGGTGATTTTGTTCCCAATGCCGACTGTGATGCCGAAGGCACCTATACCAATACGTGGACCTTTACAGATGCCTGTGGAAGGATAAGTGACACATTCACCCAGGTGATAACCATTGAAGACCATACCGATCCTACTTTTAACGAAGCCCTACCTACGGACACAGTGGCTGCCTATGACAATATTCCCAGCCCTACTACCTTAACAGCAAGTGACACCTGTGATACTAGTCCACAAGTAGTTTTTGTTGAAACCTACAATGGGGACAACAACAGTACTGCCTATACGATTATTAGAACATGGACGGCATTGGATTGCGCTGGTAATTCCACGGAGCATGTCCAATATATTTATGTGACGGAAAATGGCGACCCTATTGGTATAGCTATAAATGATATAAGTATCGATGAAAATGTGGGTACGGCCACTTTTAAAGTGGTTCTTACCGGTATCCATGCTGATGGGTTTACCTTGGACTATGCCTCGAACAACGGTTCCGCAGTGGCCCCTGGCGACTATACCAGCGTTTCGGGTACGCTTGCCTTCTTAGGGGACCACAACGAGTCCTTTGACATAGTAGTTCCTATACTCGATGATTCCCTCATTGAAAATACCGAAACTTTCACAGTGGAATTAAGCGCACCATCCACGAATGTAATTGCTATTAATGATGCCAGTGGGTTAGGAACCATTTTGGACAATGATTCGGCAACAGTTTCCATTAGTGATTTGGATGTTGATGAAAATGCCGGTGTTATTAATGTACAAGTTATATTAAGTGGAAATGTTCAAGAATCGTTTACCGTTGATTATGCAACTGCGGATGGTACGGCACTTTCTGGTTTGGATTATAACAATGTTAATGCCCAATTAACTTTTCCAGCGAATTCGATAAATGGAAGTTTCCAAAATATCCCCATTACAATAATTGATGATGATCTCATTGAAATTACCGAGAACTTTTTGGTGAATCTATCCAATATTACTGCTACAGGAAATGTAACCATTGCTGATAATCAAGCAAACGTAAACATCACCGATAACGATGCCATCGCAGGTACAGGTATTTCATTCACAGATACCAACGTAATCGTTACCGAGGGTACGGATGCATTCGCAATCTTCAATGTAACCCTTACAGGTAACATCACCGAAAACGTGACCGTGGATTATACCACGAATGAAGGAACTGCTTTTAACCCTAGTGATTTTGTAACTACTACAGGTACATTGGAGTTCACTCCTACGGTTAACTCATTGGATATTCAGGTCCCAATTACGGATGATGCCGTTATAGAACCTACGGAAGCCTTTACAGTAGTATTATCCAATATCAATTCCAACATGGGAATTGGGTTTGTTGATGGAAATTCAACCAATACAGCAAACGGGACCATCCTTGATGACGA
>NZ_JBATHS010000158.1:0-8415 GCF_049667165.1 Maribacter sp.
GGGGCAAGAAGCATCGAAACGCCCTCGATCAGCGCTTCAAAAGGTAGGGATTGGTTTTGTCGTGCGGTATCCCTTGCGAAATCTCCACTGCTAACATCTTCGGAAAAAAAAGGCGGATTGGAAACGATTAAATCGTACTGATCTTCAATCTCATCCATAAATTCATCCAATCCGGCATGGTAACAGAAAAGGCGGTCATCCCAAGGTGAGGCTTCAAAATTCTCCACACATTGTTCATAGGCATCTGCATTGATTTCCAGGGCATCAATAGTCTCGGCCCCACACCGTTGTGCCAGCATCAGTGCAAGTAAACCTGTGCCAGCCCCAATATCCAATATAGATTTAGGATGGCCTGCCAAGGAAGTCCATGCCCCCAGGAGTACGCCATCCGTGCCGATTTTCATGGCACAACGATCTTGGTGTATGATAAATTCTTTGAATTTGAAGGGTTTCATTTGAGCTGTGTTTCTCGTCGAGCGCAGTCAAGACGTGTTTTGATAACGGAATTCATAGCTCTCGACTGCGCTCGAACGGACATTTAGGGGTTTATAAGGCTAGTCAGTTTCTATCTATCTGTCATTTTTGTGCAGTAAGAAATCCATTTTAATTGTACCGATCAACTGCCAAATCCTTCCACTCAGGATTTTCTTTCTCTAAACAACTTATATTCTATTAGCATTTTTGTTTTTCTACTCTCGATAAGGTTTTTTCCATAGAATAAAGCTACGGTTTTGTCATTCCTGCGCAGGCAGGAATCCATTTTAATCGTACCAGTCAAAGGCTAAATAATCCCAGTTTGGATTATCTTCTTCAATTAAATTTATTTTCCATTGACGTTTCCATTTCTTTATTCTTTTCTCTCGGAGGATAGCATCCTGAACATACTGATAGCTTTCCATATAGACCAGAAGGTCTAATCCATAGTTACTTGTAAATCCTTCAATAAGTTTATTTTTATGTTCATATATCCTTCTTTGCAAATTATTGGTCATCCCAATGTACAATGTTCCATTCTTTTTATTGGTTAGAATATAAACATAATATTGATGCTGGAAAGTATACATTTTTAAATGTGGATTCCTGCCTACGCAGGAATGACAAAGTATTCGTTATTATGTAATATAAGTTTTCCTATGGATTCCGGCCTGCGCAGGAATGACAAATATTATTCTCCTTCAATCCGTCCAGGCTCCCTAGTCTCCGAGCCTTCCAGTTCCATTAAGGAATCCCCAAGACGTGACCGCATTTCATTGGCAATCACTTTTATTTCCTGCACAATGTTAGGATTTTCCTTGGCCACATTTTTGGTTTCACTGATGTCGTTCTCTACATCGTACAGTTCGATTTCTTCTAGATCGATCATACGATATTCGCCTGGCTGCCCATCTTTACCAGGTTCCTGCCCGTTCATGGTGCGATAGCGATGTGGGAAATAGAGTTTCCATTTGCCATAACGAACGCCGAAAAGTTCATTTACACGATAGTAAAAGAAATACGCCTTTTGAGGACTTTTTGTAGTTTCTCCTGAAATAACGTTCCAAACATCTTTCCCATCAATGGTCAGCTCGGGTAGTTGGGAATTGGTAAGTCGGGCAATGGTAGGTAACATATCGATGGCCATCACGGGGATATCGACTACCTTGCCGGCTTGTAATTTATCCGGATATTTGATGATAAAGGGTTCGCGCTGTCCACCTTCCCAAGCGGTACCCTTTCCTTCACGCAGGGGTAGGGCACTGCCGGCATGATTTCCGTATGCCAACCATGGGCCGTTGTCCGAAGTGAAAATCACAATGGTATTATCTTCGAGACCATTCTTTTTTAAGGCGTCCAAGATTTGGCCTACCGACCAATCGATTTCCATGATCACATCCCCATACAATCCCCTTTTAGATTTCCCTTTGAATTTCTCCGAAACGAACAAGGGTACATGGGGTTGTGGATGGGCTACATACAAAAAGAAGGGATTATCCTTGTTTTTATGGATGAAATCAACGCTCCGATCGGTAATTTGGGTGGTCAATTGTGATTGATCGATCAACGTGTCGATGACCGTTTCATTTTCATAGAGGGGTAGATCGGGGAAATTGAAAATGGGGCCTTGTTGCGGATGAAAGGGCCACATGTCATTGGAATAAGGAATGCCGAAATACTCGTCAAATCCATGCCGGTTCGGCATGAATTCAGGATAGTGTCCTAAATGCCACTTTCCGAAAATCGCAGTATGATAGCCATTGGCTTTCAGCATTTCGGCCATTGTGGTTTCAGTGCTATTGATACCATGGGTGTTTCCGGGCCCCAGAGCATTGTGTATGCCTATACGGTTTGGGTAACAGCCGGTCAAGATACCCGCACGTGATGCGGAACATACGGCTTGGGCCGAATAATAACTCGTTAGTTTTACTCCTTCAGAAGCCATTTGGTCCAAATGGGGGGTTTCGATATTAGGAGATCCAAATACCCCAACATCCTGATATCCTTGGTCATCGGTGAAGATCAATACGACATTGGGTGGCCGGGTTGGTATATCTGACTGGGAGTCTTTGTTCTTGCAGGCAAAAAAAACTACAAAAATGAGCGGAAATATATACTTCGACATGCAGTAAGGTTTTTTGGTCAAACCTAAATTTAGAGGAATTTATTCAGAATCTTTCTATAAAATAGAAATCAAGATCAATTTATGATAGATATAGTTCCACCAATCCCTCAGGTGTGGAAACCAAAATGGATTTCTTGGCGCGATCTACTTTGGTAATGATTTCATCATTGATCGGAATCAAGAGATCCTTTCCATCTTTATCCACCTCAAAAAGCGCTTGGGATGTTGTATCATTAATACTTTTAATAATCCCAATATCACCATGTACGGTGTCTATGACCGTGAAACCGATTACTTCGTGAAAATAGAATTTATCCCCTGTAAGTTTGGGTAGAAAAGTTAGGGGAAGATAAAGTTCAGAGCCCATGATTCGGTCTGCTTCATTTTCTGACTTTACCTCTTCAAAATCGATACGTAATAAGTTGGATTTATGGAGGCTACATTTTTCAATAAAAAATGGAACCAGATTGTTTCCGAGTGAAACAAAGACTGATTCCATATTTTCGTATAATTCGGGTTCATCGGTATCGAGCTTAACAAGTACCTCCCCTTTGAAACTATATTTTGAAACGATTTTACCTAAGTAGAAACAAGCCGACTTGTCCATCGTTTCCGTATTTATTTACTTTTTTTCCTTGGGGGCTTCAGGAGCTTTTTCCTCGGCCTCTGCTTCAACGACGGGTTCTTCAGCAACCGGCGCTTCAGCAGCAGGTGCTTCAACGACAGGTGCTTCAACGACAGGTGCTTCAGTGGCAGCTTCTTCAACTACTTCAGTAGCGGCTTCCTCAACAATAATTTCAGATTCTACGATCTCTTCGGGCACTTCCGCTTCAGCAGCGGCCAAGGCACGTTTTTCGTTCACTTCTTTTTCAGCGGCTAAGGCTTTGGCTTTTGCATCTGCTTTAACTTGATCAAGGCCACTGACCTTAGAGGCAACCGATTTTTCTTTCTCAGCCAACCAAGCATTGAATTTTTCTTCAGCCTGTTCTTCGGTCAAAGCACCTTTACGAACACCACCCAATAGGTGATGCTTTAATAAAACACCTTTATAGGAAAGAATAGCTCTTGCTGTATCTGTAGGTTGTGCTCCATTGTTCAACCATGTCACTGAATTGTCAACGTTGATTTCGATAGTTGCTGGATTGGTGTTGGGGTTGTAGATTCCTAGTTTTTCCAAGAATTTACCATCTCTTTTTGCACGCGCATCGGCAGCTACGATCCAATAAAAAGGTTTTCCTTTTTTTCCGTGTCTTTGTAATCTAATTTTTACTGGCATATCACATTAATTTTGTAGGGTGCCCGACCCTCGGTTATTAATTCTTCTTTTATTCCCTCAAAAAGGGGCTGCAAATATACTGTAATTCTTTAATTCGGCAATAGTTTTGAATAAATTACTTTATTCCCTTTCGGCCAATTGATCTTTGCCTTTGACCAAGTCGGATTTATGGTCTTCAACAAGCTTTTTGATTTGTGCTATAATTTCAGGGTGTTCCGCTGCGATATTGAAATTTTCCGAAATATCCTGATTTACATTATATAACATTGGAGGGTCGTGTACTTCGCGTTCCCCGAACTGCCCATACTCGCCTTGTGTGATAAAATGGGCCTTATAATCCCCGACTCGTACCGCGTATAATTCAGGTCCCCGGTAGTAGAGGATACTATTTCTCGGACTCGGTTTGTGGTGGAATAAAGTTTCACTTAAATCTTTCCCATCGATAATTCGGTCCTTTGGAAGGCCAACACCTGCCATGGCGCTAAAGGTGGTGAACAAATCCATCGTAGATCCCAATTCGCTGACCATGCCGGGTTCGATCAAACCCGGTCCCCAGAAAATGGCCGGTTCGCGCATACCGCCCTCCCAAGTGGTGCCTTTGCCCGCTTTAAGTGGTCCAGCACTGCCACTATGGGTCTTGAACGGTAACCAGGGCCCATTGTCAGAGGTGAAGATAACAACGGTATTTGCTGACAGCCCCTCTTCCTTTAAAGTTTTTAGGATTTGGCCGACCCCATTGTCTATTTCTTCGACTACATCACCATAGAGTCCACGTTTGCTGGAACCAAGAAAATGCTCTGAAGCGAACAAAGGGATATGGGGCAGATTATGGGCCAGGTATAAGAAGAAGGGTTTGTCTTTATGTTCTTTAATATAAGCAACAGCGGCTTCGTTATATCTTTTAGTAATATTATTCTGGTTCGCCGGACGTTCTATGATCTCAGTGTTGCGCAACAAGGGAACATTGTAATCTTCCGTTTTAAGGGCTTTTAGGTTTTGTTGCACTAACTCCTTATAATCGCCATGCCCTATATAATCCATATCGTTGGAGTAGGGAATGCCGAAATAGGAATCAAAACCATTGTTGGTGGGCAAGTATTGCGCTTTATGTCCCAGATGCCATTTGCCGATACAGGCCGAAGCGTACCCCGCTTTTTTGAGTTGTTCGGCCAAGGTAATTTCATTGGTGGGCAAGCCATTTTTACTGTCAGGAAACAAAACCCTATGGATATTGCTGCTCATACCACTGCGCACAGGAAGTCTCCCCGTTAGTAAGGCGGCCCTACTTGGGGTACATACACTGGCCCCTGCATAAAAATTCGTCCATTTCTGACCCTCATGGGCCATTCGGTCTAAATGTGGTGTGTTTATGCTTGGATTGCCGTAGGAACTCAAGTCTCCATAACCCAAATCATCGGCGAATATGATGATAAAATTAGGCCGGTTGGAAGGGTCTATTTGTCCGTGAATTAACGTTGGGCATAAGACCATGCCCAAGATTAGAGAAAAAAACAACTTATTTAGAAAAAAGGTATAGGCCATTAGATCGAATGTTAACAAGGCATCAATGTACGGTATTTGTGGATTGATAAAAAGGAAGTACCTTAGAATTTCAGTTGATAACTCCTGATAACTACCTTTTTGTCTGGGGCGCCTTTTGTATATTTTTATAACCACTTTTTTCCACTTCAAAAACACATTGGATGTACCTTATTTTTGACACCGAGACCACTGGTTTGCCCAAGCGATGGGATGCACCTTTTACCGATGTGGATAATTGGCCTCGTTGTATACAGATAGCCTGGCAATTACACGATGCCATGGGAAATCTGATTGAAAGTCAGGATTATCTGGTGCGCCCCGATGGGTTCAATATTCCCTATGATGCGGAACAGATCCATGGTATTTCAACGGAACTGGCCGTTCAAAAAGGGATTCCCTTGGCCGAGGTACTGGAGCTCTTCAATACGGCCATGGCGAAAACAAAATTCATCATTGGGCAAAATGTAGGTTTCGATATCAATATCATGGGGGCCGAATACCACCGTTTAGGTATTGTGAATCCCTTACAGGAACTACCGGTTTTGGATACCTGTAGCGAAGAGACCGCCTTACTTTGTAAAATTCCGGGTGGGCGAGGAGGTAAGTTCAAACTACCTACGCTGACCGAGCTTCATGAACATCTTTTTAATGAACCTTTTGAGGAAGCCCACAATGCTACTGCGGATGTCGAAGCCACGACGCGCTGTTTTTTCGAATTGGTGCGTCAAAACCACTTTACCCAGGAGCAACTGGATGTACAACCTGACTATTTTCAAAAATTCTCGGAAGCCAATCCAAAGCAGATTGCCCTCATTGGTATAAAGCACATCAATCTTAAAAAAGCATCCAAGAAGATAGCAGATGCACTATGGGATAAGGATACTGGTGGCGTTTCTGAGGAAGAGATTCAGGAGAATATCGAGAGTCTCTCCGATACCCCATTCGTGCATTTGCACAACCATTCCCAGTTTTCTGTCCTACAATCGACGATCAATATCAAGGATTTGGTACAATCGGCGGCCAAAAACCATATGCCGGCGGTCGCCTTGACCGACCATGCGAATATGATGGGGGCCTTCCATTTTGTCAAAGCGGTAATGGCGCATAACAAATCGGTAAAGGAAAAAACTGTCAAAGCTTTGGAAAAAGGCGAGGAAACGAAAGAAATGTTGATTACACCAATTATCGGATGTGAATTTTTCGTTTGTGAGGACCATACCAACAAAAGTGTTAAGGATTATGGCTATCAAATAGTCCTTTTAGCCAAGAATAAGAAGGGCTATCATAATTTGGCCAAGATGTCTTCCATTGCCTATACCGATGGATTTTATTATGTGCCAAGAATCGACAGGAACATCATACAGAAGTACAAGGAAGATATCATTGTATTGACGGGCAACCTTTATGGGGAAGTACCGGGTAAGATTTTGAACGTGGGTGAAAAGCAGGCCGAGGAAGCCCTGTTCTGGTGGAAAGAGCAGTTTGGTGATGATCTTTATATAGAGATCATGCGGCATGGTCAGGAAGATGAAGACCGTGTGAATAAGGTGTTGATCGACTTTGCAACCAGGCACCAGGTCAAGATGGTGGCAACGAACAATACCTATTATTGTGCGAAGAAAGACGCGGAAGCCCATGATATTCTGCTTTGTGTAAAGGATGGGGAAAAACAGGCTACGCCCATTGGTCGTGGTCGTGGTTACCGCTACGGGCTGCCGAATCAGGAGTATTATTTTAAGTCTTCTGAGGAAATGATCGAGTTGTTCAAGGATTTACCAGCGTCTATCCTGAATATACAGGAAATCATAGATAAGATAGAATCCTATGATTTGGCCAGGGATGTACTGTTGCCCAAATTCGATATCCCGGCCAATTTTAAGATAGTTGAAGATGAGGCCGATGGGGGCAAACGTGGTGAAAATGCCTATTTACGACATATCACTTATGAAGGGGCAAAAAGAAGGTACGGGGAGCTTACCCCGGAAATCGAGGAGCGCATCGAATTTGAATTAAAGACCATTGAAAATTCTGGGTATCCCGGTTATTTTCTGATTGTGGAGGATTTTATTCGGGAAGCCCGAAAAATGGATGTTTCGGTAGGTCCGGGTCGGGGTTCAGCTGCAGGATCCGTGGTGGCTTACTGCCTTGCCATCACCAACATAGATCCCTTGAAATATGATTTGCTTTTTGAGCGGTTCTTGAATCCCGATAGGGTATCAATGCCCGATATCGATATCGATTTTGATGATGAAGGTCGAGGGCGTGTCATGGATTATGTGATCAACAAATACGGCGCCAACCAAGTGGCACAGATCATTACGTATGGTACCATGGCCGCAAAATCCTCGATTCGTGATACGGCCAGGGTATTGGATCTACCCTTGGGGGATGCCGATCGTATTGCAAAGTTGATTCCGACCATGTCAAAACTCGGTAAGATCTTTGGGGTTCCCGAAGCAGAACTGAAGAAGAAATTCAGGGCCGAGGAAATGGAAAAGGTCAACCATTTATTGAATATTGCCGATGGGGATGACCTTGAGGGCCAGACCGTGAATATGGCCAGGATTTTGGAAGGCTCCTTGCGAAATACGGGAATCCACGCTTGTGGGGTGATCATCACGCCCGATGATATCACCAATTTCGTTCCCGTTGCCACGGCCAAGGATTCCGATCTGTACGTCACCCAATTCGATAACTCGGTGGTGGAAAGTGCCGGTTTGTTGAAAATGGATTTCCTTGGGTTGAAAACCTTGACCTTGATCAAGGACACCGTGAAGATCGTCAAGGCCAAGCACGGCATCGATTTGGTGCCCGATGATTTTCCCTTAGATGATGTAAAGACCTACGAACTCTTTCAAAGAGGGGATACCGTAGGAATCTTCCAGTACGAATCCGCTGGGATGCAAAAGCATTTAAAGGAACTGAAACCAACGGTATTCGAGGATCTTATTGCCATGAATGCCCTGTATCGTCCAGGACCCATGGAGTACATTCCCAG
>NZ_JBATHS010000159.1:0-2897 GCF_049667165.1 Maribacter sp.
GGATTTGCTTTTATTACGTAAGTACTATACTAGTATCAAGAAAGCCGAGGTAAATCCTTTGACCAAGTCGCCGATGGGTTTGCCGATGTTGAAACTGGAGGAGGATTTCTATATACTCAAAGGAGAAAGCACCCAATTGGAGAAGATCAATTTCAAAAAATCATCGATACTGGACTTAATCGATAAGAATTTTGTAAAAGAGGTGCAATCCTATGTAAAGGAAAATGGATTGAAATATAACAAGCTTGAGGATGTTACCAGTATATTAACATATTACAATACATTGGGATCCTGAGGAATGTAAGCCTAATACTAAAAGACCAAGCGCAGTAGGGGAGTTGCTTCCAAATAGTGAACCCCACTTAGAGTAGATCAAAAAAACGGATGATTGAGAGGAACAATTTATTATTAAAAGAACATTAAATAGGCTAAACCATCTGGTTTATCCTTTTTTTTTTATGTTTATTTGTGAGAAAGCACATAGAGCTTGAAATAGCCGATTTTAATAGGTCGTGAGCATCTATAAAAAGACGAAATCCAGCGAGGGGTTTGGGGAACCCCGAAGCCACATTGGCACTACCCATATTTTTTGAACATCCAATAGCGTAGGACCCTTGGCGATTGATTAGGAATTGTTAGTTTTGTATGGAATATTTTAGAAATACTTTAGTGGGAATTTAAGGAAGTTGTTATGAAGAAATGGATCTTTTTTTTGATGTTTGTGTGTAGTCTGAATACGTTTTCCCAAGATGGATTTTCAATGGCATATGGTCAAAACGATTATGTAAAGCTTGTAGGAATGAGTACCCAGGATTATAATAAGGCGATAGGCAATAATTTTAATAGTGCCGTGGAGGGATCTCCCTATTTATATCCGTCTTGGCTTACTAACGCCAAGGTATATTTTGAGCAAAAGGAGTATACGTTTCCCAGTTTGAATTATAATATATATGCGGAACGGTTTGAGGCCAAATTGTCGAAGGATTCTGTGTTCATCATTAATCCCAAAGGAGTTGATAAGGTAGTATTGGGAAACAAAGTGTTTAAACGGTACCTTGATCCCGAATTTCAGAGAAACTCCTATTTTGAGGAACTCGCTCGACTAAATGATGTGGTTTTATTGCGAAAATATTTTGCCGAGATCCAGGAAGCCAGTTTAAATCCGTTGACCAAAGTCCCTATGGGTCGTCCAAAACTGCTTCAGAAGGAGAAATTCTATACGCTGAAGGGGGAAGACGAGTTGAAATCTGTAAGATTGAAAAAGTCGGTGATATTGAATTTGGTGGATGATGATGATGTCAAAATCTTGAAAACCTATGCCAGGGAGCACGGACTGAGTTTTAGGAATTCGGATGATGTTATACAGATTTTAATATATTATAATTCTTTGGGCGCCTAGCACCTAGGCACGTCAACAAATAACATTGGGACGACACGTACGGTGGTCTACCATGATAATAAGATTGTACAACTTGAATAAATGAACAAAAACTAGATAAATGAAATATCAATCCAAGAAGAAGGCATTATTGTTATTGGCTGATGGCACCATTTTTCATGGGAAATCCGTCGGCGGGAAAGAGGGAACAGCGTATGGCGAGGTTTGTTTTAATACCGGGATGACAGGATATCAGGAAATTTTCACCGACCCCTCTTATTTTGGGCAACTCATGGTAACGACCAATGCCCATATTGGTAATTATGGTACCAATGTAGACGAAGTAGAGTCCAGTTCGGTAAAGATCGCTGGATTGATCTGTAAAAATTTCAGTTATGATTATTCCCGTCCTGCTGCTGATGCAGGGTTGTTGGAATTTTTGGAAAAAAACAACACCCTGGCCATTTCTGATGTAGATACGCGGGCTTTGGTAAGTTATATCAGGGATAACGGGGCTATGAACGCCGTTCTATCTACAGAGGTGGACCAATTGGACAAGCTTAAGGACGAATTGGCGAAAATGCCCAGTATGAAGGGGTTGGAACTTGCTTCGAAGGTTTCGACAAAGGAAGCTTATGTTTTTGGGGATGAGAACGCCACCTATAGGGTGTCGGCCTTGGATATTGGTATCAAGAGGAATATTCTTAGAAATCTTGCCAAACGGGACTGCTACATTAAAGTATTTCCTTATGATGCAACCTTTGAGGAAATGAGTGCATGGAACCCCGATGGATATTTTATCTCGAATGGACCTGGAGATCCAGAGCCTTTGCATAAATCGATAAAAACGGCCAAGGAAATCATAGCTTGCGGAAAACCACTTTTCGGTATATGTTTGGGCCATCAGGTCATTGCCTTGGCAAATGGCGTATCAACCTATAAGATGCATAATGGCCATCGAGGTATTAACCATCCTGTGATGAACTTACTTACGGGGAAAGGGGAGATTACCAGTCAAAACCATGGCTTCGCAATAAATCGGGAAGAGACAGAGGCGCACCCTGATCTTGAGATTACCCATGTGCATTTAAATGACAACACCGTAGCGGGACTACGAATGAAAGACAAGGATGTATTCTCAGTGCAATACCATCCAGAAGCTAGTCCTGGGCCACATGATGCCGAGTATCTGTTTGATCAGTTTGTAGAATCGATCATGAAATCGGCAAAGGAGAAAGTCAAAGTTTAAGGTATCGTTATTTTCACGTAAATATAGTGTTGAAACAGGTACAGAAAGTTCGCTGTTTTGTATCTTTGTGCTTTCAAAAAATCAATACAAAAACAAACATATATGAGTATTATTCTTAGTGTCCACGCGAGACAGATATTTGATTCACGGGGCAATCCAACAGTAGAGGTTGATGTAATTACAGAAAATGGTATAATGGGTCGTGCAGCTGTTCCTTCAGGAGCTTCTACCGGTGAACACGAGGCGGTTGAGCTTCGCGATGGCGGTAGT
>NZ_JBATHS010000160.1:0-7915 GCF_049667165.1 Maribacter sp.
AAGTATATGATAGAATCATACAAAATCAAGGAAAACGGATACCATCCTTTTTTAATTCGCGACGGTTGGCAGGTAGCACAATTGAACTACATGCCCGAACAGCATATCGATAATATCAAAAAACTGGATGTGCACCATCTGACCGATGAGGTTTTCATCCTTTTGAAAGGGAAAGCAGTTTTAATCAGCGCCCAAATTGATAGCGACATAGTAAAATTTGAAGTGGAGTTGATGAAACCGAATATTACATACAATATCCCAGTGGATACATGGCATAATATAGCCATGGAAAAAGGCTGTGAAGTCCTTATCGTTGAAAAATCGAACACCCATCTGGGCGATTTCGAGTTTTATCCACTAAATAAAGAAAAAAAGCAGGAAATGGATGCGTTGGTAGGAAGAGCTTTTACCCAATGAATTAAATTTTCAATTTAGATATCAATTAATAACAGAGTTTATGCTTCAAATAGATTTACAAGGTAAAAAGGTGTTGGTTACCGGCGGCAGCAAAGGCATAGGGGCTGAAATATGCAGAAAATTAGG
The DNA here is from genome assembly GCF_049667165.1 of Maribacter sp. Lineage (GTDB taxonomy): Bacteria > Bacteroidota > Bacteroidia > Flavobacteriales > Flavobacteriaceae > Maribacter_A. The sequence continues at coordinate 544 of NZ_JBATHS010000160.1, forward strand.
GGCATGTGGTGCTGATGTCTTTATAAATTATTTCAGCAATAAACAAAGTGCCGAAGAATTAGCTAGTGAGATAAGGAATTCTTTTGGGGTAAAAACAGGCTTTGCAGGGGCCGATGTATCGGACTCGAAACAGGTCAAAGAAATGTTCTTACAAATGGATTCGGAAATCGGGGGTATCGATATCCTCGTGAACAATGCAGGTTGCGAAACGGTGAACCATGTGTTGGATATGGAGGAAGCGGAATGGGACAAGGTGTTGAACGTGAATCTGAAAGGTCCCTTTTTATGTTCAAAAGAAGCTGCAAAGCGCATGGAAAACCAGCGTGGTGGGGTCATCATCAATATATCCTCCATTCATGATACGGTCCCTAGAAAAGGATTGATCCATTATTGTTCGGCAAAAGCGGGATTGAAAATGTTCTCAAAATGCCTGTCGTTAGAGCTGGCCGATAAAAATATCAGGGTGGTCTCCATTGCACCTGGAGCCATAGAAACCGATATGAACCGTGAGGAAATCGCCCAGTTCGGGAAGGATAAATTCGAAAAATGGATTCCGCAGGGCAGAATCGGTCAAGTATCCGATGTGGCCCATACCGTAGCTTTTATGGCTAGTGATTTAGCGGACTATATCAATGGGGCGGACATTTATATCGATGGGGCCTATATGAACCATACCATCCAATATGATCCGCGTCCACCAAGAAAGAAAAAATAGTCAAAATGCAGATTGAATTAAAGGGCATGGCTTGGGATCACCCAAGAGGGTACGAACCGCTTCGGGCTCTATCCAAAGAATTTGCGAAATCGCATCCTGATGTCAGTATAAAATGGGATATACGTTCGCTCAAGGAATTTGGTGATATGCCCATTGAAGATTTGATAGCGGATTATGACCTGATTACCATTGACCATCCCTACATGGGGCAAGCACATAAAAACCGACTTTTGATCGATTTAAAGGAGTTTATCGCCAATGAAGAATTAGCCATTTTTGAAAGTTCCTATGTGGATCATTGTTACGATTCATATCATTACCAAGGTCATTTATATGCGTTACCAATTGATGCAGCTGCTTTGGTAGCGGCAAAACGGGACGACCTGTTGGTCAAACTTGGATTAGAAGCTCCCACAACCCATGATGGACTTCATAATTTCTATAAGAAAACACCGAAAGGATATTCCGTGGCATGGGCGCTTTGCCCTACCGATATTTGGTGTTCGTTCCTCACGCTTTGTGCTCAAAATGGAGGCAATGGCTTCATAAATGTTGATGGGATTGATACTAAGATCGGAGCTGTGGTTATAGATCAATTAAAATATCATTTAGAGTTTCTTCATCCTGAATCCATCAATTGGAATCCAATTCAGCTATTGGACCATATGGCAAATAATGAGGAAATAATTTATGCACCTTATTTATTCGGATACACCAACTATTCCAGATTGGGGTATGCCCGAAATTTGGTCACCTTCATTGATAGTCCTCGGAATCCAAAAATGGGGGTTTCCACAATTTTGGGAGGTGTAGGTTTGGCGGTTTCGGCAAATTGTAGCCATAAAGAAACGGCAGTAGATCTGCTGAAATATATAGCAAATCCAGAGAACCAAGAAGGGGCTTATGTGCAACATCAAGGCCAGCCAGCAGCACTAAGATCCTGGCAAAATGAAGCGAACAACATATTGTGTGGCGACTTTTTTAAAAATACCATGAGTACAATGAGAAAGGCTTATGTTAGACCACAGCACCCAGGTTGGAACCAGTTTCAAGAACAAGGTGCCGAAATAATACACAAGGGTATGATTAAAAACAGAGAAGCGATAGTCTTGATTAATGAATTAAACGCATTATATAAATCCATAGTTTCCCATGAATAGGACATTTAATCATATCATAGTTAAATCGGAGGATAATATCGGGTATTTGATTTTTAATCGACCTTCACAACTAAACGCCATGAATCGTGAAATGATGGATGAAATCATAACGGCCATTGAAGAAATAAATGCCAATGACAAGGTGCTTGTGGCTGTGATCTCGGGAAAGGGTAGGGCTTTTATGGCCGGTGCCGATATCAAGGAATATGGCAGCCAGACCCCAGAACAGTTCAAAACGTTTCAAGAACAGGGAATCAAGTTGTATAAAGCTATTGAAAATGCACCCAAACCATGGATTGCAGCCGTAAACGGATTTGCCCTTGGTGGTGGTTTTGAAATTGCCCTTTCCTGCGATATGATACTAGCTTGTGAAACTGCCAAAATGGGGCTTCCCGAAGTTTTTTTAAGTCTGGTCCCCGGGGGTGGTGGTACCCAACGGCTGATTCAGCGATTAGGAATAAACCGGGTTAAGGAAATGCTGTTTACCGGTGGACAATACACTGCTGAAATACTGCATGATTGGGGAATTGTAAATCATGTGTATACGAAAGAAGCTTTTGAAGAAGAGGTTACCCGCTTTGCGACAAAACTGACCCGAAGACCTGCCAAGGCTATAAAAGAATTGAAAAGATTGGCGCACTTGAGCCTTTCGCCCATGCCTTTTGACCAGAAAATCGAGGAAGAGGGTAAGGCTGTAACCGACCTTTTTTATAGTGAGGAAGCCCAAAAGGCCATAAAGGACTTTATGAATAAATCATGAACAGTATGTTGACATTTTTTATAGGTAGCTATACGGAATACCCCATCCCAGGTTTTGGGGGAATTGGTCATGGTATTTATACGGTACAAATGAATACGGAAACAGGCAAGTTGACCACGGTACATACCGAAAAAGCACGTAACCCGAGTTATATGGCGATTAGTGATGACAATCGTTTTCTATACTGCAACACAGAGATTGATGAGGTTGAAAACCCAAAAGTCAGGGCCTATAGAATCAACCCTGATTTTTCGTTGGAGTTTCTCAATGAACAAGCTATTTCCGGTGGATATCCCTGTCATATTGCATTTCATGAAAACAATGTATTGGTCGCCTGTTATGCTACAGGGAATGTCATTCAATATCCTTTGGATGCTTCAGGAAAACTGTTGGTAAAGGCAAAACAGTACCACCATAAAGGTTCGAGTATCAATAAGGGGCGGCAAGAAGCACCCCATGCCCATCAGGTAGTCATCCATCCGAATAAAAAGGATATTTATGTATGTGATTTGGGCATTGATATGGTAAAAGCCTATCACCTTAAAGAAGGGGAACTACTGCCCAATGCAGGCAAGGATTGCTTGGTTTCAAAAGGGGGTGGTCCGCGCCACATGGTATTTAGTAACGATGGGATTATGGCCTATGTGCTTAACGAATTAACGGGTGCCATATCGGTATTGCTAGACAAGAACGGTGCATTTGAGGAAATAAAAAGCTACGCCAGCTTACCTAATGATTTCAAGAAAGTACCCAGTGCATCCGCTATTCGCCTTCATCCTAACGGAAAATACTTTTATGCGGCAAATAGAACACTGGAAGCGATAACCATTTTCGCCATTGTCGGCAATACATTACAACAAATCGACTATCAATATACCAAAGGAAAAGAGGTTCGTGAGTTCAATATAACCCCGGAAGGTAGGTGGTTGATTGCCTGTCACCAAAATTCGCATGATACAGTAGTCTATAAAATTCAAGAAGATGGTACACTGATGGAGACCTACCGTACCAAGGAAATTCTATCACCAGTGTGTATCGTTTTTCAAAATCAAGCCCATGAAGAATGAAGATAACGCAAAGCTAGGCCCTCTAAAAGGGTTGGTCGTAGCTGATTTTACACAGTTGGCCCAAGGCCCTTGGGCAACACAAATGTTGGGTGATATGGGTGCCTACATCATTAAAATCGAACCAATAAAGGGCGATTGGATGCGACATTATTCCTATGGCAACCTGTATCCGAAAGGGGAGAGTATCTCGTTCGTTAGTTTCAATAGGAACAAGCGCAGTATTGCTCTAAATCTGAAGGATGCCAACGATATTAAAATAGCAAAGGACATCATAGCCAAGGCCGATATTCTTGTGGAAAATTTTCGTCCTGGTGTTATGGAAAGACTTGGACTGGGCTATGGGGATATGAAAAAATTGAATCCGGGATTGGTGTATTGTTCGAGTTCCGGTTATGGATCTTCAGGACCGTATTTGCATCGTCCCGGTCAGGATTTACTGGCACAATCCATAGGAGGTGGATCGGCATTAAATGGGGTAAAAGGTCAGATGCCCGTCGTAACGGCCGTGGGGCAGGCCGATTTATTGACGAGTTTGTTCATCAACCAATCGGTATTGGCAGCGATTTATTCCCGTGAACAAACAGGCAAAGGCCAAAAGATCGAGGCCAATTTATTGAATTCGGTCGTAGGGTTCCATATACAGGAAATCACGGCTTACCTGCACAAAGGTGAAAATCCGGAACGAAGCGAAAGTGGCATTCCAAACCCTTGGCTGGGGGCTCCTTATGGGCTGTATAATACCAAGGATGGGTATTTGGCCATCGGAATGAATTCCGTTCAAAAATTGGCTCAGGTCATTGGCCTCGAGAAATATGATTCAGCAGCATTTGCATCCAATAATATTTTGGAAAGTAGGGATGAAATCCGTTTTGCGTTTGATGCCGTGTTCAAGACCAAAATTACGGACGAATGGCTGGAACTTTTATTGAAGGAAGATATATGGTGCTCCCAGGTAAATACCTTTGATGAAATGGTAAAAGATCCCCAGATCGAACACAATGAAATGATCATTGAAGTTGAACACCCTACCATCGGAAAGGTGAAAACAACGGGTTTTCCGGTATGGTTTAGCGATACCCCACAAAAGATTTATAGACCGGCACCACTATTAAATGGGAATGCCAAGGAAATACTTGAAGAATTTTGCGGGTATAGTGAAGATGAAATTAACAGATTTAACAACAAAGACCAGAACGTATGAAACTAGGATTTGGATTATACAGGCATATGCTCAATACGAAGCATTACAATTTTGCCAAGCAATGTGGCGCCACGCATTTGGTCATTCATATGGTAGATTATTTTGGGCACAACAAAGACAGTGCAGACCAACCTATTGGCGGCACAATGGGGTGGGGTAGCGCTGGAAATCCAGATGAAATATGGTCTTATGAAGAGTTGGCGGCTATTAAAAAAGAAATCAATGACAATGGGTTGGAATTGGAGGCCATAGAAAATTTTGACCCTGCCCATTGGTATGATATTCTTTTGGATGGTCCCAAGAAGGAACAGCAGATGGCCAATCTTAAACAACTCATTCGCAATGTCGGCAAAGCGGGGATTCCGGTTTTTGGGTACAACTTTTCCCTGGCCGGGGTCGCTGCCCGTACGCAAGGGACATATGCCAGGGGTAGTGCCCTTTCCGTCGGTATGGAAGGGGCTGACGATACGCCAATCCCCATTGGAATGGTTTGGAATATGGTGTATGATGAAAATGCCCCTGAAGGTACGTTGCCAAAAATCGATCATGATGAACTTTGGAATCGCCTACAGTATTTTCTGGATGGGATTCTACCAGTCGCCGAAGAGGCAGGTGTGAAAATGGCAGCCCACCCAGACGATCCACCAATGCCCTATGTTAGGAACACCCCTAGATTGGTTTATCAACCCGATATGTACCAAAAACTGATCGATATGAGGCCTAGCCCTTCGAATGCATTGGAATTCTGTTTGGGCTCCCTTGCCGAAATGACCGAAGGAGATGTGTATGAGACAACAGATAGCTATAGTAAACAGGGAAGAATCGGTTATATCCACTTTCGAAATATTGTAGGGAAAGTTCCTAATTATAAAGAGGTGTTTGTAGATGATGGGGATATAGATATGTTCAAAATCCTAAAAATCCTTAAGAAAAACAATTATGATGGAGTGTTGATTCCCGATCATACCCCACAAATGACCTGTGATGCCCCTTGGTATGCGGGAATGGCATATGCTATGGGATATATGAAGGCGGCGATTAATCTATTATAGTTGAAAACAATAATTCAAAGAATCAATTGAACAATTTTGAAAAAAAGCCAAATGATACTAAAATTTAGGAGTAACCAGATTGGATTCATACTGTTTATTGCGTGTTGTTTACTAGGAATAAAAATTCAAGCACAGCAAGTCATTACCCCTGCCGAACCAGAATATTATGCTAAGGATAGGGAGGATATTTTGTTTGATGATGAACATGTACTTTTATTCAACCATAGGGGATTTGTGTCTCCAAGACAGTATAGCCTAACACAATTCACAAATGTTTGGTTTTTACCTTTCGGTTCGCCACGTTATGAATTCAATTTGAACTTTTTTGATAAAGGCACAGGTCGTTTAATTGAGGATGATGTCCCTACAAAATGGAAATCGTGGATCGATGATGGTGGTAGTTATGATCCTTTGGGCTCCAATTTTCGGCCGAACTCCCCATCGATAATGGTTACCCAAGATGAAAAATGGCAACCTAACCAATATAAAAGAACAGCCACATTCCATAAAGAGTATAATAAGAAGTGGGTTAGTTTTTCCGCAAAGAGTTTGACTAATGTTTCTTTTGATGATGATGAGGTATTTATAAAGCTGACCCTTACCAATCGCAATTCGAAAAATTTGGAAATGACCATTATTCCCAATCAGGTAGCCGAGGTCATGGAGCGTTATTCTAAAAAAGGAGTAGTAGCGGGTTCAAACAAAGCGGATTCTCTTGACGCTTTTACATTAGGAAGTGAATTGGCACATGCCCGAGTATCATCGTCGATTAAAGAATTTAATGATAAGGGATTCGAAATCAATATAAAAGCAGGGGAGACTGAAACCTATTATTTCACAGTACGGTTCTATGAACCCACAGATGGTGCTCCCGCTATTTACCAGGCGGATATTAAGGAGCGCATGGGTCGCGCAGCTAAAAAAACTCGTGATATGTTGTCTTGGGCCTATGAAAAACTTCCGAAATTCTCAAGTTCAAACAAGCAGCTTGAGGAGTATTATTATCGTTGTATGCTTTCGGTTCTTATGAGTCGCTATGAAAATCCAAGTTACATTTCAGATGTGTTTTGGGCCGTGGGTACTTGGCCTTATACCATAAGTTGGGATACGTCCTATGCTTCAGATGTTATTGCAATGTTGGATCCTGAAAGCCTTAAAAAGGCCATTTTAACAGACTTTGAACAGGTACAGTTAAAAAGGACTTATGTAGGTTGGAATGGAGCTCATTGGGACATTCTGTACATTCAAGAGCCTTTTGCACTGCAACTTATGATCGAAGCTTATATTCGGCATACAGGGGATTATTCCATTTTTGACGAAAAAGCGGCAGGTGTTTCTGTATGGGAATGGATGCAACGTTGGGTGACCGAATTACAGACCAATTATACCAATGATCTAGGGTTGATCGATGTAGGCT
>NZ_JBATHS010000161.1:0-2082 GCF_049667165.1 Maribacter sp.
AAGAAGATCATTTTGACCAACTTTCCCGAGCCAGAGGTGATTTCTATAGAACCGGAATTGGAATTCTATGACATACAAAACGGACTCTTTAATACGTTTACGCCTAATGACCTTACTTCATTGAACAAAGAGGCCCGAAAGCATATTATGGAAAAGATACCGGAAAGCGGCCTAATGGATACTGCAAAACGGGAAGCCTTGGAAGCGGTATTGTTGGTAGAGAAAATTGTAGAAACCATAGGCTGGAAATTGGATTATTCCGCCTTACGCATCGAAGAAAGACAAAAGGATCTTTTAAAATAATATAATCGATATGATTTAAATAATCCCATGAAAAAATACGTCTTCATCTTCTTATTTTTAACGGTCAACCTCGTAAGTTATGGCCAAACAGAGAGCCCTATGAAAGATTTCGATGCCAATTATGCACATACGGTTTATTTTTGGCTGCAAAATCCAGAAAGTCATGAAGACTGCGCTGCCTTTGAGACGTCCTTAAAGAAATTTATGGACCATTCGGCCTATGCGAAGACAAAATATATCGGAACTCCCCCAAAGGCAAGCAGGGATGTGGTCGATGGTTCGTTCACCTATGCTTTGATCGTAACTTTTGAATCGGCCGAAGCACAACAAAAATATCAAGACGAGGCACCACATAAACTGTTCATTGAAGAATCGAGCCATCTTTGGACCAAGGTGATTGTCTACGACTCCACCGGCATATAACACGAACAGGATGAATATAGAGGAGTTCAGGGAATATTGTCTTACGAAGAAGGGCATCACCGAGGAGTTCCCTTTTGATGAACATACCTTGGTATTCAAGGTTATGGGCAAGATGTTCGCCTTGGTTGCTTTGGAGCGTTTGCCTTCCCAAGTGAATCTTAAATGTGATCCGGAAAGGGCAATTAAACTTCGCGAAGAATATGATGGTGCTATAACCTCGGGTTACCACATGAGCAAGACCCATTGGAATACAATAATGTTAGCGCAAGTTCCACCAAAACTCATTCGTGAATTGGTAGACCATTCCTATGATTTGGTCGTCTCAAAATTCACCAAAAAATTAAAGGCAGCTTTTGATGCTATATAATCGATTATGGGTAAACTGGATTATATAATCAACGAATTGGAAACCTGCTTTGATGGCAAGCCATGGTATGGGGATTCGGTCATGAAAAAATTGGATGCTGTGGACTGGCGTATTGTCAATGACCAAATTTATGGGGATAAATCGATAGCGGTTTTAGTACAACATATCATCAATTGGCGCATTTTTGTAATCAAGAAATTACAGGGAGATACCGAGTACGATATCATTATTGACGAATTAAATGATTGGACTAGGGTCGCAATCAAAGGTGAGCGGGAATGGGAACAGCTGAAACAGCAGATTCGACAGACCCAAAAAGAGATCCTGGAACTTTTGGCCCATTGTTCTGATGAACTATTGGATAAAAAAGTGCCAGCGAAGAACTATACTTTTGGTGCCATCTTACCTAGTATCGCCCAGCACGATATATATCATCTTGGGCAAATAGCGCTGTTGAATTCGGAACGTATCAACAAGTAATGTTTGCTTATCTTTATCGATTAAACAAGCGATTTCCTTAATGCAAAATCCACAAATATTTTATAAAGAACAGATTGCCAGTTTTGAAGGGCAATTGGCCCGAGTACAACATCAACTTTATGCATCAAGCATGATCCGGTTGGTTGTTTTTTGCCTTATGGCGTTTGGAATATACTTCACTTTTGGCAATACCAAACTGGTTATAGGCCTTATAGTAATCACCATTGTCATTTTCATTTATTTGGTTTCCAGGCATACCGATTTACAATACAAGCGGGATAAGATTCAGACCATACTACATATCAATACGACCGAATTGGAAGTGCTTCAAAGAAAATTCGATCATTTGCCCATGGGTAATGAGTTCAATGTAGCTGGGCATTATTATAGCCAGGATATCGATCTCTTTGGCCGTGGTTCTTTTTATCAATATGCGAATAGAACCGTTCTAAAACACGGAAGTGAGGTCCTTGCATCTATGCTTTTGGAGAATTCCATTGAGAATATAC
>NZ_JBATHS010000162.1:0-3047 GCF_049667165.1 Maribacter sp.
TCCGCTTTTGCCACCCAACGACAAACTACCCTTCAATACGTTGACGGGTTTGAATGCCGACAGATAGAACGCAGGATACAATCCCGCGATAATGCCAATGACCAGTGCCGAAATGAATAGCAAGGGAACGAACCACCAAACGTCCCAAGGCATTGTGATTGTTTTTGCCGCAAGATTATTGAACGAGGGCAATAAGCCCCACGCCAAGAGAGTGCCAAGCACAAATGAAAACATACTGAAAATTACCGATTCGGTCAAAAACTGGGCCACGAGATTTCCTTTGAATGCCCCAACTGTTTTTCGCAAACCCACTTCTTTGGCCCTGTTGGCCGATTTGGCTGTAGAGAGGTTGATAAAATTGATGGCCGCTAGCAAAAGTATGAATCCGGCGATTGCCCCAAAAAGCCATACGAACCGTATATCGCCGTGTTTGAGTCCGTCACTCATTCTTAAATCCGATTTAAGATGGATATCGGTCACGGGTTGCAATTTATATTCTATAGTCTTCAATACTTCAATAAAATCTGGGGCGCGCCCACGATCTAATTGGGCTGGGATGATGTAGTTCTCCATGATGGAAAACATCTTTTTCTCAAGGTCTGGTATATTGGCTTTTTCATCGACTAAAACATAGGTAAAGTAATTCTGATTGGTCCAATTTATATTGGTGTCCTCAATGGGCAATAGAAAATCAAAATTCAAATGGGAATTTTTAGAGCCATCTTTCATAATACCAGTGATGGTATAGGGTTTTTCGGCATTGTTGTCCAGAATGACGGATTGACCGATGGCATTCCCATGGGGAAAGTATTTTTTCGCCTTGCTTGCCGAGAGGACGATACTGCCCGGTCGCACGAGCGCCTCTTTTGGGTTGCCTTGCTCCAGAGGGACTTCTAAAATCTCAAATGCCTCCTGGTCCGCAATAACAAATCCATCCTCGAAGGTATTGTGTACCGACCCCGAAACCCGTATGCCGCGCTTGCCTGCCCCAAATATCTCGATGGTATTCACCTTTCCGGCTTTTTCTATTTCAGGAAAATCGGATTGTAGGGCCGCTGCAAAAGGCAATTGAAAATGGGTGCTCTTCATGAGCTCACCTTGAAACATTCCCTGAAGTACTACCCTATATATACGGTTCTTATTCGCGTAGTGCTGATCATAACTGAGTTCGTTTCCAATAAAAAGTGCGATCAAGAGACATGCAGCGATTCCGACGGCAAAGCCACCAATTTTTATGGTGGTGAACAATTTGTCTTTTTTGATACTTCGCCAGGCGATTTTTAGATGATTTTTGAACATGATCGTTCGATTTTTGTTGATGAATTATTGAATCTTTTGGATTTTGGCTTCCCCTATGATAATGCCTCGATCCACATGGGGATTCCCTCGATAGGCCACCGTGGCTTCCCCATAGGCGGTAACCTTTAAATTCTCCACTACATTCAATCGATAGCTCCCCTCACCGTATGCCGTAATTTTGGCCGATGCGGTTTCCACACCCAGGGTGTTTACCGTAGTTTCGCCATAAGCGGTTATTTTTTGTCTCCCAATGGAACCTTCCTTAATTTCCAGATAACTCTCACCATAAATCGTAGTCTGTAACGCGCCTAGATCCACTTTGTCAAGATATACTTGGGACTCCCCATAAATTTTCAGTCGGAATTTCTCCCCCTTCAAAAGACTTTTACAGACAAATCTCTCTTCTCCCCTCAAGGAAAGTTCTTCAAAATCTTTATAGGTCACCGTAGCTTTAACAACCGTGCCCTTGTAGATAGACTTTTTTCTTTTGTAGCCGTCTTCGTTGGTTTTCTCACTTTTGGTCACCTCCTTGGCCCCATCTAGATACATACGAAGGGTTTTTCCGTTGACCTCTATATTGATTTTATCCACAGATACTGTGCTACTCTCAACGGCCACAGTTTCAGAATCCCCTTGTTGAAAGGTGACCTGTACGTGTGGACTCACTATGACCTTGTTGAAAGAATCAACACTTACGGACGTTGTTTGTGATAGCCCTATTTGGATGGTTATTAGGGTAAAAACTACTGTGAAAAAATTCGTTCTGCTTTTTGTTCTGTTCATGGTTCTTGTTTTATGTTTAACCTGCAAGGTTTAATTTTGACCTTGTAGGTTTATATTCTAAATTACGTTGCAGACCTACAAGGAGGCCTCCTTCGTCGGCAACACCTTGCAGGTTTACTTATTTCATTTAGCAGGTTTACTTATTTCATTCCGTTCGTAAACTTTTAACCGGGTTCACGATTGCCGCCTTGATACTCTGATAGCTTACCGTTAAAATGGCGATCCCCAAGGCCAATAAAGCAGCCAACGCCAACACCCACCAAGGGATGTCTATCCGATATGAAAAATCTTCCAACCATTTGTTCATGGCAAACCAGCCGATAGGAAGGGATATCAATATGGCAATACCTACCATTTTTAAAAAATCGGTGGTCAGACGGTATGCTATTTGCCCTACGCTTGCGCCCAATACTTTTCGTATCCCGATTTCCTTGGTACGTTTTTGGGCATTAAACGCGGCCAAGCCGAATAACCCTAAACAGGCAATTAAAATGGACAATGCGGTGAATACCATAAATATTTGTCCTAATTTTTGCTCTGCTTGGTAGGTCGCATTGAAGGAATCATCCATAAAACGATAACTGAATGGTTGCCCAGGGGCCATCTTGTTCCAAATTCCTTCAATGCTTGCAATCGTATTTGAAAAATCCCCGGCGCTTAATTTTACGGCCATGTTGCCTGTGGAATTCCTCAAGAAAAGACCCAAAGCCCCAATATTCTCACGTAAGGATTCATAGTGGAAATTCTTGACCACTCCGACCACCGTGTAGAATTGTGGCTGATTTAACTCAATGTCTCGGGAAAGTCGCATTCCCAATACTTCTTCTGGCCCTAAACCCAAAACCTTCAGTGCGGCTTCGTTGATAATGACGGCCGTAGAATCGGAAACGAACTGTTTGTCAAAATTCCTTCCTGTAACGAGTTCCATATTCAGCGTGGGCATATAGTCATAGTCAACATCCCAC
>NZ_JBATHS010000163.1:0-2504 GCF_049667165.1 Maribacter sp.
GAAACGAAGTGGTCGCAAAAAACAGCATATCACCGTCGCATGCAAACATCACAAAATCGATGGCCTCACAAGAACCAATGGATGATACTTCACAACAGATTATCGATATTTTGGAGGAATATGTTAAACCGGCTGTTGCCAGTGATGGTGGCAATATTCTATTTCAATCCTATGAAGTGGAGACCAAAACGGTCAATGTTATTCTACAAGGCGCTTGTAGTGGATGTCCTTCCTCGACCTATACCTTGAAGAATGGCATAGAAACCATGCTCAAGAATATGATGGGCGATAAAGTGCATGAAGTCGTTGCCTTAAACGGTTAATCTTTGTACTACTAATTAGCCATTCTACTTTTAATTTGCTAACTTTAAGAAAACGATTAAATATATATATTATGTCAATTTTAAAAGTTATCGAAGTATTAGCGAATTCAGATAAAAGTTGGGAAGACGCCACCAAAAAAGCGGTTTCCCAAGCTTCAAAATCCGTAAAAAATATACGCTCCGTGTATATTAAAGAACAAAGTGCCACCGTTAAGGATGGTGAATTGGATAATTTTAGGGTAAACGTGAAAATCACTTTTGAAGTAAAATAATCCTTTGTAATTCGAATCATGAAGGCGTCCAAAAAAGGACGCTTTTTTTTGGCCCCTACTTATCGATGTACATAGTGACCAGAAGCAAATAACGCTTTCCCTATCGCTTGCCCTGCAAAATGAAATCCTTTAAGTAGTAGGGTTCAAAATAGGCAACATCCTCAAAGTCCTTTTCCCTGAATTTCAGGAGAGATAAACGCCCCATTTCGCGTGAAGAGGGTACTATTCCCGTTTCATAAATCACATGCTCATGGCCAAGTACCTCAATGCATTTTTCGGCCCCGCTACCCAAGAACAATACCTTGCCCTTGTTCAAATAGTCATGGAACGAATGGGTATCGATAATCTCTGCCCGGGTCTCGCGCACCTCCTGAAGGGCTTTGTTGAACACCTGTGAATACACTTCCATTCTTCGTGCATCCAAAACCGGAATAATGAAATCGACCTCATAATCCTTGGCCTGTTCGGCCATACTCCTTAATGTTGAAATCGAAATCAATGGGATATCCAAAGCGAAACACAACCCTTTGGCCGCCGACACCCCTATGCGCAGTCCCGTATACGAACCCGGTCCTTTACTTACGGCCACCGCATCGAGATCAAACCTATCTAAGGAGGCTTCTTGCATGACCTCATCAATAAAGACATGCAATTGCTCAGAATGGGAATAATTTGGGGTATTGTGCTCTTTAATGGCAATCACGACGCCATCCTCGGCAATGGAAACAGAGCAATTGGTCGTAGCGGTCTCTAAGTTCAGGATCAAAGCCATAGCCCACAAATATAGTCCTAATGAAAAAATAAAAAAGCCCAATACATGAAAATCTATTGGGCCTATTTCTATTAAATGATGCTATCTACTCTAAGGTGATTGGAATGCCAAAATAGAATTCGAGTATTTTAAGTCTAAAAATATAGGCATACTTCGTTCTGACCACATCGGCCTCTGCATTGTCTATCCTAGCTTGTGCCTGACTATACTCGAAGGAATTCATCAGTCCTACTTCAAAACGTTCCCGGGCATATTCATATGCCAACCGTCTAGCCTCCAATGTTTTCTCAGCGGCTTCATACCCCTTGTAAAAAGTAGTGACATCGACATAAGCCTGATTTATGGTCGTTTCAAGATCCAATTTGTCCTGTTCGAACTGTAATTTGGTTTTTTCCAAACTGATCTTGGATCGGTTTACGCTATTCCTCGTACTCCACCCATTAAAAATGGGAATACTCAATTGTGCCCCATAAGAAATACCATCGAAAATCCACATTTGGTCTTTAAAATTAGGCGTATACGGAATTCCGCTGGCATCAGGAATTTGGGTAACATCCGAATATCGGGTTCCATACTGGAAAAACCCGGTTAATGTTGGCGCAAATGCCCCTTTGGCAATCTCAAGATCTTTTTCAGCCAGCTCAACATTCGATTTGGAGAATTTAATATCGTTCCTGAATTCCAGCGCCTTGGCAAAAATAGTCTTTGGAGAGTTGTTCAAAATAGCGGAAAGTGGAATATTGAAGGTCTCTTCTGATACGTCAAAATTCTCATAATCGGTAATCTGCAACAACTGGGCAAGATTAATCCTAGATATAAGTACCAAGCTCTCGTTGTTCACGATCTGTTGCTCCTGATTGGCCGCCGTGGCCTCTATTTCCAACAAATCCCCTTTAGGTACCACGCCTGATTCTACCAATTCCTTGGTGCGCTTCAGATCTTGCTCGGTTACGGCATATTGGGCCTTTGAAACCTTTAGCGCTTCTTTGTTCGATACGATTTGAAGATATGCATTGGCGACATTCAATTGGATGTCGTCCTTTAAATTATCCAATCGATATTGACTTGAAATGGCCGCCATTTTAGCCCTGTTCAACGTTTTGATGTTGCGTAACCCATTATAGAGAACAACGTTTG
>NZ_JBATHS010000164.1:0-49150 GCF_049667165.1 Maribacter sp.
TATGAAAAATTTATTTTTGCTTTTGCTTTCTATAGTTGGTTTAAGCTGTAGTAATGATGATGAAACAAAGTTCGCTTCTAGTAAAACAATCATGTTCGGTGCAATCTATGGCGAATGTGCTGGGGACTGTCGGACCCTGTATCTATTGACAGAACAAGCAATTTATAAAGATTCGGATACTGATACGGAATTCGGGAACTGGGAAAATACAAGCTTTGAAAATGAAGCACTGCCATTAAGTAAATTTGAATTAGCTAAACCATTGCTCGAAATTCCAACTGGATTGCTGGACAGTAAAAACAAAATTGGAGTAGATTTATTGGCTGATTTTGATTATTTCATACGCATTGAACAAAATGGCAAATCAAAGACTTGGATGTTCGATGAGATAAGCGACAATGCACCGTCAGATTTTAAAGACTATTTCAGGAATCTAATCCAAATCAACGGCCAACTCCTTGAATAGTCAAATTAAACCATTCCCATAACATTTTTTCAAAGTAAAATTTCAATTAAAGTCGGACAAAACGTATTATAACACTACCCATAAAAGTAATCCTACCTAACATTTTTCATATACATTTAGAACATCGTGCAAACCAACGTATTGGTACCGAAAATCAGTAAATTCCTGATTAGCATTTTATGAATACCCTTTATTTCGTCTAGGAAAACCTTTATATCCTTCTTGGATCGACCCCAAAAAAAATAGTGTTCTCCATATCGTGTATGTCAGACATTAGAATTAAATTAGATACAAGCCAAGTATTATTGAATTATGAGGTGAAAAATATCCAATCGTGAAGTTAGGTTCTATTGGCTCATAAAATGTAATCCAATTCGTATAACCTATTGCGGAACAATTAGTTGTAACATGTAGATTTAGGTATTTTAGAGATTATAATGGCTATTTAACGATTTATAACCTACGATTGTATTGGTTTTTATTCTTTTGTAAGTGAGAACGAGAAAATGAGGGCGCAGTGAAAAAATTAAGGGACACACCGTATTATTACAGGGCAATCCACGAAATCAATTATAGTTTCGGGGATTTTTACCTATTCGATACTTTTATTGTTGGGGAATTCCATGATAATGTCCATATTTCATGGAAAGAACACGGAAAGATGATCGCCGAGGAATTATCGAACCTCTATGATAATAACGGAAAAGATCTTATCTATATTTCCCATAGGGTGAACGACTATTCATTAGTGCCAACCGATTGGAAAAAATTCTTTAAGCTAAGTTATAACCTAAAAGCCTATGGTATCATAAGCTATACCAAGACGGGTTATTTTAATGCCATGCTTGAAAGAATGTTCGTAAATACCAAGTTACGTTGGTTCAATTCTTTGGAAGATGCCATTGCATGGGTCGACCAAATTTCGAGTACGGATGTTTTAGTCCCCAAGGCCAAAAGGGCTTCCCTTTAACGTTTATAGCACTTCCTAATTATTTTGACTGAACTTGTCTTGGCCTGCCTAGGGCACCATAGCCGAACGGCTCAACAGAAGCCTTCTGGGGGGGATTTCCACCAATAGATGTATCACATTGAACTTGCCTTTTTTTGAGTTAGAACTCGAAACTTGGACTTGAAGTTTATTATTGTACGACTTCTATCCACCTTCCCTTGGTTCTTACCGCGTAATCATTATCATACATTGCCTCTGCCTGCACCCCTGGAAAATAGTACGTGCCTAAATAGGAGGCATTCAATAATACCCTAAAGGTTTTTGTCTCATTCTTCTTCAACTCGAAATAGAAATTAGTGCGGTCATCCCGAATGTCGGTATGGTCAACTTCATTTTGGGCGAAGTCACCGAAATCGGTAAATCGGGTGTTCACAATTTCCCATCCACTAGGGAATATTTGCGTTAATGCCACATTTTCAATGGTATTGCCCGTAGTGTTGGTCAAAGTCACCTCAGCGACAAAATCAGTGCCCTGCATCACCTTTGTCACATCCAATGGCGATCCGTCCCTACCTTTGTATACGGCACTGACCTTAAGGTTTCGTTGAAACTCCTTTTCTTCCCCAACAGCTAATATACCGTTGTTGACAATCGTCACATAAAGTGTATTCTGTTCCGTATTCGTCAAGGTAATACTATTGGCACCTTCCTTGATGACAAGCTCATTATTTGCCAGTGTTTTGGTTGTATTCACATCGGTCGAAGTACCATTAAGGATAATTTTCGCCTTGATTCCTTTTCCGCCCACCATTTCAGCAAATTTTGCCATGGCCAAAAGGCTATAGGCCGTACTCTGCGTGCTCATCCATTGTTTTTCACCCAATTGCAGGGCTACGGTCTTGGCCATTTCCTGTGCCTTGGTCTTATCCTGCATCAAAACCAAAGTTTCCAAGGCCATGGCCCTATTTCTACTTTCGGAACCATAGGTATAGTAATTGTATTCATAATCGTTAAAATCGTACGTGGTAGTAGAAAGCAACTGTTCCGCAACACGTTTCTGACCGATCAAAGCATAAGTGGCCGCCAAGCGGAATCTAGAATCATTTGAAAGCCCTTGGGTTTCTCGTAATCTGTTCATTGAAGCCACGTCTGCATTCCCGGATACTGCCAAGGTATACAAGCGATAGGCCTGTGCCAAATCAGAATTCCCTGAACCGCTTCGCCATTGTTTTGCAATCTGTTGCTGGTAACTTACCCAGCTAGATTTAAATCCAATGGGTAGGACATAGCCCTTGTTTTCGGCTTCCAACAAGAAATGCCCGGCAAAGGAGGTCCCCCAATCGTTGACCCGACCTTGACCTGGCCAATACGAAAACCCTCCATTCGGTAATTGATACCCTCCCAAACGCTGAATGGCATTTTCCACGTGTTTTTGTATCTGGCTTTTTCGATTGCTATCCAAATCAAAGATGTCGGACAAGAATAGTTGCGGGAAGGCGGCCGAAGTAGTCTGTTCCACACATCCGTGGGGATAACGGATCAAATATTTCATACGACCATTGAAATTCATAGGAGGTAAGGTTGAAAATTCGACCTGGGCCGAATTGCTACCGGTAATTCCAAAAGTTTGTAAGTCGATTGTTTGACTCCCTTGGGCATCAAGTACCAAATCCTCAACAATGGATGTCATAGGATTGGGATTCACCACATCGATCGGGATTTCAAATGAAGCCTTTTCGCCATTGCCTGAGGCTTCAACTATTACTTTTCCTATGCCTATAAAATCGGTTATGT
The DNA here is from genome assembly GCF_049667165.1 of Maribacter sp. GTDB lineage: Bacteria > Bacteroidota > Bacteroidia > Flavobacteriales > Flavobacteriaceae > Maribacter_A. Next base: position 3,210 of record NZ_JBATHS010000164.1, read on the forward strand.
TCAAATCGAAATAGACCATTTTCTCATCGGGTTGGGTAAACGATAGCGTTTGTGAAGTTGCTCCATCGATTGTAAATGCTTGGTCTTGTTTGATTTTAACCGTAACATTCCTCACTTTCTTTTCCATCGCAAATACCGTAATCGGAAGTGTTACTTTTTCACCAGGGGTAATCTTTCGGGGCAAGGAGGCCAATACCATTAAGGGCTTGCGAACTGGAGTGGTCTTTTCTGCATTGCCATAGGCCCCGCTCTCGGTTTTCCCCGCGACGATCATCGTCCGTACCGAACCTACATATTTGGGTATACTGATTTGGTGGGACCGCGTTTGGCCTTCCTTCAAATCAAATGGTCCCAAATAAATAACCATAGGCTCGAAACGATTCGCTTTTTTGTTCTTTGCACCAGCCAATTCACCATCGCCTCCAATGGCAAACACCTGATCAATACGGCCGCCAAAGGCCCCAATGACATCATCAAAGACATCCCATGTTTTAACACCCAATGCCTCCCGTGCATAAAAGGTATTCCATGGGTCTGGGGTTTTGAATCGGGTCAGGTCCAAGAGTCCTTCGTCGACTATGGCGACGCTATAAGTCATGGCCGTCCCTTTTGCCTCACTTACTTTTAAGGTTATGTTTTCCTCTGGCTGTAGTACATCAGGCATCGCTATAACGGGCTGTAATTTTGTCGTTGGGTCTTCAACCGAAATCGGTATTACCCCATACAAACGTATTGGGGAATCATTCAGCGTTGATGCGTGTGGTTGCAATAATGAAATATGTATAAAGACATTGGGCGTATAAATTGCCTTAATAGGGAGTTCAAATCGGGTTTCTCCCTTGGAAGTTGTGACCCATAGGGATTCCAATACTTCACTACCATTTTCCACAGTGACCAAAGCTCTTCCCCCCTCAGAACTTGGAAAGGTTACTTTGGCCGTTTCGCCTACGTTATAATTTTCCTTATCTGCCGTAAAAACAAGCATCGTAGCCGCTGAGGGGTCATTTTTTCTGGATTTTCCTGCCCAACCCGGCCAATCTATATAAATGGTCTTTCCTGTGGCATGGCCACCATTGGGATCCTCGACACGTACCAAGTAACGGCCCCAATCAGGATATTTCAATTCAAAATCAAAAGTTGCTTTCCCATTTGCATTCGTACTCAAGGTTTTATCGAAAACCATCTCGCGGTAATTGCTACCGCTAAAATTACTGAGGTTATCCGCAGACGTATCCCACCACCATCTCCAATTGACTTTATATATGGTCACCTTGAGATTTATGACTGTTTTCGGATTACCTTTTTCATCTACTGAAACGATCTCAAAACGGTGTTTGGTGTCGGTCAACAACATGCCTCTGGTTTTATCCCCTTTAGGCGTATTCAACCCGATATAGGTTTGATAGGGGGAATAGGGTTTGACAAAGACGTCTGTGCTAAAATCGCCCCCATTTTCATACACTTTGGTAATAAACGCGGCATTGAGCATCCCTGGTGCCCTGTTGGTAAGTTGGGTTTTCATGCTGAAATCTACCTTCCCCTCAGAATTCAATCTACCATCGAAAACACGTTGTTCCTCAGCAGTGAAAGTCCTGGTAGGGTCATCAAAAACAAAACCTGGAAAGGAATCAAAACCTGTTTGTTGGGCATTGAACTTCGCTGTAACATCCACTTTAAGGTTTTTTGCGATGGCGCCGTGGAGCCATTTCACTTCCAAAGACCCATTGATCGGCTTAGAACCAGAAAGCACTTCCTGTTCAAACGCCGTCTTTATTTTCAATCGATTGGGTTTGATGGTCTCTATCTTGACGGTTTTGGTAAATGAAGCCCCACCGACCGATACTTTTGCAAGCCAATTGCCCGTAGGGGCATTCTCATCGGTCTTAATGGCAAAGTGATAAAAATTGTTCAAGCCTGATTTTTGGACTTCCCGAAGGACCACTTTATTGTAGGGGTCCAACAATTCCAGTTTCACAGGATGGTCAGGGGGTAGTTTGTTGGCGTTATCATTCAATAAAAAGGAAAGGAATATCGGGTCCCCAGGGCGCCACACTCCCCGCTCGCCGAAGATAAAACCTTTGATTCCTTTTTGTAATTGAACTCCCGCTACATTGAATTTGCTTACTGAAAGCGCATTGCCATCGTTGAGTTTTACATAGGTCTTTTGTCCGTTATTCTCCGCTATGGCGAAATAAGCCATCTTTTCGGCATCAAAAATCGACGTGCCTTCGGCATTCGTAATGACATTACCCATGGGCTGTTGTTGATAATTATAGAACGTAACCTTTGCGCCGGCCACGGGATTCGTGTTTAAAATGTCATTTACAGCAACAAAATAACTGTTGTTCACGCCTTTCTTTATCGTAACCCCAAGGTCACTGGCCAATATATTGATGCCGATTTTCTTGTTATAGTAATAGGAAGTATGGCAAGGATTTTCACGCTCGTTCCAGTCATAATTGTAATAATTATCCTCATAATAGGTTTCTATACCGTCCCAAGAACTGTCTTCTTGTTCCTCATCAAAATTTTCCTCGGCATCAGTCTCCGTCCCAAAATCGGTCGATTCACAGGTATAGGAACTAAATGAGGGTTCAATATCAAATTCAACCCTATAAATAGCACCAACATCTGGGGTAATGAGGGTTTTGAGATCCAAGGCATGGGCAGACCATTTACCGTTGGTGTTGGACAATCGATTCTCTAAAACGAGTCTCTTTCTGGCAATAGGACGGGCAACAGAACGTAAATTATAATCCCCGTCAATCGTATTTCCTTGCAGAAATTGAAGGATGTTGTTTTCATATATCTTTAAAACAGAAACGTTAACTGCTTTAAGATTGACCGTTTCAAAATTGATCTTTAGGTTATTTGAAGAGGGCAAAAGCGTACCATTGGATAAAAGTCGAACCTCAGGTTTTAGTTGCTCAAAGGCCATAAGTTCCTCAAATTTCATTTTTAGCTTATTGCCATCGATACTTTCAATGCCTTCAAAAACCTCAATTTGGACGGCACCTTTTATATCAGAATTGGGATACACCTTTAAAGTATTCCCATCGATAGAGAATTTAGGCGAATCAACCCCTTGCAAAACAACCAATCCTTTAAAATTTTGCCCTTTTTTAATGGGGTCTGAAAAATTGATCAATACCAGCTGCTGCTCCCCACTTTGTACCAAGGCATCCAAAATCGTGAAATTGCTCTTTCCAGGTATTTTGATCATATTCTTTCCAGAGCTTTCGATAGCATATTTAGCACCGTCCCATGAAATTTCTAGTTCGGTATCATCTTCATCCCGTTGTATGCTATCGATCTTAAAATAAAACTGGGTGCCTTCGGTCACGGCATCATCAAACTTCAGTTCGAGTGCTTTGCCGTTTCGCTTTACAGCGATAAGCTCTTTTAATTTGGACAATGACATTACGTCTGAACTTCGCACTTGTCCATTGATATATTGTAGGTCTTTTGAATGGGATTGTACAGGCTCGGTATAGACATTGAACTGTTGTTTCTGGGTCCGTACACCAAAGACCATGGTTCGAAGGTCTTTGGGTAAATCGTCTATAATATCCTTTAATACCAAGGTAAACGTGTAATCGGTATCCTGTTTAAAACTTTCTTCGGGTACAAATGCGATTGTCCTATTGTTCAGGGCGACCACTTTCCCCTTTACATTTGGGGTGACCAGGAGTAGGTCACTGTCCAACCCATCGCCATTATTCCATGATTCAATCGGTTGATTCAGCACGACCCTAACATCGCTTTTTGCCGAAATAATACCATGACTCACCTCTGAAATATAATCTTGGTATTTACTTAGATCGTCAAATTGTCCTAATGGGGAATCCTTTTTTGAAGTACATCCTGCAAGAAATAAGAAAATGAATGACAGGCATAATAAATGGGTAATTTTCATGGACGATTAATTTGATTATAAAAGTAGTGGAGATTTAACAAAAATCCATTCCTGAACATCATGAAATTAAAATTTCAAAACACCTTTCTTTTAAGGACGGGATGCAAAATCGATGTTGAAATTTTGGTTTAAGCCACATAAATAAGAAAAATAAGGAGTTCTTATTGCCGATTTTGAAATGTTGGATGCATTTCATCGAAAATAAAGTGAGTTTCATATGATTATACGCCAAATTTCTCTATCATTACAGCAGTTGAACAACCCCATTCAACTATATTAAAAAGAGACTCCCAATTCTCATCCTACTTATATTATAGTCTACCTGCTTGCAATTTAGAACATTGTATGAAGATGAGATTGCCACATGCATTCCTCTTTTTATTTGTTATCATTTTAGGTTCTTGTTCACAGGAATCATTGGATACTGCAAATATTATCGAGGCTAAGAATGCCATTGAAGTTGAGAATGAGCTGTTGGACATTGTAAATGTCCACCGTGTCTCATTGGGCTACACTTCTTTGGAATTGAGCCTTGTTGCCTATGAATATGCGAATGATCATAATGATTATATGATCGCTACAGGTAATCTCAGTCATGATGGTTTTAGTTCAAGGGCTTCAAGTATAGCCTCTGAGGTCAATGCGGAATTTGTCGCCGAAAATGTTGCCAAGGATTACGCTTCCGCGCTGGAAGCTTTTGAAAATTGGATGGCAAGTACCGAACATAAAAAAACCATGGAGGGCAATTTTACCCATACCGCGGTTAGCGTAAAGAAAGATTCCCAAGGTAATTTGTACTTCACCCAGCTCTTCTATCGTTAATCCCAAAGTCCCGCTTTCTTTTCTTACATTTGAATCACTGGCCTTTTAAAAGGCCGTAAACGATTGTTTTTACCATATTGTCAACATTCAAATTTCAATTATGTCAATTTCACCCCCTTTTAATTTGAATAAATGGATTGAGGAAAACCGAGATCTATTAAAGCCTCCCGTGGGCAATAAAAACCTGTATAAAGAATCCGGGGATTATATCGTGATGATCGTGGCGGGGCCCAATGCCCGAAAAGATTATCATTATAATGAGACCGAAGAACTGTTTTATCAATTGGAAGGCAATATCGAAGTCCATATCCAGGAAGATCGTCAGAAGAAGACAATGAAACTTGGCCCTGGCGACATGTATCTACACCCCGCCAAGGTACCTCATTCGCCCGTTCGTCATGAAGGATCTATAGGTCTCGTTATAGAGCGCAAAAGATCCGATGTGAATGTTGATGACGGCCTGCTTTGGTTCTGTGACAACTGCAACCATAAATTATATGAAGCATATTTTACCTTAAATGATATTGAAAAAGATTTTTTAGGGCACTTTAAGCACTTTTACGGTTCAGAGGAATTGCGGACCTGTGATAATTGTGGGACCGTTATGCCTGTTGATGAACGATTTACCTCAGACGATTAGGTCATGCGAATAGCCATCAATATACTCATAGGATCGGTTGCTATATTGCACCTCTATTTTATGTGGTTCGAAATGTTCGCTTGGACTTCAAAGGGAAGAAAAATATTCAAGAAATTTCCGCCGGAATTATTTGAACCTACCAAACCTCTTGCCGCAAATCAAGGCTTGTACAATGGTTTTTTGGCGGCTGGACTTATTTGGACCTTTTTTATCACCGACCCTATCTGGAAATCGAATATTGCACTTTTCTTTTTAGGCTGTGTGTCCATTGCGGGGATTTTTGGAGCCCTTACAGCAGATAAGAAAATATTCTTCGTACAGGCAATGCCTGCAATCATAGCCATATTGCTTCTTTTATCACTTTAATTATTTTATTCGATAACATAAAGGTATCACCAAATGTAGTAAAGCACGATTATTCGTAGCTTTGTAATAAATTCAACAATACTTGATCAAATAGTTATAAAATGTCAAAAATAGCAACGGATTTCGGCATCACTGATGCCTTGAAAAAATTAGGAATAAAAGAAGTCAATAATGGCACCTCTACAGGGACTCAAAACTTTGGTTCTGGAGAAATCATTGCTTCCTATTCCCCGGTTGAAGGAGCTTTAATCGGAAAGGTTAAAAGTACGGGCAAGGCTGATTATGAAAAGGTAATGGCAACGGCTACCCAAGCTTTTAAAACTTGGCGAACCACACCCGCACCCCAACGTGGTGAAATCGTGCGTCAATTTGGGGACAAACTTCGCGAGCTCAAGGAACCTTTGGGCAAATTGGTATCCTACGAAATGGGGAAAAGTTATCAAGAGGGATTGGGCGAGGTTCAGGAAATGATCGATATCTGTGATTTTGCCGTAGGCCTTTCAAGACAGCTGCATGGCTTGACAATGCATTCAGAGCGCCCAGGACATCGTATGTACGAGCAGTACCATCCCTTAGGTGTAGTGGGTATTATTTCAGCTTTTAATTTCCCTGTCGCGGTGTGGGCCTGGAACACAGCCCTGGCATGGGTCTGTGGGGATGTCTGTGTCTGGAAACCCTCGGAGAAAGCGCCCCTTTGCGGTATTGCCTGTCAACATATTGCATCCGAAGTTTTTAAAGCCAATAATTTGCCCGATGGAATTTCTTGTTTGATCAATGGCGATTACAAAGTTGGTGAAATGATGACCCAAGATAAACGTGTGGCTTTGGTATCGGCGACTGGATCGATACGGATGGGGAAAATCGTTGCCCAAGCCGTTGCAGCGCGCTTGGGAAAATCATTATTGGAACTGGGAGGAAACAATGCCATCATCATAACTCCCGATGCTGATATTAAAATGACCATTATAGGGGCGGTTTTCGGTGCCGTAGGTACTGCTGGACAGCGTTGTACCTCAACCAGAAGATTGATCATACACGAATCGATATATGATACCGTAAAAGATGCCTTGGTCAAAGCTTATGGCCAATTGCGAATCGGTAATCCTTTGGATGAGAAAAACCATGTTGGTCCCTTGATTGACTCCAATGCGGTTGCCATGTATCAAAATGCCTTAAGAAAAGTGGTGAAGGAAGGTGGCAAGCTCATCGTCGAAGGTGGGGTGTTGCAGGGAGAAGGCTATGAAAGTGGTTGTTATGTAAAACCTGCCATTGCCGAGGCCAAGAATGAATTTGAAATCGTGCAGCATGAAACCTTTGCACCTATATTGTATTTACTTAAATATTCTGGGGATGTCCAAAATGCCATAGCGCTTCAAAACGGAGTGGTTCAAGGACTTTCCTCTGCAATAATGACCAACAATTTGCGCGATGCAGAACAATTCCTTTCCTGTGTAGGTAGCGACTGTGGTATTGCCAATGTGAATATAGGTACTTCAGGTGCGGAAATCGGTGGCGCATTTGGTGGGGAAAAGGAAACCGGAGGCGGACGTGAATCCGGTTCCGATGCCTGGAAAGTTTATATGCGAAGACAAACGAACACAATCAATTATACGACCGAATTGCCCTTGGCCCAAGGCATTAAATTTGACTTCTAACCCATTGAGAAACCCGCTGACCCTTTAGCTCCTTCGTCATGCCATTAGCTTGACTGGCTCAAACGGTCAGCGGGTTTACCTAACTAACTAACTAACTCAAATTATAAAGAAATTACTGTATTTCCATCCTTTTGCTTGCTCCGCTTAAAAAATCAAGCCTTTACCCTTTTGCTTTTGGAAGGTTCTACTTTCCAACTCCCTTCGAGCAACGCTTGGGTACCTAGAACAACGACCATACAACAAAAAATCAACAAGTTTTTAATTTTCGCTTTCATACTAATGGGTTCTATTATGTTCCTGAATACTTAAACTTACATCATATTACGGGTGAAATCAAGTTTTTCTGTACCACTGGTCGTAACGAGTGTATAGATGTGGGTATTTACATTGTTTACGGCAATAATCCCAACAACGCTACTTCTTTACTGATCTCTAGTTTAAAATTTAAAATCCCTGTTTCCACTTTGTGACTGGGTCGGTTTGGCTTTGACATATCCATAATATTTGGCCCACTAAATCAAACTTAATTATCTGCTTTACTTTTTTATGACCACAATACAGGAAAGGGGTTTAAGCGGTAAGACAAATGAACATATATCGTCTTGATTTAGAGGATTTAAAAGGCGGTTTTTAACAAAATATAAGTTTTTTTTAATACATTGTAAACTAAACACTAAATCAGTATATACTATGACAAAAAAAACAACCAACCTACTAGGGATAATCATCACTATTCTGGCCGGAATGTATTTCTACATCACGTGTTGTAGTGAATGTGGATTGTGATTCCAGAAGGAGCCCCAAAATGAAGGAATGGCCCGGTAGCGCTAGAATACGTTTTGTAAAACTTTGCTTTTAGCGTTGGGTATTTTATGTAAAACGTAAACGACAACTTCAAAAGGTCCTGATGAACCTGTGGCGAGCAATGCTACCGAAGAGGGTATGGCTCAAAACAGACGAACAGTAATCACTTTAAACTAAATAACTAAAATATAAAACGAATAAAATATGGATTTTTCAACAATGAATATTTGGTGCTGGTTAATTCCACTATTGGTAGGTGTACTTTGTGCTATTTTCGGATACCTATTAGGTAAAGGTAATAGTACAACTATTGATAATTCTGCCGATTTGAAACTTTTGCAGGATAAAAATGCCAAACTACAAGCAGATCTTGATGCCTGCAAAGGCAAATTAACGGCTGGGGCTGCCATGGCCGGGGTAGGCGGTGCGGTGGCTGCCGCGGCTCTGACAACAAATGAAAAAGCAATTCCTTTTGATGCAGCCGCAGCGAAAGCTGCAATGGGCAAAGTGATCAAGAAAGATGACTTAAAAGTCGTTGAGGGCATTGGCCCTAAAATTTCCGGAATGTTCATCGATGCCGGTATAAAGACTTGGAAAGCCCTTTCTGAAACGTCAGTCTCAGATTGTCAGAAGGTCCTTGATGGTGGTGGAGATCGCTATAAGATCCACGATCCTGCCTCATGGCCAATGCAAGCGAAAATGTGTTATGAAAATAAATGGAAGGAACTTGCCAAGTGGCAAGATGAACATGACCACGGAAAGCTATAATCCTTTCAACCATTAAAAAAGCCCTGACGGTAGCGTCAGGGCTTTTTTAATATTATAAGGTTCCATTGGCCTCTACCCATTTAAAATGGTATTGGTCTTTCGGAAAGGACATGCGTTCCGAAATACGGTGCAACCTGTCAGGAAGTTTCAATAAATAATCACGTGCCTTTTCAGCATCGTCAGAAAGGTTCCTAACGGTATCCAATTCCCAATAAGAATTCAGTTTTTTTAGAATATCGATATAATCATGGGCCGTATAAACACCCAATCGTTGGGCACAATTTGAAAAATTCTCGAAGGCGGTACCAATGGTTCCACCAGACTCACGTAAAAAATGGGCAGGCATAACGATTTTTTTCTTCATCATATCAGCAAAAGCCAACATCATCCCGGAAGGGTCTTCCCCAAAGATGGATTTTACAAACTCCCGATATGCTAAATGATGCCGCATTTCATCCCCGGCAATAATGGTACACATTTTCCCCAAAAGGGCATTGCCTTTCTTTTTGGCCATCTGTCCAACGCGTTTGTGGGAAATATTCGTAGCCAGTTCCTGAAAGGAAGTATAAACAAAGTTCTTGTAGGGGTCCCTATCGGTCCCAATATCGAATCCGTCGGCAATTAAGTGCTGGGTAGTGATCTCTACCTCACGCATATTGACCCGCCCTGATAAATACAAGTATTTGTTCAGGACATCACCATGTCGATTTTCTTCTGCAGTCCAAGCGCGTACCCATTTCGACCAGCCATTCTCCTTGCCCTCATGTTGATTTATGCCCTCCACATCCATTAGCCATGCCTCATAGGTAGGCAAGGCTTCCTCGGTTATTGTATCTGCGACCATGGTTACCCAAAAATCATAGCCCAATTCCTTTGATTCTTCCCGCAATTGCTCAATGTCATTTAAAAACCCTTTGCTTTCAGGGTCGGGAAGAAAATCAGAGGGTTGCCAAATGTCTTCGACTGGAATCAAGTAGGAGTCCATAAATTCCCCTACTCTCGGCTCTATAGCCTGCATAACCTCTAATCGTATATTCTTCTTAACCATACTTCTGTTTTTAATAAAGTACAATTATATCCATAAAATTTTGATAAAGTTGTGCTAAATTTTAGTTTCTGCCTTTTTCATCCGGATAAAAGGTATGCACAGGTTCACTTTGCCATATCTCATGGGAAAGAACATCCATCATCGATAATGGCCCTAAAAATGCTGCTCCCGTATCCATATTCCAAACATTGGCCGCCTTTTGGGGGGTAGTTTCCCCAATTCGGGTAACGGGTGTATGACCAATGAAAATCTCCTTATAATGCAAGAGTCTTTTAGGATAGTGGTCATGGTTTTCCTGTAAGGAAGGGTTCAATGAAAGTGCCAGCTCCCACAAGGTTCTGTCCCAGTAAAAGGTCTTTGGGAAGTATTCGTGCGCAACACCCTTGACATTGGTGAACCCTGCGTGTAGAAATAAACGGTTCTCCGAATCCAAATAATAATTTTTCAATCCATTAAAAAATCGAATGTGTTTTTCTATGGTTGGAGAATCGGCTTTGGCATAAGATTGTCTACTTGATGCCCCACCATGCTGAAGCCACATGGGGTTATCCTCACCAGTGAGCAACCAATGGCAACAAAGCTCGTCATGATTGCCACGTAAAAACTGACAATCGTGGGTTTGTGACAAGGCAATCAAAAAATCGACTGTTTCCACAACGGGACTCCAGCCGTCAACATAATCGCCTAGAAAGATCAACCTATCGTTCTGGGAAACCCCGGCTTTGTGCAGCACCTGTTCAAGCGCTTTCAAACCTGCATGAATATCACCTATGACCAATGTCCTTCTTGTGTTCATTGTGCAAAAATCGCAATTAGAAGAATCATAACAAGAATAAAAAGCACTAAAAAGAATATTTTCCAGAAAGAATACGGCCTTGTGCCGCTCAACGCCCCTGTTTGCCCATTGATATAAAAAAAGTATTCCTTACCATTATACCGGTAAAAACTGATATAGACAGGGAGTAAAATGTGTTTGAAGGTTTCATCGGACAGTTTGATATCGGCATGGTTGATGCGCTGGGTATCCCCTCCGATATCCCTTCGGATCCAAGTATATGCGATTTCCTTAGCTTTCTGAAAAGACTGATGGTGGCCTTCTTTTAAGGAGATGGTGTATTTTTCGGTAACAAAACCCGCCAGGTATTTTGAATTGAAAACTACCAATTCCTTCAAATTCCAATAGGCTATTTTTCCGGGAACCTCCCTTCGCTTTTTTTCTGAGGCGTTGATCAGAATGTCATCTACAAAACCACTGACCGCTCCTGAGGCAGATGACCATCTTGTTTTACGAACCTGCTGGGTCTTCATCCCATTTTTAGTACGCACCCTTTGGGTTTCATAATAATAATCCCCCCGTTGTCCTTGATATGTTGCCACCAAATTGGAATCAAAGGTCCAATAGGGAATATATAACCCATGAAGACCCTCTGGATCTAATGCTGCACGTTTTAAATTATTGGGTGCAAACCAAATGCCACCGACCCAATTCTTAAAGATGGTTCGTGCTTTCTTGGCATCCAACTGAAATGGCACCAATGCCCCAGGAAGGATCCAACCTTCTTTTTCAATGTCTTCACGGATCAAGGGTTCGCCACAGTAGACACAATCCAATGATTTATAATTCTCCTCAACATGTTGATTTGCCCCACAATTCTTGCAATGCAAGAGATCTATGGTCTCGGTATAGGCATTTTCCCCTACGACCTTAAGGTAGTGTTCGAGTTCGAGTTCCTCAAAACTGCTTTTGGCCTGTTCAATAAATTCCTCATAACCACAATATGCGCATGTAAGCTGATGTGATCCTGGTTTGAATTTAAGTTCGGCACCACAATTGGCACAGGACTTATTGACTTCTGAATTAAGGGTTTCTTCCATATACAATTGCTGCCTTTTCCATATCAAAGTGGAAATTCAAGAAATACTTATATGGTGCTTAAGCTGTTGGTAATGGCGGTGGGGTGCTCCCTCCTAAGAATACCTTCAATTCTTCGATATCCTTCAAGGCAGCCCAATTGGCCATGCCCTGTTTCCAAATCAGGGAATCCCTATTGATGGTTCTGCTTGCGAATAGCTCTTTTAATTTATCGAAGGTGACCGGACCCAATTGTTGCCCATTTACCGCATAATGATATACGACCTGTGTGGGCATTGGTGGGGGTGCCGTTGCTTGTTGTGGTTGCCCGCCAAATGGTTGTTGGGTACCGGGCTGGCTCATCATGTTCCCCATTTGTTGGGCCAAAACAAAGCCCATACCCATACCCATACCTGCACCAGCAGTACCTCCTTCGTTTTTGGCTGCAGCCTCCATGGCTTTGGCAGCTTTGAATTGTGAGAGCTTGGTCATGTCCAATTTATCAAGCCGACTATATTCAAAGATTTCTTTTTTAAGCTCTTCGGGCATGGAAACATTCTCTATATAGAATTTCTCCAATTCAATACCTACCCGACCGAATTCAGGTTGCATCACCACTTGACAGGTTTCAGAAAGCTCACTGGTATTGGCCGCATATAATTCTATGGGCAAGTTGGCCTCTCCCACGGTATCGGTAAAGCGGGTAACGATCAAACTCTTTAAGTGCTCATTGATTTCATAGTTCGTAAAATTACCATCGGTACCTACGACATCGACCACAAATTTACCAGGGTCATTGATACGGAAGCTATAGGTGCCGAATGCCCTTATCTCGACCAGGCCAAAACGCTCATCACTTAACATAAACGGGTTTTTGGTCCCCCATTTCTCATCGGTGAACAAACGTGTGTTCACAAAATAGACCTCGGCCTTAAAGGGACTGTCAAAACCATACTTCCATCCTTTTAACGTTGTTAGGATGGGAAGGTTCTTCGTGTTCAAGGTATAAGTGCCCGGTTTAAAGACATCGGCCAATTGTCCTTCATTTACGAAAACCGCCGACTGTCCTTCACGTACGATCAGTTTCGCATTGTTCTTAATCTCATTCTGGTATCTTTCGAATCGATGTACAATCGTATCATTTGAAGTATCCAACCATTCAATGATATCTATAAATTCGTGACTCAGTTTGTTTTTTATTTCATCAAATAAGCTCATGGTGCCATTTTTTTAATTTGTTAAAAGGTAAGGATTTCTTTATACGTTCCAAAGTGGAAAACCCAATAAATTATTGGTCTCGCAGTGTTTTGATTTGTTACTTGATTTATATTATTGCTTAAATAAATTTGTTAACTTTTTTTTGTTGATAATTTTTTAGTTAACTGTAAATCAGGATATTGACCATATTTTCTTGTATACATTATGATATTTGTCATAAACGAATTCTTTTCTTTTTGTCTACTTTTATACTTTCTTACTAAGCACCTAAAACCATATCATTCACAAATGCAATTAAAAACAGTACCATCCCAAGCAAAAACTTTTTCCCAAGAAGAAGCGTATCAATCCAGTTTGGCCTATTTCAAAGGCGATGATTTAGCAGCCCAAGTATGGGTTAATAAATATGCCCTTAAAGACTCTAATGGGAATATCTACGAATTGAACCCCGACGATATGCATCACAGAATCGCCAGGGAAATAAGTCGGGTCGAGCAAAAATACCCCAATCCCTTGTCAGAAAAGGAGGTTTATGATCTGATCAAGTACTTTAAATATATCGTGCCCCAAGGCAGCCCTATGGCTGGTATTGGCAACCCCTATCAAATCGCTTCACTGTCCAATTGTTTCGTCATCGGAAATGAGGGGAATTCAGATTCTTACGGGGGGATTATGAAAATAGATCAAGAGCAGGTACAGTTAATGAAACGTCGAGGTGGTGTAGGCCATGACCTTTCCCACATACGACCCAAGGGCTCGCCCGTAAAAAATTCGGCATTGACCTCGACAGGATTGGTACCCTTCATGGAACGTTATTCCAATTCAACAAGGGAAGTGGCCCAAGATGGTCGCCGAGGTGCCTTGATGTTATCGGTTTCCATCAATCACCCAGATGCAGAAGATTTCATTGATGCCAAAATGGAACAAGGCAAGGTTACCGGTGCCAATGTTTCCGTAAGGATTGATGATGAGTTCATGAAGGCGGTGGAGAACAACACGAATTATACCCAAAAGTTTCCGATACACAGTGAAGATCCAAAATATTCGAAAGACATCGAAGCGAATAAGTTATGGGGCAAAATTGTTCATAATGCCTGGAAATCCGCAGAACCTGGAATCTTGTTCTGGGATACGATCATCAATGAATCGGTACCCGATTGCTATGCGGATGTGGGTTATAAAACGGTATCGACCAACCCTTGTGGGGAAATTCCTTTGTGTCCTTACGATTCCTGTAGATTATTGGCCATCAATCTTTTCTCTTATGTAGAAGATCCATTCACGGAAAAAGCCGCATTCAACTTCCCCCTCTTTAAAAAACATATTGCATCGGCCCAACGCATCATGGATGATATCATTGACTTGGAGTTGGAGAAGGTAGATGGTATTTTGGCCAAGATCATTGCTGATCCCGAATTGGAAGAAACCAAGGCCGTGGAAATACGGTTATGGCAAAAAATAAAGGAAAAAGCCATCAACGGTCGGCGTACCGGCATCGGCATTACCGCTGAGGGTGATATGTTGGCAGCTTTAGGGTTGCGTTATGGAAGTGATGATGCCAATAAATTCTCGGTCGAAGTGCATAAAACAATTGCCTTGGAGGCCTACCGAGCTTCGGTCCATGCCGCCAAGGAACGTGGGGCATTCGAGATTTTTGATGCGGAAAGGGAAAAGGACAACCCATTTATTCTACGCCTCAAAGAAGCCGATGAAAAGTTATATTATGAAATGTTGGAATACGGTCGTCGCAATATTGCATTGTTGACTATAGCCCCGACCGGTACCACAAGTCTAATGACACAGACCACTTCGGGCATAGAACCGGTTTTCCTTCCTGTTTATAAGCGACGAAGAAAAGTAAATCCCAATGATAAGAATTCAAAAGTCACTTTTATTGACGAAGTCGGTGATTCTTGGGAAGAGTATGTGGTTTTCCACCATAGGTTCAAACAATGGATGGAAGCCAATGGCCTCGATACTGAAAAATCATACAGTCAGGCCGCCCTTGATAAGATCGTAAAAAAATCACCATACTTCAAGGCGACCTCAAATGATGTGGATTGGTTGAGCAAAGTGCGATTGCAAGGGGCGGTACAAAAATGGGTAGACCACTCCATCAGCGTTACCATTAATTTACCAAATGACGCCCAGGAAGAATTGGTGGGTAAATTGTATTTGGAAGCCTGGAAAGCAGGCTGCAAAGGGGTAACGGTATACCGCGATGGTTCGCGATCTGGCGTATTGCTTTCCAATGAACCCGAAGCGGAAGAAACCCTGACTTCCTTTCCTACTAAGCGCCCCGAAGTATTAGAGGCTGATATTGTTCGTTTCCAGAACAATAAGGATAAGTGGATTGCCTTTATCGGACTTATTGAGGACAAACCCTATGAAATCTTTACCGGATTGGCCGATGATGAGGACGGGATCTTGATTCCCCGTTGGGTAGAGGATGGTGTGATCATCAAAAATAGAAATGAAGACGGCACCTCACGCTACGATTTTCAGTACACGAACAAAAGGGGGTATAAGACGACCATAGAAGGGCTTTCACATAAATTCAATCCAGAATTTTGGAATTATGCGAAATTGATTTCAAGCACCTTACGGCATGGTATGCCTATTGAGAAAATAGTGGAATTGATCAATAGCCTACAATTGGAAGGGGAATCGATCAATACCTGGAAAAATGGGGTAGCCCGTGCCTTAAAACGTTTCGTGGAAGACGGTACCATGGCCAAAGGCCAAAAATGTGACAATTGTAAATCCACCAATTTGATCTACCAAGAAGGATGCCTCACCTGTACGGATTGTGGTTCTTCCAAATGTGGTTAACGAGGTAAGGAATACAGAACAATACATCAAAGCGCGTTGGAATATAGAGGGTATTATCTATATTTTAATGCGCTTTTTTGCACTACCATTATTTTATTGGTTGTAATAAATCGGGGCTCGCATCACCCAATCCTGAACAAAATTGGAATAGCACTGAAACAACCGTTGTCGAAGATCAAATCGATCCGTCGATTGATCCACCATAGAACGACATTCTGGGTGAGATTATCTATAAAGCCAGAGTGGTCGATATTTATGATTCAGGTTAGGATATTTGTGGGGTGTCACGGGAAACGTCATGCTAATTGAAGTCACTTAAATCGTGAAAAGGGGGTTGGGAATAACAAATGTATCCCAATCTAAAGATGTAGGGGAAAATAGTATTATCGAGGCTGCCGCCAAAGAGTCTTTATGCTATGATGCTTCCCAGACATTCTTCACCATAAATTCATATAAAATTTTGGAATAAATCCCTTTTTGTCAGTACCTTGGGCATATTAGTCCATAAAATTATGAAGAAAGTTTATTGTATTGGTGAATTGCTGATCGACTTTGTTGCTGAAAATCAGGGAAGCGATCTTGCCAAAGCGAATGTGTTTACCAAAAAAGCGGGAGGGGCTCCGGCAAATGTAGCCTGCGCTATTGCCAAACTAGGCGGGTTGAGTAAATTTATTGGTTGTGTAGGGCAAGATCAATTCGGTTCTTTCTTATTGGCCATTTTAAAGGATAACCATGTTGATATAAGTTTGGCACAACGCTCAAAGTACTTTACTACAATTGCTTTTGTCTCTATAGCCGAAGATGGGGAACGCGATTTTGTATTTAGCCGGGGCGCGGATAGAAAATTGAAGTATGATTCCAGCATAAAAAACTCATTTCAAGACAATATGGTGCATTTTGGTGCTGCCACTGCCCTTTTAGGGGGAGATTTGGAGGCCGCGTATGGACGGTACTTTTTTGATGCCCTCACCCAAAATTCCTTTATCAGTTTTGACCCCAATTTTCGGGGTGATCTATGGAAGGGCGAAGAAGATACCTTTATAAAAAAATGCATGCCTTTTGTGCAAAAAGCCCATTTATGCAAATTCAGTCTTGAAGAGGCCCGTTTGCTATCAGGCAAGACCGATTTAGAGGAATGTTGTGCGGTTCTGCACGAAATAGGCACACAGGTCATTACCATTACCTTGGGTGGGGAAGGTACGTTGCTAAGTACGAAAAAAACAAAGCACACCATCCCCAGTATACCGGTAAACCCAGTGGATACCACAGGGGCCGGGGATGCCTTTATCGGGTGCCTGCTTTACCAAATAGCGAACTTGCATGATCCCATCGAAATTCTAAAAGATACAGGGCCGTTAATAGATATGGTAAAGAAGGCCAATAAGGCAGGGGCACTTACAACCACAAACTTTGGGGCAATCCCGTCCCTACCCAACCTGAAACAACTCAACGCTACCGAATGAATCAGGCATCCCTTCATAAGTACCTTGCTTTTGATTCCAAAAAAAAGACCAAAGCCATTGATTTTAATGCGCTCTATGAACAAAGGTTGGCTACCAACCTCACCTTGATCAAGGACTTATTTTTTTCACTGTATCCTGAAGAAGCGCATGAAAACGCCTTCAACCAGCTATTGATATCACTTCCTAAACTTTTTGAACAAAGACCTTCTTCCCTTAAGGAGCTGGATATAAACCGTTTAAAGGAAGGAAATTGGTTTCAGTCTGAACAATTGGTCGGTATGCAGCTTTATGTTGATCATTTCAATGATAACCTTAAGGGTTTGGAAGACAAACTAGGGTATTTTGAAAAATTAGGCGTGAATTTCGTTCATCTTATGCCAATCACCCCAAGACCCAAGGGTGAAAACGACGGGGGATATGCGGTAAACAGCTATTATGAGGTAGACCCAAGGTTTGGTACGAAAAAAGACCTTTTGAGGCTTACTGAAAAAATGCGCGATAAAAACATGTTCCTCATGTTGGATTTTGTCGCCAACCACACTTCCAATGAATTCCCGTGGGCCAAAAAAGCCATGGCAGGTGAAAAAAAATACCAGGGATATTACCATATATTTGAGGATAGGACCCTTCCGGACGCCTATGAAAAAACGCTTCCGGAAATATTCCCTATGACCTCCCCTGGCAATTTCATTTTTAACCATGAAATGCAGAAATGGGTCATGACCGTCTTCAACCAGTATCAATGGGACCTGAACTATTCAAATCCCGAAGTCTTTATAGAGATGCTGGGCAATCTTATGAAACTCGCGAATCTAGGCGTGGATGTTGTACGATTGGATGCCTTGGCGTTTATGTGGAAAAAATTGGGGACCTTGTCCCAAAATCTGCCCGAAGCCCATACCCTTATTTCATTATTCAGGATGTGTCTGCAGGTACTGGCACCAGGGGTCGTGTTTTTGGCGGAGGCTATAGTAGCGCCCAATGAAATAATTAAATATTTCGGCTCAGGGACGTTGAAGGCAAACGAATGTGAAATTGCTTATAATGCGACCTTAATGGCCCTGTTATGGGATGCCATCGCCACAAAAAAAACGGTCCTGCTTTATAAAAATATTCATAATCTACCCGAAAAACCCAAAGAAACCACATGGATCAATTATATACGTTGCCATGATGATATAGGTCTAGGGTTCGAAGATCACCACATTCATGATATTGGCTGGAACGCCCAATTGCACCGCCGATTTTTGCTGGATTATTATTGCCAAAATATCGATTGGTCACCGGCCAAAGGCTATATGTTCATGTACAATCCTAAAACTGGGGATGGAAGGATTACCGGAAGTGCGGCGTCCTTGCTGGGACTGGAAAAGGCCCTTGAACAAAAGAATCGGGGCAAAATTACTAAGGCCATTGATAAAATAATCATGATGCACGGCATTGTTCTATCATACGGCGGTATACCCCTTATTTATGCTGGGGATGAAATAGGAACCCTAAACGACTATTCTTACCTCTCTGATAGTGACAAAAAAGAAGATAGTCGATGGGTAAACCGCCCCCATCAGGATTGGGATGCCATTGCCCAACTCGATACCCAAAAAACCTATCATTCTGAAATATTCTATGCCTTACAGCATTTAATTCACATTCGCAAAGAACACCGGGCCTTTGCAGATCAAAACAACCTGGTTTTGTATGACAGTCGTAATATTCACATTTTAATATACGAAAGGCCATCAGACAACGATGAAGGGGTATTGGTGATATGTAATTTTGATGAAGTATCACAAACCATTGCTGAAATCACCTTGGGGTCTTATGGGGCTAGTTCAAACCCTAAAAATCTTATATCTGGCAAGAGAGTTCAATTTATGGATGGCAACTTGAAATTAAGGCCCTACGAATTGTACTGGTTAGTGAAAACGAAATAAACCAGAATCGATTCTAGGTGTAAGGCAACCCAAGAATCCACTATGAAATAACGAGGATCATGCTTGACTTGAATCCTACAACAAGAAGGAATCTTCCTTAAATATGTAAAAAAGGGCGACTTGCCCTGGTTGTTATTGTATGCGTTTGCCCTCTGTTGTAAATGACAGTCCCTGCTGCCCCATGGTAGAATTCATGACCCCTTCGAATAATGGCTCTGATCCCCCTATGGGTATTTTCCATTCAAAAATAAAATTTGAGCCCGTTCCCCCAGAAACGTCCATTTCATCGATGATAATTTCTGCAGTTTCCAAGGGACCTAAATAAATAGGGGTTTCAAAATAGGTTCTTACGTGTTTGCCATGGGTGTCAAAATAATTTGCTTTTAGGATGTATATGGAATCAATATCGCTGGTATTCCTCAAGCTTACCATTGAGGTTAGGTTATGGGTTTTATGCTCCGAGGAACTGTATATCTGTGAATATATCGATAAGTACGATTTGCCATATTCAAGACTGTCCTTCTTGGTAATGTCAATCTTTCGTTTTGACCAATTTTCAGGATTGATCGAACTGATTTCTTTTTTACTATCGCAACTTAGTAAAACCAATGCGCATAGAATCGATAAGAAGTATAATTTCATAGTGGATGTATTTTGAACGCCAAGGTTTGCAAACCAATGCTGTAAAGATTGGTAGGCTGCAATTATTACCTTAAATATTTGTTTGACTGCCAGTACTGTCATTTTTTTTACAATATGATTGGTTCTACTTGTAGCTAACTTTTGATGTCGGTACAAAAAATGCTGTTGCCCCATATAAATATAAGGGATAACAGCATTAAAATACCACGTTTTGGAAAATTATAGTGTTCGCAAATATTCGGCTATGGCCCTAGCATCTTCTTGGCTTAAATTTTGGTTGAGCATAACCGCATTGTTGTATTCTTTTAACAACGCTATGGCAATGGGATCTTCCTTTAGCATCCCATCGGGATTCAGGATGATATTCATGACCCATTCCGGACTTCTGATATCATAGATCCCTTTTAAGGCAGGGCCTATCATACGTTTTTCCGCCATATGGCAAGCAATGCAAATGGTCGAATATATTTTTTCCCCTTGCGCGGCCAATTCTGTATTGATTTGGGCATCAAATTCAACCGAGGTAATAGGGCCAATCCCTTTATTGTTCATGTCAACCGGAACTTCATCTACGTTATTTAAGGCTTTGACTTCTTTTTTTGTACGGTTCATTTCAAAACCACCTTTCTTTTCCTCTTTTTTTCCACCACAGCTCAGTATAAGTCCTGTGATGGTCAAAAAAGCAACGAATTTTCTCATGTATTTGATTTTTGAAGCCCTAAAGATAGCAAATAGAATCTTTTTTTTTCAGGGCTTATAACGCATCAAAAAATGCTATAACACGCTTTTCGGTATAGGTGGTATTTTGGTTTCCGTAGAATCCGACATGCCCACCATATTCAGGTACTTCTAAAAATACTGATTCGTTTTCCTTAGCTTCTTGGTACGGATAACATTCCGAACCCAGGAAAGAATCGTTCTTGGCATTGATGATAAGTGCCGGAATAGTTATTTGTGGTAAAAATTGCAAGGAACTGCATTGCGTGTAATAATCCAAGGCATCTTTAAAACCATGGGCCTTGCTGGTATAGATATCATCAAAATCTTTTAGCGTTTTGATTTGTGTGATATCTTCATCTTGAATTTTTGAAGGAAACAATTGTTGTTTCGCCCGCATTTTGGCTTTTAGGTGGTCTTTAAAGCGCTTTGCATATAGGTAGTTCTTGGGTTGCAAAAGTTGTTTTAAGGAACTATAGAGGCTACAGGGTACCGATACTCCAACGACCCCTTTGATCGCTTCGGAAATCTGGCGGTCCTCACCGATATACTTCAATGCAAGATTACCTCCCAAACTGAATCCTTTGATATAGATTTCGGCATAGATCTTTGCGCTTAAAATATGGTGTATCACACTATCCAAATCTTCTGTAGCGCCGGAATGGTAAGAACGATAAAGGATATTGGGTTCTCCACTACATCCTCTAAAGTTTACGGCGCAGGCATCATAGCCGTGGGTATTGGCCATTTTTGCACTTCCCGTCATATAGGGTCGTTGGGCATTACCTTCCAAGCCATGTAACAAAATAACCACTTTACGGGTCCGTTGCGGCCCATAGCTCCAGTCCAAGTCCAGAAAATCCCCATCGGGGAGTAAAATTCGTTCCCGTTCTTGGGTTATTCCCGATACGGTTCGTAATAAGCCCGCATATAGGGTCGAAAAATGACCATTTTTGAATAATAAGGGTGGGTTATAGTCTGATGATATTAGGGGCATACTTTTTTTGGGTGGGATTAAGCAAGTTATTTAGGGTAAACGTCCAACACTTTCGTCTGTTCCTCAATGGCCGATTTAAATTCCGATTTCAAGTTGTCTATCAATTCAGAAACAGGTAATACATTTTCAATAGAGGCGACGCCCTGTCCTGCAGACCAGATGGTTTTCCATGCTTTGGCCTCTGTATCCAGCTCTTTCCCGAAATCTATCTTCCTGTCCTTTTTCAAATCGTCCTCGGTGATACCGGCAGCTTTTAGACTGGCGCCTAAGAAATTCGCGTGTACTCCAGAAATGGCAGCGGTATAGACTACATCACTGGCACCGGCTTCGATGATCATTTTTTTATAGGCATCGGTGGCCTTGCTCTCTTCAACGTTAATGAAACGCGTGCCCATATAGGCCAAATCCGCCCCCATTTGAAGGGCCGATGCGATATCCCTTCCCGTGCTTATACAACCCGATAAAATAATGGTCTTATCATAGAATTTCTTTATTTCGGCTACCAAAGTCATAGGGTTTATCGTCCCTGCATGCCCTCCTGCCCCAGCGGCCACCAAAATGAGTCCATCTACACCGGCTCCAGCTGCCTTTTGGGCATGTCTTTTTTTGATGACATCGTGAAAAACAAGCCCCCCATAACTGTGAATGGCATCTACCACTTGTGAGACGGCGCCGAGTGAGGTGATGATCAAGGGTACCTTATATTTTACACAAAGCTTTATATCGGCCTCAAGCCTAGGATTGGTGGGGTGTACTATGAGGTTCAACCCAAATGGGGCGGTTTTTTTGCCCGTCACTTTCTCGAAATTCGCCAAAGCGTTTTTGATTTCTATGAGCCACTCCTCAAGGCCTTCACTGGTACGTTGGTTCAAGGCAGGAAAGGTGCCCACAATCCCGTTCTTACAACATTCAATCACCAATTGTGGACCGGAAATAAGGAACATCGGGGCAGCTATTACAGGTAGGGAAAGGTCTTTTATGAAAGGTGCTTTTTGAGCCATAGTGTATTTTTAAAGTTCAATGTAAGGATATTAAACCATAATACTACAGTGTACTTACGGGATAAGCAATTGATCCCTAAGGAACTCTTAAAGTTATATAGCGGGCTTTAAAATATAACTATCTTGTAAGAAACCTTTATGTCATCGAATAATACCAACGTCATGCAGAAAAGAAGGACTTTTATAAAACAGACCGGCATTTTACTTGGAGGTATCGGCCTCTTGCCGCAATATGCCTTCAAGAATAGGCCTTTAAAGGAAAAGTTAGGGGTTTGTCTGGTCGGTCTGGGCGATTATAGCACCAATCTTTTAGCCCCGGCATTGCAACATACGCAGCACTGTGAACTTAGGGGAATAGTCACGGGTACCCCTTCGAAAGTTCCGCTATGGCAACGAAACTATAACATTCCCGACAAGAATGTTTATGATTATCAAAATATGGATCGTATCGACGACAATCCCGATATTGATGTTATTTATATCGTACTTCCCACAGGGCTTCATGCGCAGTATGCTATTAAAGCGGCCCATACAGGCAAGCATGTATGGTGCGAAAAGCCTATGGCAAAAACTGCCAAGGAATGCCAATCGATCATTGATGCTTGTACCAAGAACAAGGTATCCCTGTCCATTGGGTATCGCATGCAACATGAACCCAATACCCAACAGCTCATCAAATGGGCCAAGACACTACCTTATGGGAAAATAAAGGAGGTAAAGGCCCATGTAGGGTTTAATATCACCAATCCAGGGAACACGTGGCGAATGGATAAGGAATTGGGGGGTGGACTTCTATATGACGTCGGGGTCTACTGCATAAATGCCTTGCGATATACCTTTGGGGAAGAACCTATTGCGGTACTCGGCCATCATGAAAATACACGGCCCAATATCTTTAAGGAAGTTCCCGAAACCAGCATCTTTGAATTCGATTTTCCTAATGGGGGTAAAGGGGATGGAAAAACAACGGCAACGCAAAGTATGAACCTTTTACATGCGGAATGTGTCAAGGGATGGTATGAGCTGCAACCTTTTCAAGCCTACAATGGGGTGCAGGGAAGAGCCTCTGACGGGTCATTGTTGAACATCTTTGTCCAAAACCAGCAAGCCCGACAAATGGATGATGATGCCCTGGCCATTTTTGAAAACCGCCCAATGATGGTCCCTGGCGAAGAGGGGATGAAAGATATCGTTTTGTTGGAGGCGATCAATGAATCTGCACGAACCGGCAAAAAAGTAATGCTATCCTAGAAACTGTTTTGAATGCTATCGATTGTTTTTGGAGCAGCCATATCCTGAATAATATTGTTGAAGAATTACTTTGATTCCTTCCTTTATCTGTAGGAATTGGTATTTTTGCCGAATTAATTATCGCAACATGTTTTTAAAGGAGTTTGAAGTACGTTGGAGTGATATTGATGCCAATCGTCATTTGGCCAATTCGTCCTATATCAATTATATGAGCCATACCCGAATGGCCTTTTTAATGGAACATGGTTTTGGTCATGAGGTTTTGGCCAAAAATAAGATAGGCCCTGTGGTTTTTTATGAGCATATGTACTATTTCAAAGAGGTTTTCCCCGGCAAACCCATTAGGGTATCCTTGGAGGTTATGGGGATGAGTGAGGATGGCTGTTTCTTCGAATTCCATCATAATTTTTATGACAGTAACGGTAAAAACGTGGCCCATTGTGAAATGATGGGCGCATGGATAAGCCTAGGGTCAAGACAACTTATACCGCTCTCGGGGCAGTTTTTACAGCGCTTTCAACAATTTGAAAGGCCAGAGGGTTTTCGCCTACTGACCAAAGAAGATACCCGCAAGTTTTCGAAAAAACCTAAAGATCTGATTTAGTTTTTCTACTTGACAAATATACGCCGATAAAGACCAAAGCGGCTGCCACAATCTTTATGGTAGTCAAGGTATCCTTGCCCGTGCCGAGCGCATAGAGAATTCCGATAAGGGGCTGCAAATAAACAAAGGCACTTAAGGTAGATGCCTTTAATTGGGTAAGCGCAAAAACATTGAATAGGTAGGTGAGAAAGGTGGTCCCGATGATCACGAATACGATGCGCCAAATGATGTCAAAGGGTAACAACGACCATTCAATTTCGACAAACTCCTGATAACCAAAGGGCAGGCAAATAAGGATCCCCAATGAGAACAACCATTTCATAAAAGTGAAGGGATGGTATTTTGATATCAATATTTTGGCCAAAATCAAATAAGTACCATAGAAAAAGGAATTCATTAGGATCAGAAAATTACCAAGGGGAATATTAGGGGCATCGTGCCGTATTTCTGTGCTGAACAAGATCAAACCCAAAGCCCCGAGGAGCCCAATAAAAATCCCAAATACCTTTCTTCGGACAATTTTTTCCTTGATTAAAATAGAAGACAATATCAAAACGATGATGGGCGTAGTCGTAATTAGAACCGCACTATTTATGGGAGTTGAAAGCGATAACCCTTTAAAGAATACAAGCATATTGACCCCCATGCCAAAAAGGGCACAAACAAGCATACGTAAATAATCCTTTTTTTCGATTTTCTCCTTGGGTCCCCAAATGGAAACAAACCAAAAGAGGGCGGTTGCCCCCAAAACCCGCAAAAACACAAAGCCGAAGGCGCCTACATAATGGGGCATAACACCTTTGGCGATGGTATGGTTCAGCCCATAGATGGTCGTCGCTCCAATGGCTGCAATAATGGCTAAGGATCGTTTGCTCAAGGGTGAATGGTTTCTTTGACGGCATCAACTACAGCTTTGCTATTGCCAACAAAGATTTGATCATTGAACAGTACTACCGGTCGTTTCAGAAACGTATAATGTTCGAGGATCAATTTTTCAAAATCCTCTTCGGTCAGGTTTTTTTGTGCCAATCCCCTTTCCTTATAAAGTCGGGCCCTCTTGCTGAAAAGGGATTCGAAACTACCTGCCACTGCTTTCATTTCATGAAGTTGGGAAGGCGTGATCGGTTCCGTTTTAATATCCTGCAGATCAAAACCTTCCAACGGCTTCAAATCGTTCAGAATTCTTTTACAGGTATCACAGGTGCTTAAATAATATATTTTTTTCATGTTGTGCAGTTTTCAGTTGCCATCATATCGTGTCTTGCAAAGAAACCCAATTCCTTTTAATTGTACTATTTTAACTATCTTGTTTATTTATTGATCAAGACTTATAACTTGTAAAATCAGCAGCCTTTTGAAAAAGAAAGCGGTAGGCCTATACGTAGTTCTTAACGCCTTGGTTTGGGGTGTTTCCTGTATGGGGGTCCTTAGGGCTCAGGATTTAAAGGAAGCCAACAGGTATTCCCAGTTCGATGCGACGATTGGCCTGATTAATTCAGGGGTTTTCGCTGGATTTGCCTATAAGGAAGAATTCAGGGTTCTGGGTTCCAAACATAAATTCTTTTATAGTCCTGATTTTATCCTTGGTTCGGTGACCTATGACGGGCAGGAGTATTTTGGGTATAAAATGAAATATGATGTTTATGGGGATGCACTTTTACTATATTATGCAGGGGTATATGGTTCCCAAGCAGTTCAATTGATAAAGGATAGGGTTACGGAATTTGAGATTGAAGGCCATCGGTTCGTGAACCTCTCCATACAGGAGGATAGGGAATTGCCCGCTTCAGGATTTATTGAAGTGCTCGTGGAAGGGGACCATTTCACGTTTCTAAAAAAACACAGGAAGAGGATCCTAAAAAAATCAGATCGCAAATCGCTATACCATGAGTTCAAGGACCGCCGTGCGTATTATATGCGCCTGAATGATGAAATGACCCAAGTGAAATCGCTTACCCACATCACTGCACTTTTTCCGGAGTATAGAAAACAGATCAATGATTTGGCCGCCAAATACAATGAGTTGAAGAAAAGTGACCCGGAGTATTATTATATATCTATTTTATCCGACTTCGATACGGTTTTTGAACCTAAAACAGAAAATGACCTATGAAGGGCAACATGCTCATCTTAGCATTATTATCCCTCTTTTTTGTCAGCGCACAAGAAGGCCTAAGGAAGTTCTCCTTCGATTTTCAAAATATCGGTTTGGCGGAGGCGTTGGAAGAAGTACAGGCAAAATCCGGCGGCACCATTTATGTGGCCGAAGAATGGCTACAGGAGAAAACGGTCACCAAACATTTTACGAACACTTCATTGGAGGAAATACTTTCAGATCTTTTGGCCGATACCCAACTCAATTTTTTCATAACCCCCGATCACCGCATCATCATCACCCAGAACAATAGAATTTACAGTGATCTGCCAGAAAACTTTTTTGGGGAAACAGAAATCACGACAGTTGAATCCGAGGAGGCCGAAAGCCCGACGAACATTTTTTTATCGGAGAAGGAATCGGACTCAAATAAAAAAATAGAGACCGTACGCATAGGCAAGGAACAAAAGAGCTATCCCCAGAAACGGTTTAGACTTTCGGGAACCATTAATAACGTAGCCAACAATGAACCTGTAGCGAATATGGCCCTAATAGTCAGGGCATTGGGGATTGGTACAACAACGGACAATAGGGGGCGGTATATATTAAATCTGCCTGTTGGCCTAAATGTAGTCGAAACCAGCTCCCTAGGATATGCAAGTACTAAGACCAATATTGTAATTTACAACAATGGCAGCTATGATTTCAGCGTAGAGGAGAATTATGAACTCTTGGATGAAATTGTCCTCAGTGCCAATGCAATCAGTAATGTGGATGATGCGACCACGGGAAACACTAAAATAGGGGCCGAGGAATCCAAGAACATTCCTTTGGTTTTGGGCGAACGTGATCTTTTGAAGGTGGCAACCACTTTACCGGGCGTTACTACGGCCGGGGAAGGTGCTTCCGGATTTAATGTTAGGGGTGGGAAAACGGACCAAAACTTAATCTTGTTGGATAATGCCGTGGTGTACAACCCATCCCATTTCTTTGGAATTTTTCAGGCCTTGAATCCATTTGCCATCAGTGATGTCAATATCTATAAGGGAGCCATTCCTGCAGAATTTGGGGGGCGATTATCATCTGTTTTCGATATCAGTACCAAAAACCCGGATACCGAGAAGTTCAAGGGGGAAGTCTCTTTAGGCCCTGTCACGGCCAATGCCGTGGTCGAGATACCCATAATCAAGAGCAAGTCGGGCTTAATGCTCGGTGGTCGGGGAGCCTATTCCGATTGGGTGTTGCGTTCGTTGAAAGATGTCGCCCTGAAAAACAGCAGCGCTAATTTTTACGATGCGATGATGAAATACAACCATCAGATTGACGAAAATAATGGCCTAAGTGCCTCCGGATATTATAGCAAGGATGCCTTTAGCATTACCTCCGATTCATTGTACGGCTACAGCAATCGCTTATTTTCATTAAAATGGGACCATAAGTTCAATGAAAAAAATGCCGGCAGCTTAATATTGACCAATAGTCAATATAAATTCGATATTGATTTTGACGGGAGTATAAATGACAATTTTTTACAGCAATACCAAATCGATGAAACCGAACTGAAGGTACGTATGAAGTATCTACTCAATGAGCACCATAATTTTGATTATGGGATCTCGGGCAAACTATACAGTGTACTTCCAGGACAGATAGAACCGAAAGGCCCCGAAGACCTTATTTTGCCTTTAGCCATCCCCAAGGAAAGGGGCCTGGAATCCGCAATATTCTTTACCGATAGCTATACGATAAACGACAGACTCTTACTCGATATCGGCTTACGGTATTCCTTTTTTGCCGCCTTGGGCCGTAGTCAGCAAAGGGTGTACGAAGATGGGAACCCTAGAAGTGCGGGAACGGTTGTAGACACCTTGACATTTGATAAGAATGAAGTGGTAAAAACCTACGGGGGACCCGAAGTGCGGGTTTCGGCACGGTATTTTTTGGGAGAGGATTTCTCCCTCAAGGCCAGTTTCAACAATACCTATCAATTCATACATACCTTGTCAAATACGACTACGGTTTCGCCCATCGATACATGGAAGTTGTCCGATTATAATATCAAACCCCAACAAGCCAATCAATTCGCTTTGGGACTCTATAAGAACTTGGATAATAACACCTATGAGCTTAGCTTGGAAGGGTTTTATAAACGGCAGAAAAACCTGCTCGATTTCAAGACCGGGGCCAAGTTGATTTTGAACGAGACCATAGAAACCGAAGTGCTTCAAGGTACCGGTAAGGCCTATGGCCTGGAGTTCTTTATCCGTAAAAATGCAGGTAAGCTGAACGGATGGTTGGGATATACCTATTCCCGTTCCTTATTGAAATTGGATAGTGATTTTGGGGAAGAACGCGTGAACGATGGCCGTTATTTTCCGTCCAACTTCGATAAACCCCATGATTTTAGCCTTGTACTCAATTACAAGTTCACCAAACGCTATAGCATATCGACCAACTTCCTCTACCAAACCGGGCGACCGGTTACGTTTCCGGTGGGCAATTATACCTTTGATGGGGCGGAGTATGTGCTGTATAGCGACCGCAATCGATATCGCATATCGGATTACTATCGGTTGGATGTTGGGTTGAACATCGAAGGAAACCACAAGACTAAAAAGCTGGCACATAGTTTCTGGAATATATCGGTTTATAACGTACTGGGAAGGAATAATCCGTATTCGGTGTTTTTTGTGTCGGATTCTGGAGAGATCAAAGCCTTGCAAAGCTCTATTTTCGCCATTCCCGTACCCTCGATAACCTATAACTTTAAATTTTGATGCACAATTGACCAAGATCCCAATATATCGCCCATATAAATTAAGTAGCAAGATTATATTGTTCTCATTTCTGTTGTTTATGATTGGTTGTGTTGAACCCTATGAAGGGGAAGTGGCGGATTATGAGGATGTGTTGGTGGTAAATGCCAACCTCACCAATGAACTCACTCGGCAAGAAGTACGTTTAACGCGATCCTATCGTTTTGAGGAAGACGGACCCCGTGGCGAATCGAATGCCCAAGTACAGATCATCGGGGACGATGGCAGTGTATATCCCTTTGAGGAGACCGATCCCGGAACCTACCTTTCTTTGGAAACTTTTGCGGCCCGACCTGATATTGCCTACTCCCTTTCTATTGAGACCCAAGAGGGTAGATCATATACTTCGGAAGCCATGCAACTGCCAAGTACGACAACCCTTGAAGATCTATATGCAGAACGCACCACCAATGACGATGGGGAAGAGGGTATCGGCATATTCGTGGATAGTTACGACCCTGAAGCCCAATCGAGATATTATCATTTCAAGTTTGAGGAAACCTACAAGATCATCGCTCCATATTGGAGCCCCTATGATGCTGTGGTCATTAGCGAAGGTGAGGATACGTTCTCCTTGAATGTAATTCAAAGGGAGCGGGAAGAGCAGGTCTGTTATGCAACGGATATGGCAAAGGAAATCTTGATACATAGTACGTTGGGTCTTGCTGAGGATCGGATTACGCGCTTTATGGTCAGATTTATCAAAAACGACAACTATATCATTTCGTATCGATATAGCATACTGGTAGAGCAGCATGTCCAGAACCCTGCGGCTTTTGCCTATTACGAAACCTTACGAGGGCTTTCAAAATCATCGGAGAATATTTTTTCAGAAGACCAACCTGGATTTTTAGGGGGCAATATTTTGGCAACCGATGGTTCGGGGGAGAATGTGGCCGGTTTTTTTGAGGTCTCTTCGGTGGACCAAAAGCGTATATTCTTTGATTATGAGGATTTTTATCCGGATGAGGAAAAACCACCCCATACCACCGCCTGTCTTTTTACAGCCCCAACCACTTCTGGTAGGTTGGGAGAACGGGAATTGCTCAATGCCATTTACGAAGACCGGTTGCGTTTCTATGATTATAATCGCAACCCGAACGAGACCATAGGTACGGGACCGTTTTTAATGATTCGTCCCGAATGTGGCGACTGTACCGTTTTAGGAAGTAATAAAGTACCTGATTTTTGGGAGGAATAATAAGATGATCATGAAGAAAGTAGTTTCCTTAGCGCTCTTGTTGTGTATGTTCGGCCCGGCGGTCAATGGGCAGACTATTGCCATAGACAAGCAAGAGGCCCAAGGTTTTGCGGCCATTGCTCCTGAAAACATATATGTCCATTTTAATACCACCCTCTTATTTCCTGCCGAATATCTGTACTATAAAGTTTATTGTTTCGATTTAAAAGCCAAGGTATTGAGCGATATCAGTAAAATGGCCTATGTTGAACTGATCAATGAGAATCTCGAGGTGGTCTTTCGTCATAAGGTCAGGTTACAGAAGGGCAAAGGGCAAGGCGATTATTTTGTGCCTGTTTCTCTCCCTTCCGGAAATTATAAACTGATTGCTTATACCAACTGGATGAAAAATTTCGGGAAAGCATATTTCTTTGAAAATGACATTAGCATCATCAATCCCTACCAAGCTGATCAAAAAGCGATTATGTCCGTGCCCGTAAAACAAGTCGATAGTTTAAAGGATTCGGTGGCAGTCAAAGATGCCAAGGTATTGAATCCTTCCCGTGTGGTCCATACAGCGGTCGGTCCAATAAAAATCGGGATTGGGAAGCGTACTTACTCCAAACGGTCTGAAGTAAGGCTGGTCTTGAATTCGGATAGTGACTTGGCGTCGGGTAACTACTCCCTATCCGTGCGACAAAAGGATAGCCTGCCACAACACGAAAGGATACCTATGAATTCTGGGTTGATTTTCGCCAAAGCTATTGAAGGCTCCTTTGACGGTTCATCTATATTACATTTGCCTGAGTTTAGGGGCGAACTGCTTTCCGGTCGGGTGATGGCCATTAAGGAAGGAATATCGATCGCCAATCAGAATGTGGCCATCTCCTTGCCGGGTAAGGAGTATCAATTCAAGATAGCCCAGACCAATGCCGAGGGGGTTTATTATATCAATCTTGACAAGGCCTATTCTGGGGATCAAGTGATCGTACAAGCTTTGGGCAAAAACAGGTTTGGGCTCGATGTGCAATGGGATCAACCTGTTTCGCCGGACTATTCGCAAATGGCGTTTAAAAAATTGAAAATAGGTCAGCAGAACGCTGAAAGTATTCGGGAGCGAAGCATTCATAACCAGATTGAAAGTGCCTATTTTAGATTTAAACCCGATTCGATCTTGCCTACCACCCATGTTTTGCCCTTTGCCGATCAAAATGTTCGAAATTATGACATGGCGGATTATACCGATTTCAGATCGGTACGGGAGGCACTTTTGGAGATTATCAAAGACGTTTGGGTTCGTCGAAATACGGAAAACGGGGAGGAAATCGAAGTGAAAAGTATGGACCTGATCTCTAACCCTGACCTTTTGCCCTTGGTCATTGTTGATGGTATCATTGTTCAGGAGCATGAAAGCTTATTGGATTATGATGCTAGAAACTTGAGCACCATTCGTGTATTTCGGGACAAATATGTATTTGGTCCCCAAATATTCCAAGGGGCCATCGTTTTCGAAACCAAGAAATCGGATTATGACCAAAATGTTGTAGATTCCAACATCAAACGATTCCAGATGCTTAAACCGCAGTTGCGAAAGCATTATTTTACCCAGCGATATGATGCACCCGACCCGACCACAGCTTTCAGTTTACCCGATGACCGGTTGCAATTGCTTTGGAAACCACAAGTGATATTGAATGGCAAAAAGGACAGTATCAGGTTTTTTACCTCGGATGTAACGGGTGAATTCGAAGTTGATCTCGAAGGGATTTTGGATACTGGGGAACCGGTTTCAATACGGGAAACCTTTTTTGTGGAATAATCCAAAACTAATCTTCCCTGGCCCAACCCATCGCCCAATCGGGAAAATTGGCATTGTTTCCCGAGCCCGATGTCAAACCCTCGGAATAAAAAGAAACATTCGGACCGGTATAGTTGGTCACAGAAAAACCTTCGTCAGTGGTATCGAATTGAATGGTGTTTACCTGCCATTCCCCAGTATCGATTTTTGAAGTTGCTTCCGGGCCATCCACCTTGATTCCCAAAGGGGTACTGTTGGTATATAGACTGTCGATGGTGCCGATTCCGCCTCCTTGATCGAACAGCAAGGCACCTTCACTTACCGGTCCGATTATAGAGACGTTTTTAATGGCACCTGCGGTTAAGGGGGTAGCCATCACATCAGTTTCATTGTTTGAGGTTCGTATGCCAGACGTTGCATTGGTTGAGAGGTACAACGATGCTGCGTTCCCGGTCCAACCATCCGTTATAGCAACCCCATTTCCCTGGTGGTTGCTCGCAATAAGCCATTTTGGGTTGATATTTCCACCATAAAAAGCGAACCCATTTCCTTTGCCTTGATAGGACTGTACGTGTTCCAAGTTCGTGAATGCCCCAGCGCCAAAAAAAGTAATGCCGTTGAAAGTGGTGGTTTCTTCAAAGGATGCCCCGGTATATTCCACCCTAAGATATTGGAGGGTGCCCGAAGAATCCTCAAGTTCATTGCCCCCATAAAACAGGTCCCCAAGTGCAGATCGGGCATTTTCTCCCCTATTGGTGGGTGCTTTTCCACAAATGACAATGCCCCCCCAATCCCCGGGGGCCGGATTGTCCGCATCGGAGGTGATGATTACCGGCGCATCAGGCTTTCCATAAATATAGAGTTTGCCCCCCTGTGCGACGGAAATATATGCGTTTGCGTCTTTTTGTGCTTTGATTATGGTTCCTTCCCGTATTTCAAGCTCCCCACCATCGCGAATGATCAAGGGGCCAGTTAGCTTATATTCTACCGTATTGTCAAGAATGACCCTAGCCACAATATGGCCTTCCAATCCGTTTTTGGCTTCACAGGTATTGGAACATACCCAACCACAATCGATTCCTGTTTCATTTCCATTTTGAATACCGTCGGAACAATTCGCCACTCCGCCCACAACATCAATGGTTGTGTCGTCGGAACAGGAACAAAGTAAGAAAAACACCATGGCCATCATCGCGGCCATTACGATACATCTTTTCAAGGATAGTTGTTTTTTCATAGAAAAATACAACTTATTTGACGTACGTCTTAATTTAAAGGACTTAAAATGGTATAGGACCAATGCCATAAGCGTTTCGATTAGGTAAAATGAACTTGGAGTTGGCTTACACCTCAAATGGATTACTATTTTTTCCACTTATTAGGATTACACTTATACCATAAAAGCGCTATTTTTATGCCCATATAAAAAATGTACCTATTGGAAAAGCTATTCATTATTACCTTAGAGAACCGAAAAATACTATATAAAGTTCTCGCCAATACTCCGAAAGCACAGCTATTGAAAATCCCAAATGGGTATCGGAACAATATCTGGTGGAATATTGCCCATGTGGTTGTAACACAGCAACTATTGGTTTATGGACTAACTGGCTTGCCCCTGAAGATACCTTCCGCGTTGGTCGATAAATTCAGAAAAGGTACGGTGCCCGATGGGACAGCCACTGATGAGGAATTTGACCTTATTAAAGGATTCATGTTCTCAACCATCGAATGGGCACAGGAAGATTATGAAATAGGAACTTTCAAGGAATTTACCGAGTATACCACGAGCGCCAATGTTACCCTGAAGGATATTGACGATGCCATCGCCTACAATTTGTTCCATGAAGGCTTGCATTTAGGGGTAATACTTTCGCTTGAAAAAGTATTGATGACCAAAGGTTAGAGCTACAATTTTATTTTTCGGGCCAAATAGCCTTTTACCTCAGTATAAGGCAACACCACTTCAATCGCACCATCGGCATAGGATGCCACTTCATATTGGTTGTAGAGCAGCACTAAGCCTCCTTCGGTATACCCGATATTCTCAGGGAGATAAAATGTATCTTCCTCAAACATAAAACCCGTACTGTTAATGGGGTCACCTAAAGGAATGGCCTCTTGGATTCTAAATTTGGTCTCGGCAAAATGCTCAAAACGTTCGCGGTCTTTGAACAATTCCCAGTTTTCAATTTCGGTTCCTTTTCGTTTGTCAAAATTCAAGAACCGTCGGGTCGTATATCCGTGGGCGCCCCCAGTGAATAAGTATGAATTTAGGGTAATAGTCAATATATCTTTGTCTTCATAGGAGACGGATCCCGTTATTTTGGCTTCCCACCCTGTCGTCTCATCGGGATACAATTTTTTAAGTTCAGTGTATCCATTTTTAAAGGATTGTATCGCTTCTGAAACAGTTGATGCCTCAATATCGTCATCATAGACCAATAGGGAAATCAGCTCCTCCTCTAAGGCCGTATTAATGGTGTCTGCAAGTTTGGTTCGATCTAAAGCCTTCGGAATCTCGACACCGATCTTTGGACATGAATCGCAAGCAGTATCGGAAATTGTCAAGGGCTCGTAGGCAAGTTTGCTTTCCTCATTACATCCTAGGAACAATAAAAAGAAAAGTATTTGGGGTATTGGGACTTTCATAGGTGTCTTGGGTTTCTGAAGTGCTAAATTACAGCTTCATTGCAATCTCCAAAAGATAACGATACTTTTATATGGTAAATTTTGACCTATGGAAACAGGAAATTTAAAATTCAATAGCAAAACCATTCATGGCGGACAAGAACCCGATAAAGCCTATGGTGCGGTAATGCCCCCCATCTACCAAACCTCGACCTATGCCCAAACGACCCCTGGAGGCCATAAGGGGTTTGTATATTCCCGTAGTGCCAACCCTACACGTTCGGCCCTCGAAAATGCATTGGCCAGTATTGAAGATGGGCACTACGGACTTGCCTTTGCAAGTGGGTTGGCAGCCATTGATACTGTAATCAAATTACTGGATCCAGGGGACGAGGTAATAACCTCAAGTGAACTTTATGGTGGTAGCTACCGTCTTTTTAAACAGATTTTCGGAAAATACGGCATCGTGTTTCATTTTATAGATATGCAGACCCCCAAGCATATAGTGAACTACATCAATAAACGTACAAAATTGATCTGGGTAGAAACCCCGACCAACCCGATGATGAACATCATAGACATCGCCGCGGTATCAAAAATAGCCCAAAAGCACAAGGCGCTTTTGGCGGTCGATAATACTTTTGCCTCACCGTATTTGCAGCAACCTTTGAACTTAGGGGCCGATATTGTGATGCACTCCGCAACCAAGTACCTTGGTGGTCATAGTGATTTAATTGCCGGGGGGCTTGTCGTTAAAGAAAAGGCATTGGCGGATCGGCTTTATTTTATTCAAAATGCAAGTGGGGCGGTTTGTGGTCCTATGGATAGTTTTTTGGTGCTCAGGGGAATCAAGACGTTGCATGTTCGTATGCAAAGACATTGCGAGAATGGGCGTGTGATTGCAAGATATCTGGCCAAACATCCTAAGATCGAGCATGTCTATTGGCCGGGTTTCAAAAATCATCCAAACCACAATGTTGCCAAAAAGCAAATGAACGGGTTCGGCGGAATGATCTCCTTTATTCCCAAAGGGAGTAGTTTTGATGAGGCCATTCGCATTGTGGAAAAATTGAAATTGTTCACCTTGGCCGAATCCTTGGGTGGGGTTGAAAGCTTAGTGGGGCACCCTGCCAGTATGTCGCATGCCGGTATTCCTAGTGAAGAGCGTGAAAAAGTCGGTATTTCCGATACGCTGATCCGGTTGAGTGTGGGTATTGAGGATAAGGATGACCTTATAGCCGATTTGGAACAAGCGTTGAGGGAGTAAATTACCGCAGTATCAGTCAAAAGGCGACTGATCAGAAGCAGGAGGGATTGTATATTACATAATTGATAACCGACATACGGAAACATTTTTACAGTATTTTTAAAAAAACAGGGTTTAAATTATAGGAATATTATAATTTTGCCGTTATATTCTAAATTCAACAAAAATCAAAAGTATTAAAGCATAATTGATTCTATATGGAGGCAATAATCAAAACATTCATGGACGAGGTAAAGACCCGAAATGGTCATGAGCCAGAATTCATACAAGCAGTTCAGGAAGTTGCTGAAACAGTAATTCCGTACATCGTGAATAACGAGATTTACCATGGTAAAAACATTCTTTTGCGGATGGTCGAACCAGAGCGATTGATTTCTTTTCGAGTTGCTTGGATAGACGATAAGGGTGAAATACATGTGAATCGGGGATACCGTATTCAAATGAATTCTGCAATCGGACCTTATAAGGGAGGGTTGCGTTTTCATCCAACAGTAAATGCAAGTATCCTAAAGTTTTTGGCCTTTGAACAGGTTTTCAAAAACAGTTTGACCACCTTGCCGATGGGTGGTGGTAAAGGAGGGTCTGACTTTGATCCTAAAGGAAAATCCCATGATGAGGTAATGCGCTTTTGCCATGCCTTTATGTTAGAGTTGAATAGGCATATTGGACCTAACACCGATGTACCTGCCGGTGATATTGGAGTAGGCGCAAGGGAAATTGGTTTCCTGTTCGGAATGTACAAGAAAATAAGAAACGAGTTTACTGGAGTACTTACAGGAAAAGGGCTTTCATGGGGGGGGTCAAAAATTCGTCCTGAAGCAACCGGTTACGGTACGGTGTATTTTGCACAAAGTATGCTCAATACCAAGAATGATGATGTAAATGGAAAAACCGTAGTTATTTCTGGTTCGGGGAATGTGGCCCAGTACGCTGCAGAAAAAGTGATACAACTGGGAGGTAAGGTTGTTACAATGTCAGATTCCAGTGGCTATATTCATGATAAGGAAGGTATTGATGCCGATAAGTTGGCTTTTATAATGGATTTAAAAAACAACAGACGGGGACGTATTTCTGAGTATGCCGACAAGTATTCTTCCGCGACCTTCCATAAAGGTAAAAAGCCATGGAGTGTAAAATGTGATATCGCATTACCCTGTGCCACCCAAAATGAATTGAATCTTGAGCATGCGAAAGAACTTATAAAAAATGGATGTAACTGTGTTGCCGAGGGGGCCAATATGCCTTCTACAGCTGAAGCGATACATGCCTTCCACGATGCCAAGATCTTATTCGCCCCAGGCAAGGCTTCCAACGCGGGTGGTGTAGCCACCTCAGGTTTGGAAATGTCACAGAATTCATTGCGTATCAGTTGGACACGGGAAGAGGTAGATGAACGTTTGAAAGGGATTATGTCGGACATACACGATTCCTGTATCGAATATGGTAAAGAGGACGACGGCTATTGCAATTACGTTAAGGGTGCGAACATAGCTGGTTTCGTTAAGGTAGCCGATGCCATGTTGGCCCAAGGGGTGATCTAGAGGTGTAAAATTACCGATTCGAAGTACGAATATAAACCTGTCAGTTTTATAAAAAATTGACAGGTTTTTTATTGAGGTTGAAATATCACGATGCAATACTCCCAACTTGGAGTTTTCGACTTCGAGTTTTTTCCACTTATCTTTGGGGTCAGCTAACAACCCATCATGCAGGTTACTACGAAAGCAATTGTTTTATCGGTCCTAAAATATGGCGACTCGAGTTTGATCGTCAAGGCTTTTACCCTTTCCGATGGGCTGAAATCATACTTGCTCAAAGGGGTGTTGACGGCTAAAAAAGGGAAATTGAAATCGGCCTATTTTCAACCGCTGACACAATTGGAAGTAGTAGCTAACCACAAGAACAAAGGTACGTTGGAGTCAATTCGTGAGGTGAGGGTTTCCTACCCCTACAGCACCTTGCATTCCGACATTTCAAAGAATGCCATCGTTCTTTTTTTGGCTGAAATGTTGGCGAACAGCATTCAGGAAGAAGAGTGTAACGAGGACCTTTTTTTTTATGTGGAAAGTGCGCTGCAATGGTTGGATAAAAATACAGAAATCACCAATTTCCATATTTATTTCTTGATGGAACTGACCAAGTTTTTAGGTTTTTATCCCGACGACACCAACCTGTCTAAATCATATTTTGATCTATTGGAGGGGGAATTCATCGACACCGTAACTTTAAACCCAATGATCACCGGTGAAAATTTAAATTTCTTCAAAAGGTTTTTGGGCACAAATTTTGAGGCTATCCATAATGTCAAGATGAAGAAGGCCAGCAGACAGCACTTACTGCAAACAATTGTCCTTTATTTTGAATTACATTTGCAAGGATTTCGAAAACCCAAGTCA
Source organism: Maribacter sp. (assembly GCF_049667165.1). GTDB lineage: Bacteria > Bacteroidota > Bacteroidia > Flavobacteriales > Flavobacteriaceae > Maribacter_A. Next base: position 41,923 of record NZ_JBATHS010000164.1, read on the forward strand.
CTCGCTATTTTAAATGAAGTTTTCAGCTAGTATGAACAACGTAGTTTTCATCTTTTTTTTCTTGGTTTTCACTACAGTTTCAGCGCAAGAGATCCAGATTCTGGATTATGATTCCAAAGAGGCTATTGTGAATGTTGCCGTGTTCAACAATGACAAGTCAAAAACAGCACTTTCAGACCTTGATGGCAGATGTGATATCTCCAGTTTCGATATAAACGAAAGAATTACGTTCAAGCATTTGAGCTATGAAGTGTTTAAAATCACAAAATCACATATCTTAAAGAACAATTCCATTGTCGTCATGGCCTTAAGACCTGAACAATTGGATGAAGTGGTCATGTCGATTTCGAAATGGGAACAGCAGAAAAAGGATATCCCCCATAAAATAGTTTCCTTAAACGCCAGTTCCATAGCATTCACCACTCCACAAACATCGGCCGATTTACTTCAAAATAGTGGTAAGGTCTTTGTGCAAAAAAGCCAACTGGGTGGGGGTAGCCCAATGATTAGGGGTTTCGCGACCAACAGATTGTTATTGACTGTCGATGGTGTACGCATGAACAATGCCATCTTCCGTGGCGGCAATCTTCAGAATGTCATCTCCATAGACCCCTTTAATATAAAGAAAACCGAGATTATTTTTGGTCCCGGTTCGGTTATCTACGGAAGCGATGCCTTGGGCGGTGTGATGAACTTTTATACGAAAGAAGCAACACTTTCCAATAAGGATAGCCTTTTGCACTCAGGCAATGCCAATCTCAGATATGCCTCAGCCAATAATGAGAAGACCGCTCATTTTGATTTCAATGTAGGAAAGAAAAATTGGGCGTATTTAAGCAGTTTTTCCTATACCGATTTTGATGATCTGAAGATGGGATCACATGGCCCTGAAGCCTATTTAAGAAATACGTATGTAACGACCCAGGGAGGCGTTGATGCCTTGGTCGTGAACAGCGACCCCAAAAAACAGGTGACCACGGGATATGATCAGTGGAACCTTATGCAAAAAATCACCCACAAGCCCAATAATTATTGGGACTTGGATATAGGTTTGTTCTATTCGGAAACTTCCGATTATTCGCGTTACGACAGGCTGATTCGACCCGATAGCGAAGGTAGCGGGCTTCGTTCTGCGGAATGGTATTACGGTCCCCAGAAATGGTTTATGGGAAATGTACAACTGAACAAAAAAGGAAAAGGCAAGTTCTATGACGGACTTAAAATCACCACCGCCTATCAATTTTTTGAGGAAAGTAGAAACGATCGAGGATTTCAAGACCCCATTTTATATTCTACCAAGGAAATGGTCCATGCCCTCTCGACCAATGTCGATTTTGAGAACAAGAGAATCGGTGACCTTCGCCTTTATTACGGGGCATCCTATGTTTATAACTATGTGAATTCTGAAGGGAGTCAAAGAGATATCAGCACGGATCTAATGGCTGATGCACCTTCCCGTTATCCCGATGGTTCAACATGGCAAACGACTGCGGCCTATTTGAATGGGGAATACAAGGCAAAGCCCAATTTCACCTTGTTATCTGGAGTGCGTTATAGTCATGTATGGATCAATGCCGAATTTGATAGGACCTTTTATCCTTTTCCTTTTGAAAATGCTGATCTAAGTACAGGCGCTCTTACAGGAAGCTTAGGTTTTAGTTGGTTCCCCAGGGCCAATTTGCAGATTACCTTAAATGGTTCAACGGGTTTTCGTTCCCCGAATATCGATGATATAGGAAAGGTTTTTGATTCCGAACCGGGTTCTGTTGTGGTTCCCAACCCTGATCTGGAACCTGAATATGCCTATAATATGGAACTTGGAATCAAGAAAAACTACAAGGACAAATTGGTCTTGAAAGGGGCGGCATTTTACACCTATTTGGTAGATGCCCTGGTAAGAAGGGACTACCTGTTCAATGGCGAAACCCAAATAGAGTACAATGGTGAATTGAGCAATGTACAGGCCATGCAAAATGCAGCCAAGGCCTATGTCTATGGGTTTGAATTTGGTTTGGAAGCCGATCTGACCGAAAATTTATCCCTCGTGTCCAACCTTACATTGACCGAAGGTATAGAGGAAGAAGCGGACGGTACCGATTCCCCTGCTAGGCATGTACCACCTACCTTTGGGGATGTTCATCTTGTTTATAAGAATCAAAACCTAAAAACGGATTTGTTTTTGAATTATAATGGGGAAATACCGAATGGGGATTTGGCCACCTCTGAACAGGCAAAGTCCTATATCTATGCCCAGGATGCCAATGGTTTGCCGTATGCCCCGTCATGGTACACCTTGAATTCACGTACGCAATACCAACTGAACAAAGAATGGCGAATCAGCTTTACAATAGAGAATATTACCAATCAACTTTATCGATCGTATTCCTCGGGGATTTCGGCTCCTGGCACCAATCTGATCATTGGGGTTGATTATAGTTTTTAACAAAAAAAACCCTGACGGTTACGTCAGGGTTAAATCCTTTAAAAGGGAGTACGCTTAGTTTTTGATAACGTCTTCTACCTCTTTGGCTTTTTCTTCAACCTTATCAGCAGCTTTCTTGGCACCATCTTTTACGTCTTCACCAACTTCTTTGGCTTTGTCAACGGCTTCACCAGCAGCATCCTTAACTTCTTCTGCGGCATTTTCACCAGCTTCCATGACATCGTCAGCGGCTTCACCTACGGCATCTGCAGCTTCACCCATGGCCTCACCAGCCTCTTCCGTGGCATCTTTTGCTTTATCAACTGTTTCTCTACATGACACAAATGATACACTCATTGCGATCATCAAAATTGCACTTAAAACTAATTTTTTCATTTTGGATAATATTTATTTGATTTCAATTGTAATGATATACGTACCATCTTGGCTTTTGGATGCTTTATTTCAACAATTCGGGAATTTGCCGTTAACTCCCTGTATTTCATTTGGTAGAATATCGATTTAATTCAATCTAAATTTATAATTTTGCAGCCTTATCAAAAAAGCAAGAGTAGAGAACAAATGAAGTTTGCAGGATACAAAGGTTTGGATTTATCGAGGGTTGCAAAGGAAGAACTACAATACTGGAAAAAACACGCCATATTCGAAAAAAGCGTAACCAGTAGGGCGGGTAATCCCAGCTATGTATTTTATGAAGGCCCCCCATCAGCCAATGGTATGCCGGGCATACACCATGTCATTGCCAGAACTATCAAGGATATCTTTCCCCGCTACAAAACCATGAAGGGGTTCCAGGTAAAACGCAAGGCGGGTTGGGATACCCATGGTCTACCCATTGAATTGGGAGTTGAGAAAGAATTGGGTATTACCAAAGAGGATATCGGGGTTAAGATTTCTGTGGAAGCCTATAACGAGGCCTGTAAGAAAGCCGTAATGCGTTATACCGATGTTTGGAACGAAATGACCGAACGAATTGGTTATTGGGTAGATATGGAAGATCCCTATATCACCTATAAATCGAAGTACATGGAGTCGGTTTGGTGGCTCTTAAAGCAGATCTACGACAAAGGCTTGATTTATAAAGGATATACGATACAGCCCTATTCCCCAAAGGCCGGAACAGGATTGAGTTCCCATGAGGTAAACCAACCCGGAACGTATCAGGACGTTACCGACACTACCGTTACCGCCCAATTTAAAGTAAATAAGGCAACGCTACCCCAGGTATTTAAAGCAATTGAAGGGGATGTTCATATGTTGGCGTGGACAACCACACCATGGACCTTGCCCTCGAATACTGCATTGACCGTAGGCGCCAAGATACCTTATGTTTTGGTGAAGACCTTCAACCAATATACATTTGAACCCATACAGGTTATATTGGCCAAAAACCTAGTGGGCAAACAGTTTAGCGGCAAGTTTTACGAGTCTTCGGAAGAAAATGAGTTTTCATCATATTCCAGCACGGACAAAAAGATTCCATATGCGATAATCGGAGAAGCTCGAGGGAAAGATTTGATCGGAATCCGGTACGAGCAATTACTGCCGTATACCTTACCCTATCAAAATCCTGAAAATGCCTTTCGGGTCATTGCAGGTGATTTTGTCACAACCGAAGATGGTACCGGTATTGTGCATACGGCACCTACCTTTGGGGCTGATGATGCCATGGTGGCCAAACTAGCCAAACCTGAAGTGCCGCCCATGTTGGTGTTGGATGAGAATAACAACCCGGTACCCTTGGTTGACCTGCAAGGTAGGTTTAGGCCCGAAATGAAGGAGTTGGGCGGTAAATACGTTAAGAATGAATATTATGAGGATGGCGAGGCTCCCGAACGATCGGTCGATGTTGAAATCGCGATTCGATTAAAGGAAGAGAACAAGGCGTTCAAAGTTGAGAAGTATACGCATAGTTATCCCCATAGCTGGCGAACTGACGAACCGCTCCTATACTACCCCTTAGATTCCTGGTTCATCAAGATTACCGATGTTAAAGACCGTATGTTCGAACTGAACCAGACCATAAATTGGAAACCCAAGGCTACAGGTGAGGGTCGATTTGGCAAGTGGTTGGCCAATGCAAATGATTGGAACCTTTCCCGTTCACGGTATTGGGGCATACCCTTGCCCATTTGGCGTACAGAGGATGGCAGCGAAGAAATGATCATTGGTTCGGTGGCGGAACTTAAGGAAGAAATGGCCAAAGCCATTGAAGCCGGGGTTTTGGCAGCGGATATCTTTGCCGATTTTGTGGTTGGGGATATGAGTGAGGAGAATTATGAAAAAATAGACCTTCATAAAAATATAGTTGACCAGATTATTTTGGTGTCCAAATCGGGGAAACCCATGAACCGGGAGAGCGATTTAATAGATGTCTGGTTCGATAGTGGTTCAATGCCTTATGCCCAATGGCATTATCCCTTTGAAAAACGGGATTTCATAGATAAGGGCGAGACCTTCCCTGCAGATTTCATTGCCGAGGGTGTCGATCAAACGCGGGGTTGGTTTTATACCTTACACGCCATTGCCACCATGGTCTTCGATTCGGTAGCCTATAAAAATGTAGTTTCGAATGGCTTGGTCCTCGATAAGGAGGGCAAGAAAATGTCGAAGCGACTTGGTAATGCCGTAGACCCTTTCAAGACTATGGATGATCATGGGCCGGATGCCACGCGTTGGTATATGATTTCAAATGCAAACCCATGGGATAATCTTAAATTCGATATCGACGGCATCGTTGAGGTAAAACGGAAGTTTTTCGGGACACTATACAACACCTACTCGTTCTTCGCCCTATATGCGAATATTGATGAATTCTCTTATGGCGAAGAGGATATACCCTTAAATGAACGACCTGAAATCGATCGTTGGGTCTTATCTGAATTGCATACCTTGATCAAAAAGGTCGATGAAGCCTATATGGACTATGAACCCACGAAGGCCACACGGGCAATTTCCGATTTTGTACAGGAAAACTTGAGTAACTGGTATGTTCGACTGTGCCGAAGACGTTTTTGGAAAGGGGATTATCAAAAGGATAAGATTTCGGCCTACCAAACATTGTATACTTGTTTGGTAACGGTTGCAAAATTAGCGGCCCCTGTTGCACCTTTTTATATGGACCGGTTGTATAAGGATCTGACCAATACGACGGGCAAGGATTCGTTTGAAAGTGTACATTTATCACATTTTCCCGAGTATGATGACCAGTTCATCGATGCCGATTTGGAAAGTAAGATGGCCAAGGCACAAACGATTTCCTCATTGGTATTATCCATACGGCAAAAGGAAAAAATAAAAGTACGCCAACCCTTGCAGAAAATAATGATTCCGGTTTTGGACAAAAAACAGCGCCAAGAAATCGAAGCTGTGGCCGACCTAATCAAATCGGAAGTCAATGTAAAGGAAATTGAATTATTGGATGATGCTTCAGGCATACTAGTGAAGCAAATAAAACCGAATTTCAAGGTGTTGGGACCAAAATTCGGTAAGGATATGAAACTGATTGCACAGCAGGTAGGTGCTTTGGGGCAGGAAGATATCCAAAAAATCGAGCAAGATGGCGAGATTTCCTTACCTATCGAAAATAAAATCATTAAATTACAGTTACAAGATGTAGAGATAACCTCTCAAGACATCGAAGGTTGGTTGGTTGCCAGTCAAGGCCCTTTAACGGTTGCTTTGGACGTGACCATCAGTGACGAACTAAAAAAGGAAGGGATAGCCCGTGAGCTTGTCAATAGGATTCAGAATATCAGAAAGGAATCGGGTTATGAGGTTACCGATAAGATTGACATTAAAATCCTAAAAGACGGATTGGTTGAAAATGCCGTTGAGAGCAACCTTACCTATATCAAGGCTGAAACGCTAACGGCAGAGCTTGTTTTTGAGGATATATTGGAAAATGGCACAGCAATTGCTTTTGACCAAGTGAATACTAGATTATTGATTGAAAAACATTAAGAAAATGGCAGAAGATTTAAAAGTACGATATTCGGATAAGGATTTGGCAGAATTCAAATCTTTGATTGAAGCCAAGATAGTTAAAGCGAAAAGCGATTTGGACTTGCTTAGGAGTTCCTACATGAACGACGGGAACAATGGAACCGATGATACCTCCCCAACATTCAAGGCCTTTGAGGAGGGGTCACAGACCATGAGCAAGGAAGCCAATACCCAGTTGGCAATCCGCCAAGAGAAGTTCATTCGTGATCTAAAGAATGCCTTATTGCGCATCGAGAACAAAACCTATGGTATATGCCGGGTGACCGGTAAACTGATCAATAAGGAACGATTGAAATTGGTTCCACATGCCACGCTGAGCATCGAGGCGAAAAATATGCAAAAATAGATTAAACGCCCATCAGGGCGTTTTTTTGTACCGATGGGAAAAAGCCTTCTGACAGTCTTATTCATAATGGGGTTTGGTCTATTGACTGCCCAAAGGGTAATTAGAAAATCTGTGCTCGATGCTACAGTGTCGACCATAGCAATTGATGCTGAAAACTGTTTTAAGGTTGAACTTTCAACCTCAGAAACAAAGGAAATCGTGGTTCAGGCACGTATCGATGGGGAGTATAAAAATGAGTTGGTGGTCAATGTTGTGCATCATGGTCCATCCATTGAAATAAGTACCGACTTTCAACCCGACTTTGTCCAACCCAATGATAAGCTAAGCGCACATAAGGTACTATCAGTTTCGTTGAACATACAAATTCCCAAATATATGGCCGTCGGCATTATTGGGACCTCTACCAATTTATTTATAAATGGGGATTATGCGCA
>NZ_JBATHS010000165.1:0-2443 GCF_049667165.1 Maribacter sp.
AGGTAAATTTGGCTCCTATGCTAAAACCCTGGTAGCCTTTATGACCAAACGTGCCGAACATATAGCGTATATGAGGACTACCAAGGACGATTTAAGAAACCATTACGCACAATTACCATTGGGAATGATCGATGGGGTACAAATTCTACTATTCATGAGTGGGCATACCGAAAGGCATATACGGCAAATGGAAGAGGTCTTGGCACATCCTGACTTTCCATAGAAAAAGCATTCCCTAGCCAATGAACCCAAAAGGGTGTCGGAGTGGCCCGTACGGTCATCCCGCCTTTATTGAACCAGTATCATGCTTTGTGGCAGCGAGTGGTGGTACGGGCTATCCAAAACACCTGGGACCACAGTTCGTATCCTATACCCTACCACAACCTAAATTCGTTCACTATCAAGGACAAGGATGGATTTCAATTCCCTAGAAGGGATTTTAAGTGCAGCTTACCAAGTAAAAAAAGTTTCAAACCATACACAAAATGAACATTAGTGATTTTATATCGAATATTTCGGCGCATTTCAATGCGGAAAAAACGTCATTGCCGTGGGAATTGACTGCCAACTTAAAAGAAATTATTGAAGGAATACTTCCCAATCTTGGCGCGGACTTCAAAATCAATGATGGCATAGCGATACATAAGACAACCGTTATTGATAAGGGAGTCACCATCAAAGGGCCCTTTATAGCCATGGAAAACTGCCATATCGGTGCAAATGCATATTTTCGGGAAGGAGTTTTTTTGGACAGATCCGTAAAAATCGGACCCGGTTCGGAAATTAAAAGTAGCATCATCTGTTCTGGAACAGCAATTGCACATCTAAACTATATCGGCAATAGTATTGTCGGGCACAATGTGAATTTTGAGGCCGGTTCAATCGCCGCCAACCATTACAATGAAAGAGAAAATAAAAGGATTTGGGTGAGCTATAAAGACGAATTAATAGATACCGGTGTCGAAAAATTTGGCGCCTTGGTCGGTGATGATTCGAGAATAGGAGCAAATGGTGTTTTATCTCCCGGGACTATTCTACCAAAGCATTCCATAGTCAAACGATTGGAATTGGTAGACCAGCAACTTGCAAACTAATATCCAAAATCGCATGGTTTTTTACTTGGTAGGAATTATTTTCTGCGAGCATATCCTAGATCCACAGGTCACAACCAAATCTCCTATATGAACCTTTGTTTAGTTCCCTTAATTTCAAATAAGCAATTGATATTTTGATTAAATTAGGGGTATTATCTATATAGAAATATGGGATTTTGTTATCATCCCCGGAACTTATGCTTGTATGAAAAATGACTGGTGAAAAACTGGAAAATAATGAACTATATTTTAATCATTGGGATATTTCAGGCACTATTTCTAATTCTATTGCTATTTAACAAAAAGGGGAAGGTCAAATCTGACCTGTTTCTGGGAATTATCATTGCATTGTATGCCCTAACCATTCTATTGGCATATATTGAGATACATAACATTCAAAACGATTTCCCCTTCCCACAAGTAATTAATATAAATTGGCTCATATTATTTTTGCACGGACCGGCATTATGGTTTTATATAAAATCATTAAGCAATCCGAATTTCACTTTCAGGCCTTTATATATATTACATTTTTTGCCATTTATTATTTTTCTAGTAATTCATTATATAAGCTTTATTAGCTTACCTGAAATTGAAAAAATAAATATTGTAAAAAATGAGCTATTTACAGGACAGGTTTTCTATAAAATTTCGATTCTGAGCATAGGGATTTCGACAATTACCTATAACCTGTGGGCTTTAAATCTGATTAAAACATATCAGCGAAAATTAAATGATTTTTTCTCAAAAACGGATAGTATTGATTTAAAATGGTTGCGAATCCTTACTATAGCCTCCTTGTCGATTTACCTTTTGAATGTAGGTCTTTTTAATCTTGATTTGATATTTCAAATAGCACCTTATAAAACCTTAATGATTATTACTTACAGTTTTGCCTCTATTTATGTTTTGATAATTGGGTTCTTTGGTGTGCAACAAAAAAGCATTTTTATTGTAGTTCCAAATAAGGAACATTTTCAGCATAATAATCAAAAATACGCCCGCAAAGATGAAAGGGGTTTTATTGAAAAATTACAGCTGTTCATGAATGAAGAAAAACCATTTTTAGAACCTGATTTAAATCTATTAAAACTGAGTAAATTCTTTGAAGTAAAACCTGAATATCTTTCCGAAATACTAAACTCCCACATGCATCAAACTTTTTTTGATTTTATCAACAAGTACCGGATAGAAGAGTTTAAAAAGCAATGTATATACGAAGAAAACAAACACTTTTCTATTATAGGAATTGCATATAACTGCGGTTTCAATTCAAAAGCATCCTTTTACCGTGCCTTCAAAAAATTTGAAGGCATATCCCCAAGCCTTTACATTCACAGTGTCTCATG
>NZ_JBATHS010000166.1:0-1916 GCF_049667165.1 Maribacter sp.
CTTTTTGCTCTTGGGATAGTATTGTCACCATATAAATTCCTGGTTCTAAAGTCGCAATAGGAATGTTAATGGCATTATTTTTAATATGCCACTGATGTTTTAATAGGGCGTTTCCGTATACATCAGAAATCAGGATATCTGCTTTAGTACTATTTATAAGTCCTAGAATATTGACCACATTGGTCGCCGGATTGGGAAAAACCTTGATCTTTTGAATCGCTTGGTTTTCTTGACTTGCTAAAGAATCAGAATTCACTTGGCCAGATCCGACAGCGCAGAAAAACATCAATGCTAAAATTGAAATCGCCCTTTTCATATCAATCAACCATTAAGGCTAGTCTATCTTCAACGCCCTATGACCATTGTATAGTATATGATTTGGATGATATGCCTTTATTTTAGCTAAGTTTTAACTTAACAGCTTTTTATATAAGCTTAATGCGCCTCTAACCAGTTATTGCCTGTGCCCAAATCCATATCTCGGGGAAAAGTTAGTGATACTGTATAATACCACCTTTGATTCATAATAGTCACTGAAGATTAGTTGATCAGTCCTTTTTCAATTGCATTCTTAATAATACCAACACTATTTCTGGCTCCCAGTTTGCTCATTAGATTCATGCGGTGTGTTTCTACCGTTTTTACACTGATAAAGAGTTTTTCTGATATTTCTTGGGTAGTTAATTCCTCGGCAATGGCCTCCAACACCTCTTGTTCCCTGCGGGTGAGTTTGGGCATGAACTTTTTCGCATTTCGTTGACCAAGTGCATGGTTGAGCAATTTTTTTTCGATATTCTTTTGAAGGTATTGCCCACCTTCCAATACCGTTTTCAAGGCCTCGATCAATTCGGATTTTTGGGTGTTCTTCATTAAATACCCACTAGCTCCATGGCCCAGCATTTTTTTTACAAATGAGATTTCCTCAAAGTTGGTCAGTGCCAATATTTTAAGGTTTGGATGCTCCTTTATTAGTTTTTTACAAAGGGTAATACCATCCATGTCAGGCAAGTTGATATCCAGTAGCAGAATATCGGGATCGTCTTTTTTAAGATGTTCCAAGGTTTGCTCTGCGTTTTCGTAGGTGCCCACTACTTCTAACTCTGGGGTATCCGACAGCATGGCCCGGATTCCCCTTAGGACCAATGCATGGTCATCAGTTATGGCAATTTTAGTTCTCATTTAATTTTTTCAAATCGATTTCAACAGTATAAGAGGTTCCTTTTTCGTTCGAAACAAAATCCATATGTCCATTCAGATAAGCCACTCTAGACTCAATATTTTGTAGCCCAATGCCACCACCTTTTTTATTCCGGTCAAATCCTTTCCCATTATCTTCGACTGTAATTTGAAGGGAAGCTTCTCGATGACTGAGTTGGATATTGATTTCAGAGGCTTTCGCATGCTTGACACTATTGTTGACCAGCTCCTGGACAATACGATACATAACTATCTCATTATTCTTTGACAGGTTTAAGGGGTCTCCTAAATGTTGAAAACCAATTTCGGGATCATGTATATCGTTCATTGTAATGGTATAGTCCTCAAGGGCAGCTACAAGATTGAATTTTTCCAATGCCGGCGGTACGAGATTATGTGAAATAGCTCGTACCTGGGCTGAAGAGCGATCAAGCATCTCAACCACCTCATTTACCACCGTGGCATTGTGATCCACCATCGCTGTAAGTTTATACTTTATGGCCGAAAGATCCCCATTGACACCATCGTGTAGATCCTTGGCGATTCTATAACGTTCCTTTTCTTCCCCTTCCATCAGTGACTCCAAGGTTTTAACTTGCTGTTCTCTTTTGAGGGTCAAGATTTGTTGGTTCTTCCTTTTTTGGCGTTGTTGATACAGGAACCAGCCCATCAGAGAGCTAACCAATAAGATTATAGCGATTCCGGTCATGATACTGTAT
>NZ_JBATHS010000167.1:0-5048 GCF_049667165.1 Maribacter sp.
GACAAAATTTCCTAAAGAATATCGTAAGTGATTCCGATCGTTTGTCCCGACTTATCAATAACATACTCGATTTTGAGAACCTATCTTCGGGAAGACAACAACTCCACCTTAAGAAAAGAAACATTCAAAAGACCTTAAAGAAAGCCATTGGCAATATTCAGCATATCGCTGCCAATAAAGACATTAAGATCGTGAACAACAACAGCTTCAATTTTGAACTGCCCTATGATGAGGATAGGATTCTTCAAGTACTTACCAATTTACTGTCAAACGCCATCAAATTCTGTGAACCAAAAAAAGGAGTTATCACCTTGGATTATAAATTAGGGAATGATTGTATCGAAATTTATGTGAAGGACAACGGAAAAGGCATACCCGATGAGGATATAAATTATATTTTCGAGAAATTCTATCAATCAAAAAACCAAAATACCATCAAGCCCCAGGGAAGTGGATTGGGTTTGGCGATAAGCAAACAGATCATCGAAAAGCACCATGGTAGTATTTGGGTCGAAAAAGGGACGAAAGTTGGTGCTACCTTTGGTTTTAAACTACCTTTTAATTAAATTGTAGGCATTATAGGGAATGAAAAAGATATTGATTGTCGATGATGAACCGAATATTGTAATGACCTTGGAATACGCTTTCAAAAAAAAAGATTTTGAGGTGTACATTGCAAGAGATGGTGGTGAGGCATTACAAATTCTGGAAAAAAACATTCCTGATGTGGTTTTATTGGATATTATGATGCCCAATGTTGATGGGTATCAAACCTTGCAACACATCAAGAAGACAGAAGCGCTCAAGAGCACAAAAGTAGTGTTCCTGACTGCAAAGAATAAAGAATCGGATATTGAGAAAGGGATACAACTTGGCGCTGATAAATATTTGACCAAGCCATTTTCAGTAAAAAAAATAGTTTCAGAAATACTAGGACTACTTAATTAACCATTGGTTTTGTGTGCAAACAACACCTTTGTCTAATTAAAGTATGTTAAAATGAAAATACGTCTTAACCCACTGGCATCAGATATCTTTATCTGTATATATGCTATTGTGTCCCTTTTCCTGCGTTTTAAATATGAGAGCAAAACCACCATAAGTCCAATGAACTCTATCGTCATGGGCATTTGTTTCGTGGTTATACTTTGGGTCTTGATCAAACTCAAGATACTGAATCCGAATTGGTTTGGACTGTTCAACCCTAAAAACCCGAAACCATGAACTATCAGGAATTCTATAAAAAGAGCATTGAAAGTCCAGTTCCGTTCTGGAAAGAGCAATCACAAAGAATAGGCTGGTACCATCAGCCCACAGACATCCTATCAAAGGATGTAAATGGGTATCCGCAGTGGTTTGCCGATGGTAAATTAAATTTGTCGTATCTCTGTATCGATAAACATATTGAAGATGGCTTCGGGAGGCAAAACGCCGTTATTTATGATTCCCCGGTTACAAACACCAAGGAGCTTATCACCTATAATCGCCTGCTCAAAGAAGTATCGAAATTGGCAGGAGCCTTAAAAGATCTTGGACTCGAAAAGGGGGATACCGCGATTATTTATATGCCAATGATTCCCCAAGCCTTATATGCAATGTTGGCATTTGCAAGAATCGGGGTCATCCATTCCGTGGTTTTCGGAGGATTCGCCCCCCACGAATTGGCCATAAGAATAGATGATTGTAAACCCAAAGTAATTCTTACAGCCTCCAGCGGAATTGAAATAGACCGTATTATTCCCTATAAACCCTATGTGGACAATGCCATTGAACTGGCAACACACAAACCAACCAATGTCATTATTTACCAAAGACATCTGGGAGCGGATACACCAAGTAAACCTTATGATGTTGATTACTTGGAAGCCGTGAAGAATGCCGTCCCCGCCGAACCCATAGCCGTAGAATCGACCCATCCTTCCTATATTTTATATACTTCAGGTACCACGGGTACACCTAAAGGTATCATTCGGGATACGGGGGGCTATGCCACAGCACTAAAATTCTCGATGAACTTTATTTATGGGGTTGCTCCTGGCGATGTCTATTGGGCAGCCAGCGATGTTGGTTGGGTGGTTGGCCATAGTTTTATCGTCTACGGTCCATTGATCAATCGAAATACGACCGTCCTCTTTGAAGGCAAGCCTATCAAAACCCCTGATGCCTCGACTTTTTGGAGGGTAATCAGTGAACATCGGGTAAAAGTAATGTTCACTGCCCCTACTGCCATTAGAGCGATAAAAAAGGAAGATCCAAATGGTGAGATGATGCAGGGGTACGATCTTTCATGCCTTAAATTCCAATTTCTTGCGGGAGAACGTTGCGATGTTTCCACATTAAGATGGACCGAAGAAAAACTCAAGGTCCCGGTTATCGACCACTGGTGGCAAACGGAATCTGGATGGCCTATGTTGGCCAATATGGCGGGACTGGAATTGGCAGAAATAAAACCAGGCTCTGCAACATTTCCGGTTTGTGGGTATGATATTCAAATACTAAACGAAGCAGGCGAAGTTTTAGAAGCCAATTCTGAGGGATATGTTGCTGTTCGATTGCCCTTACCTCCTGGAAATCTCTTGAATATATGGGGAAATCCCAAACGTTTCAAAGCTGGGTATTTAGAACGGTTTCCTGGGTATTATTTTTCAGGTGATGGTGGTTATAAGGATGGTGACGGATATGTGTATATCACCGGAAGGGTAGATGATGTCATCAACGTTGCCGGCCATAGATTATCGACCGCGGAAATGGAAGAAATCGTGGCATCCCATCCCTCTGTGGCGGAGTGTGCCGTAATCGGAATCAATGACGATCTCAAAGGCCAGATTCCCTTAGCCCTGGCGGTGGCGAAATCTGGGAATGAAATAGCAGAATCGGTGATCCAAAGCGAAATCATCAAGGAGGTTAGAAGTCAAATTGGTCCCGTAGCCTCCTTAAAACAGGTTATTTTGGTAAATCGATTGCCCAAGACACGTTCTGGAAAAATTCTGCGTAAATTGTTACGTAGAATTGCGGACAAGGAAGATTATAAGGTACCCTCGACCATTGATGACCCTAAAATTATCGATGAAATCGAACAGGTCTATAAAACACACAAAGTAGGATCCAACTAAAAACGAATTATAATGAGTAACTATCACATTAAACATTTAGAGGAATATTATCAGGTATATCGCAAGTCTGTAAGGAACCCAGAAGGTTTTTGGGAAGAAATCGCAGAGGAACATTTTGTCTGGCGTAAGAAATGGGACCAGGTATTGGAATGGGATTTCACCAAACCAGAGGTCAAATGGTTTCAAGGGGCAAAATTGAATATCACCGAAAACTGTATCGATAGACATTTACCCACCCGTAGAAACAAAACCGCAATCCTATTTGAACCCAATGACCCTAAAGAGGAAGCAGAGCATATTACGTATGGGCAACTGTACGAAAAGGTTTCTAAAATGGCCAATGTGCTAAAAAACAACGGCGTTGAAAAAGGGGATCGCGTATGTATTTATCTGCCGATGATCCCTGAGCTAACCTACGCCGTACTGGCTTGTGCCCGTATAGGCGCCATCCATTCCGTCGTTTTTGCCGGTTTTTCATCGAATGCACTTTCTACCCGAATCAATGATTCTGATTGCAAAATGGTCATTACCTCAGATGGATCTTTTAGAGGGAACAAATCCATCGATTTGAAGGGTATCGTTGATAAGGCATTGGAAGACTGTCCCGGAGTTAAAACCGTTTTGGTGGCAAAACGGATAAAAAGTGATATTGACATGAAGGAAGGGCGTGACAAATGGCTTGCACCCTTGATGTATGAGGCCCATGACCAATGTGATGCTGAAATCATGGATGCAGAAGACCCACTTTTTATTCTCTATACCTCTGGATCTACTGGAAAGCCTAAGGGAATGGTCCATACCTGCGGAGGGTACATGGTCTATACCGCCTATACGTTCAAAAACATCTTTCAATATCGCGAAGAGGATGTATATTGGTGTACTGCCGATATTGGTTGGATAACCGGGCACTCCTATATCGTTTATGGCCCTTTGGCCAACGGTGCTACTTCGGTCATGTTCGAAGGGATTCCCTCCTACCCTGACTTTGGACGATTCTGGGAAGTTGTTGAAAAACATAAGGTAAATCAGTTTTATACGGCTCCAACCGCTATCAGGGCCTTAGCTAAGGAAAATTTGGATTATTTAGAGAAATATGACCTATCTTCCTTAAAGGTTCTGGGTTCCGTAGGAGAGCCCATCAATGAGGAAGCTTGGCACTGGTACAACAACAATGTTGGGAAAAAGCATAGCCCCATCGTAGATACTTGGTGGCAAACGGAGACGGGAGGGATTATGATTTCACCCATACCGTATGTAACACCGACCACCCCCACCTTTGCCACATTACCCTTTATCGGGGTGCAACCTGCATTAATGGATGAGCAAGGCAATGAAATAAAAGGCAACCAAGTAGAGGGGCGTTTGTGCATTAAATTCCCTTGGCCATCGATTGCCAGGACTATTTGGGGCAATCATGAACGTTATCGGGACACTTATTTTTCAGCCTATAAGAATATGTACTTTACAGGTGATGGTGCCAGTAGGGACGCCGTGGGCTATTACAGGATCACCGGACGTGTCGATGATGTGATCATTGTGTCTGGCCACAACTTGGGAACTGCCCCTATCGAAGATGCCATAAATGAGCATCAGGCAGTGGCAGAATCCGCCATTGTAGGATTCCCCCATGATGTCAAAGGCAATGCGCTCTACGGCTTTGTAATCCTTAAGGAAACCGGGGAAGGTCGTGATAAGGATAATGTACGCAACGAAATCAATCAGCAGATTACCGAGCTTATCGGGCCTATAGCCAAATTGGACAAAATCCAATTTGTTTCTGGATTACCGAAAACGAGAAGTGGAAAGATCATGCGGCGCATCTTGCGTAAAATAGCGAGTAAGGATACGTCCAACTTGGGGGATACAAGTACCCTATTGAACCCGGAAGTTGTTCAGGAAATCATGGATAATGCCCTATAAGGCATAAAACAATAG
>NZ_JBATHS010000168.1:0-42061 GCF_049667165.1 Maribacter sp.
GAATTCATCCACTTCTTGAAATCGGTCGCTTTGGCCTTACTGACCATTATGCGTTCGTCACAAATCGGGTTTACGGCAACGATCAATTTTCCGTTGAAGTGGAACTTGATGTTTTCTATGGCGTCCCGGTTAAGGATATACTGTCTGTTGACCCTATAGAAAATTGCGGGATCCAATTCATTTTCCAGATCTTCCAATTTAAGGTCCATAGGGTAGGAGTGATTGTCAAAAGTTATGCTCTTGACAATACCAGTATCTATTTTAAAATAAGCTATTTTTTCTACCTTCAAGGGTGTTAATTGATCCCTTTGGTTCGTTAAAAAGGTGGTTTTATAGGCCTTGGTCTTTGTCTGTATCAGGTTCAGCAATCCTTGGACCTGATGGTCCGAAATTCCTTGTTGTTCTTGGAATTGATCCCTGTACTGGGCAATGGCCTTCGCCAGTTCGTCTTCATCAATTGGTTTTAACAAGTAATCGATACTGTTCACCTTAAACGCTTTTAAGGCATATTGATCATAAGCCGTAGTGAAGATCACGGGGGCGTTGATGCTAACTTGATCGAATATTTCAAAAGACAATCCATCCGCAAGATGGATGTCCATGAACACAAGTTCCATTTCCTGGGGTTGCGAAAAAAAATTTACCGAGGTTCGCACTGAATCCAACACCTTGATAATTTGGGTTCCAGGAGCTATTTTCTGGAGTATATAGGTCAGGTTGTCGCTTGCTGCGAGTTCGTCTTCAACAATAACCACTTTCATGTACTTTGCTTTAAAGGAAGTTCAACCATAAATATATTGTTTTTCTTGTGGATCGAAATTTTGTTCTTTTTCAATAAGGTATACCGTTTCTCGAGATTTTGAAGACCATATCCACTATTTTCCGAAAGGGTTGTACGTGGTTGAATATAGTTTTGTACAAACAAGGAGCCATCCTTAGAATACACTGCTACCTTTAACGGATTGATTTCAGAAATCTCATTGTGTTTTACCGCATTTTCAACCAAAATCTGTAGGGCTAATGGAGGTATTTTTTCATTCAAATACTTTTCATCGATACGAATGTCGATTTGAAATCGGTCCCTATATCGAGTTTGTATCAAATACGTGTAGCTCTCAAGGAATTTTAATTCCTCTTTCAAAGAAACCAAATCACTATCGCCGCTTTGTAGGATATAGCGGTACATGTACGATAGTTTTTTAACAAAGAGGGTGGCTTTCTCGTTTTCGCGGACCAATGATATCAAGGAATTCAAGGAGTTGAATAAAAAATGGGGATCAATTTGGTTTTTTAAGGCACTTAGTTCACTTTGCAGGTTTTGTTGTTTAAGACGTTCGTTCTCGATCCTGCTTTCATTTTGGTCGGTTTGAAGCCTTAAGATCTTAGCAATAAAGAAAAGAACCAGGAGAAGTATGGAATACCTGAAAATTAAGAATCCCATATCTTCCCGTGTCAATGCAGTTTCATCGATAAAGAAGTGAAGAAATTTCCAAAGTTCTATAATTCCGAATAATACACCAACATTGATAATAATGGAGGCAATCAATCGTATTCCTGGTTTCCAGTTGATTTTGGTATATGCAACATTGGCCGTCAATTGTAAATTCATCCAGGAAAATAAAAAGAGGAAACCAAGTCTAAAGAAAAAGTCCGCTACCCAAATTCCTGAGAAATCCATTTTGCCGGCACTGACCATATTGTATAAATGGATATTTCTCGGAAGTGAAACCAATATAGCTAGGAGTAGTGAAATTTTGAGAATTGCAGATGATTTTACCGGTTTTTTGGTCATATCATATATTATTTTTGAATATTAAATGTACGATAAAATGGCAGCTAGCGGTATTCCTAAACAATAAATGGGCCTTCAATTGCCTTGAAAGCCCATGTTGTCAAAGGTACCCCAACTATGTTCAACATTACTCCATTAGAGTACAACGGTTTGCATTTCCTTAAAGGGGTTAAAACCTTTAGGTAGATAGTCTGCCGTGTCGAACCCTAGATCAATTTCATCCTCTGACTCGATATACATAACGTCTTCGACGTTCAAAGCCTCATTAGAATAAGCGTTAAAGTTCTTTGGCAAGTAAGTACTTGTGTTGAAGTTGAGTTCGATTTCCTCCTCCTCTTCAACATAAATGATGTCTTCCAAATCAAATATCATCCCTTGATAAGGATTGAAATCGTAGGGTAGATAATCGGCAGTATCAAAACCGAGGTTTACAATTTCTTCATCCTCGATATACAGCAGCTCTTCGAACTTGACGTTTTCCGTCTGGGCCTGTAAGATTAAATTTTCTTCAAATTGCGGATATAGGTCCGTAATAATTAATGATTCATTGTTTTCCGTATTATCGCATTTATCAGACCCTGTAAAGGATACTATAAAGGTGCTTAAAATTACGATTCCGAATAATAGTTTTACTTTTTTCATTGTATTGTTGTTTTGTTATTTAATTTTATTTTTCTTATTTCTTGAACAAATATAGACCGGTAGTCCTCCTCAAATCGTTAGTTTTTGACTGAAACGACCAAATCGTTAAGTGAAACGTCCAAAAGGAAGAATGAAGTAAGTCTGAGGCTTAAAGAATTTGCGGTTAATAAGTTCTTTCAGATATATTACGCAATAAAATCTGAAGTTGATTCGACGTTTTAGGTTGTAAATCAAGCGATCGCTCAAATATGCATTTAAACCGTATTTAGTAACGATGGGCAGAAATGTTTTGCAGCTTAGAGGTAAAACTCTAACTTTATGGTGGTATTGTGGCTAATTTCCGACGCAACTAATGAAGGTCCTTAATCATAAAAATGATATGAAGACAAGTTCAAAATTTTGGGTGATTGTATTGGCCGTTGTGGTAATGGGCTTTAGTATTGGTATATACCTGCAAGATCTAAAACATCAGGAAAGTACAGAGGCTGCTTGGCGGGCCAACCGTTTCAATTTGGTCAGATTCAATGCGATTAGGGATTATAATTTAAAAATGAACGCGTCGAACTGGAGGATCATGCGCGATAGTATAGAGAAACAATTCGATAGCCTTATGATTTTAAGGTTCAGAAAGGAAATGGATAGTTTGCATGCCAATAATAAATAGGTTCTCTAAATAATGACAAACACGGATCGCTAACATGCTTCCATGTCACCTGCCTATATACAGGAATCACCACTTCACTTTGAAATCAAAAACTTTGGAAAATCCCGGATGTTTTCACAACCTATTTGTTCCATGACCTGTTGCAGTTGTGTCTTTAACAAGGCGATGGTATGATCACCCCCCTGACGTCCCAAGGCGGCAACGCCGTACATAAAACTGCGACCTAAAAATGTAAACTGCGCCCCACTCGCCATGGTTCTGGCAATATCTGGCCCAGAGCGCAGACCGCTATCCATCATTACCTTTATTTGGCTGCCATATTTTTTTGAGATCCTTGTCATTGGTTTTATGGTAGATTCCCCGGCATCCAATTGTCGTCCCCCATGGTTGGAAACTATAATGCCATCCAAACCCAATTGAATTGCTTTTTCGGTATCAGCCTCCGTCGCAACCCCTTTTAGAACAATTTTACCTTTCCATAGATCGCGAATAGGGGCGATTTTTTCCATGTTCATTCTTTTTGAAAATGTTTGGTCCATGAAAATCCCCAATTGCTTTAAATCCAATCCTTTGGGCATATAGGGTTTAAGTACCTCAAAACCCGGTTGCCCATGTTTTAAGGTTTGTAATGCCCAATTGGGTTTTCCGAATATTTGAAGAATGTTGTTCAAACTCATTTTCGGGGGCATTGAAAGTCCGTTCCTTATTTCCTTGGCCCTAAAGCCAAAAGACGGCGAATCACAGAGCAATACCAAAACAGGACATTGCGCAGCCTCGGCCCTTTTCAACATATCGTTCCTCATGCTGTTCTCCACCGGGTGATATAATTGAAACCATGCCCTTCCCTCGGTTATTTCACTGATTCTTTCAATACTACTGGTACTCACTGTACTTAGTACATACGGAATGTTATTTTCAAAAGCGGATTTTGCCAAGATCTCAGCAGCGTTGGGCCACATTAAACCTTGTAGTCCTACCGGGGCTATACCGAAGGGCGCATCATAGACATGACCGAACAATTCTGTTTTTAAACTGGCACCATGATAGGTGTCCAAGTAGTTGGGCCTTAGTTGAACATCGCGAATTTCCGTTGTATTCCGCTTAAGATTAACTTCCTCATTGCATCCTCCATCCAAATACTCAAAAGCAAATTTCGGGATGCGTTTTTTTGCTTTTTGTCTTAAATCGGTGATGGCAGGGTATTTAGCATTGAAATGCTTCGCAATGGTGGTTCTTGACATGGTTCGGATGTTGGTTTTACGAATAAACGGTTTTTATGATGTACTTCCCATAGCCAGGGAAGATATCTAAAAGTACATTAATTTAAAGATAATAATATGGGTTCAAGATCGATTCTGAAACTTTTTTTTGGGTAATAGACGATCAAAATTAAATTATAATACCTCGATCATTCTTGTCGGGTAAGTTTTGGAAATTAAAAATTAGTTCTACCTTAGCGCTCTGAAATTTTATTGGGATATTAGCTCAGTTGGTTTAGAGCGCTGCCTTGACAGGGCAGAGGTCACTGGTTCGAATCCAGTATATCCCACTTCTTTTAAAGTCACTGGTTCTCCCGATACTTCGGGGCAGTATATCCCACTTCTTTCCCCCACAACTTCATTTATGCCTTTATGAAAGGGTCAAAGCAAATCGAGAAGGCGTTCCAGAGCCATACCGCGCGAACCTTTGATCAATAATTTGCAATTTCGCGGGAGTGCGATTTCTTTAAAATTGGAGGCGAGTTCATCATACGATTTGAACTTGCGGAAAGCCGTATCGGTTTTGTAAAAATTTTGCCCTACCAAGAATGCCCCATCAAGGTCTAAGCTTGCCGACAGATCTGCAATATGCTGATGTTCGATCGGTGAGGATTCACCCAATTCGAACATATCCCCTAAAATGGCGATTTTTGATTCCCCTTGCAAATGGCTAAAATTTTCGAGGGCAACCTTCATGCTCGACGGATTGGCATTATAGGCATCAAGGATGATTTGTTTCCCGTTTTTTTCGATGATCTGTGACCTATTGTTTTGTGGCACGTAAGATTCGATGGCCGTTTTAATGGCGGCAATGGGAACGTTGAAATATTTGCCCATAAGAACAGCTGCAGAACAATTTGTGAAGTTGTAGCTTCCTATAAGCTGTGATTGTATGGTAGTGCCTTCAACCCTTAGTGAAACATAGGGGGCGGCCCCTAGGAATTCGATGGTGTAAAACTCCTTTTTGTGCCCGGTAAAACCGTATTTCTTGATATACGATCCCAATTTTTCATATTGAATGGGGTCGTCGGCATTCAAGAATATTTGTCCATTATGGTCCGTTAAATAGTCGTAGAGCTCACTTTTTCCTTTAATAACGCCTTCAACCCCACCAAACCCTTCTAAATGGGCCTTGCCAAAATTGGTGATATACCCAAAATCAGGTTGTACTATAGTGCAAAGGAATTCAATTTCCTTTAAATGATTGGCGCCCATCTCCACGATCGCGATTTCAGTATCCTTGGTAATGGACAACAGTGTGAGGGGTACGCCTATATGGTTGTTGAGGTTGCCTTTGGTGGCAATGGTTTTGTATTTTTGGGATAGCACCGCATTGATCAGTTCTTTGGTGGTTGTTTTCCCATTGCTTCCGGTTAGGGCAATAATCTTTGCATCACAATGATTTCTATGGTACGTGGCCAATTTTTGAAGTGTTTCCAACACATCGTCGACCAAAATCATCGTATCGGAAACAGGATATTTCCCTTCGTCCAAAATAGCGTATGAGGCTCCTTTTTTTAAGGCTTCTTCGGCATAATCATTCCCGTTGAAGTTGTCTCCTTTCAAGGCAAAGAAAATGCAATTGGGGGTAATTTTGCGAGTGTCCGTACAAACCATTGGGTTTTGTAGAAAGATCTTGTGAAGTTGCGCTATTCTCATGGATCAAAGATAAAAAAAAAGCCCCGACGGTACCGTCGGGGCTATATATTTCAATGCGATAAAACTATTTGGCTTTTTTTCCTCTCACAGTCTTGTTCTTGGTTTTTGATTTTGAACCAACCCTTGACATGGCACATCGGAAACCGATATAATCAGTGGCCATATACTGTGGCAAATATCTTCTTTGGGCAGGATCTAACCAATAAGCGCGATCTCTCCATGATCCACCTTTGTAGACCCGTACCTCATCATTGATCAACGTAGTTCTATTGTTCGAATGATCATATTCACGTGTCAGCTTTCCTAACGAGTCCCGCTCCACTTTATGTTTTGGGGAATTGTACATTTTTCTGGCATCGTCTTGGTCTTCTTCATCACTGAAGCGATCAAAAAATCGTGACGAACTTGGGTCACCATCCCTATAACCTCTATTATCACTTGAAGAGAAATTGGTTCTAAGATACGTTTCTTCCTCATCAACAGGAACCATTTTGATTTCTCCAGGGAGGTTCATAGCGATTACTTTACCATTGGGTAATGTATCAAAAACTATGGAATCCCTTAGAATATTTACTTTTCCATCTTCGCCAATGGCGGTTTTCATATAAATGTTACCCCTGAAGTAGTTGAAGTCACTTATTTCATCATCAACTATAGGACGGTAAACATCCGCTACCCATTCGGCAACGTTACCTGCCATGTCATATAGACCAAGGTCATTGGGCTTATAAGACATTACTTCTGCCGTAATATCGGCTCCATCATCTGACCATCCTGCGATTCCGCCGTAATCCCCTTTTCCTTGCTTAAAGTTGGCAAGTTGGTCACCACGACCAACACGTTGGCCATTTCTTGTATAATCACCTTCCCAAGGATATTTTTTTCTACCTCTGTAATTATTGTATTCCCTAGATCCAACTTGTGCGGCAGCAGCATATTCCCATTCCGTTTCTGTCGGCAATCTGTATTCGGGCATGATAATACCGCTACTTCTTTTCGCGTAGGTATTGACACTGTCCTTTTTCATTTTTCCTTGTAGGGAGTCTATTTGTCCATTATATACTGACTCAGGCCTGTTCAGGTAAGCTTCCGTACTAAAGGTTCCCGCAACTTCCCCAGTTGCAGCTTGGTATTTGGCATCTTTTGCCAAATAACCTTCCCTTTCAAGCATCACTTCATTGACACGATCCGTTCTCCATTCGGCAAATTGTGTCGCTTGGATCCAGTTTACACCTACAACAGGATATTCTGCATAAGCAGGATGCCTTAAATAGTTATTGGTCATGGTCTCATTGAAGCCCAATCGGTTTCTCCAAACCAAGGTATCGGGTAAGGCACCTTTATAAATGTTGGCATATTTCGGATTTTCAGGAGGATAAACACTCTTTAAATAATCCAAATACTCTAAATACATCACGTTCGTAACTTCGGTTTCATCCATATAGAATGATTGAACATGCTGGGAGGTAGGCGTATTGTTCCAATCGTGCATAACATCATCTTGCACTTTACCTTTGGTAAACGTTCCCCCTTCCACAAAAACAAGACCTGGTGCCGTTTCTTGCTCCTTAAAGTCTGTATTGTATTGGAAACCACCTTCCTTGGCATTTATTTTCCAACCTGTAGCTCTTGATACATTTTTGGAAGATGAGGATTTTTTGCTACAACTTGTAACACTGCATCCTCCCGCTATTACTGCACAAGAAAGTACAATTTTGATAAACTGTTTTTTCATAATTAGGACTTGAGTTCAAATATTTAAACTACGGTACAAGTAGTTTGGAATTCTTGATTTTGTTTAATTTGGTGTCACTTTCGGCATATTAAACGAGGTTTTGGCCATAATATTTTGTTACTGAAAAATTATTTCCTCCCGAGCTGATTTAAATAGTGCAAAAAGCATTTCCTCAAAAAATATAACGGCATATTTATCATAATAGTATGGATTGAAACAATTCTTTTGTACACTTGGGTTGTGGGATATTTAATGTATGTAAGTCAATAAGGTAGTTTTCCATTTTATGTGCCCCGTCTGTATCATCGTTATGATAATGATTTTAATATTTTCGATGAACGGTATAAGATATTTTTAAAAAGCCCGTTTACAAGTACAAATAGCCTAAGTTCTTTTAAAGCATTACTAACATTTATTATATAATGAAGACAAGCCCAATATATTTTAAAAAAATTGCCTTACTTCTATTTTTGGTCATTGCGGTACGTTTATCGGCCCAGGAAGATAGGGTCATCACCACGGCTGTGCCATTTCTGACTATTGCTGCGGATGCTAGGTCTGCCGGTATGGGCGACATGGGTGTTGCCACCTCAACAGATGCGTATTCACAACAATGGAATGCGGCCAAGTTCGCCTTCGCCGAAAGAAAAATGGGTATAGGCGTTAGTTATACCCCGTACCTGGAAAGTATTATTACCGACATTTCGCTTTTAAATGCCAGCTTTTTCAATAAAATTGATGAGCAAAGTGCTTTTGCCCTTAGTTTGCGTTATTTTACCCTTGGTGAAATTGAACTTAGGCAGTTTGCCAATGACCCGGGTACGCTGGCCAAACCTAATGAATTGGCCTTTGATGGGTCATATTCGCTGAAGTTGAGTCCAACCTTTTCTATGGCCGTTGGTGGTAGGTTTATCAGGTCTAACCTGAAATTACCCCAAAATGGCACCGAAGACTCACAGGCCGCCAGTACCTTCGCAGTTGATGTTTCCGGTTACTATCGTTCCCGTGAGATTGCCTATGATAAGTTCGACGGTAGATGGAGAGCTGGTTTTAATGTTTCCAATCTAGGGGGCA
Source organism: Maribacter sp. (assembly GCF_049667165.1). Taxonomy (GTDB): domain Bacteria; phylum Bacteroidota; class Bacteroidia; order Flavobacteriales; family Flavobacteriaceae; genus Maribacter_A. The sequence goes on from NZ_JBATHS010000168.1 coordinate 8,826, forward strand.
AGATCATGTATGATGAAGGGGGGCAAGAGAATTTCATACCCACCAACTTGAAGTTTGGTGCTGGGTTCGACTTTATTTTAGATCAGGATAATGTAATTGGAATAACCTCGGAATTCAATAAACTTTTGGTGCCTACGCCCAAGGATTTCAATAATGACGGCGTCATTGATGCAACTGATAATGATGAGTACCAACAAATAGGTATTTTAAATGGTATTTTCAATTCATTTGGTGATGCACCAGACGGTTTTGGGGAAGAGTTGAAGGAGTTTACATGGGCATTGGGCGCGGAATATACCTATCAAGATGCTTTTATGATACGTACGGGATATTTTAACGAAAGCGAGGATAAAGGCTCAAGAAAGTTCTTTACCATGGGGGCTGGTTTCAAATTCAAGGCCGCACAAATAGACCTTTCCTACCTGTTCTCAACCTCACAGGTTAAGAATCCTTTGGAAAATACCTTGCGCTTTTCACTTACATTCAACTTGGGAGAAGAGTTCTATAACGATTGATCAACGATTTTAATTGAAACAAAACCTGCCCATTGGGCAGGTTTTGTTATTTTAGACGACCACCAATGGTTGTATTGCTATGAGAAAACGAACAATTTCCTTTGAACTTGAGGTTTTTGATACTTTGGAAGACTTGGATCATCAAGATCAAACACTGATGCGATCCGCAATCGAGGCTAGAAAAAATGCCTATGCCCCGTATTCCAAGTTTTTGGTCGGAGCGGCTGTTTTATTGGAAAATGGAACAGTGGTACTAGGTAGTAACCAAGAGAATGCCTCATATCCCTCTGGTCTATGTGCCGAAAGGGTTGCCGTATTCCATGCAGGATCAAAATACCCTGGTATAAGTATAAAATCAATTGCGATAACTGCCATGTCGCGAAACCACTTGGTCGATACACCCGCAGCCCCTTGTGGTAATTGCAGACAGGCTATTTCAGAATACGAGTTCAAGCAAAAAGAACCTATTTCCATTCTTATGATGGGGGAAAGGGGAGAAGTGCATAAATGTAATGCCTTGGCCGATATCCTTCCATTGGGTTTCAATAATACCTTTTTATAAGTACCCGATAGAATTGAACTTAAAGGTTTCAAATGACATAGAATAGCATGGTTTTGTTATTCTATGGCGATACGCATTAATTTTGTAGTAAGCTTTTAACTATATTTTTTTACCGATTGATTAATATGTGTATTTTTGTTTTTCTCTTTATTGAAGCGGTAGAAGTACAAAGTCACCACTTTATAAACGATTAAATTAAAATTAAAAAGCGATTAATGGAAAAAATCACCAAAGAGACCTATCTGAAGTGGTACGAGGATATGTTGTTCTGGAGAAAGTTCGAGGACAAGCTGGCAGCTGTATACATTCAACAGAAAGTTAGAGGCTTCCTTCATTTGTATAATGGGCAGGAAGCTGTATTGGCAGGGGCATTACATGCCATGGACCTAACCAAAGACAGAATGATAACCGCTTACAGAAACCATGTTCAGCCTATTGGCATGGGGGTGGACCCCAAAAAGGTAATGGCCGAGCTCTATGGTAAGGTCACGGGCACCTCAAAGGGAATGGGTGGTTCTATGCACATATTTTCAAAAGAACATCGATTCTATGGAGGTCACGGCATTGTAGGGGGTCAAATACCCTTAGGGGCTGGTTTGGCGTTTGCCGATAAATATTTTAAAAGAGATGCCGTAACCTTATGTTATATGGGTGATGGAGCCGTAAGGCAAGGTTCCCTTCATGAAAGTTTCAATTTAGCCATGCTTTGGCAATTACCCGTGGTTTTCATTTGTGAGAACAATGGATATGCTATGGGGACTTCCGTTGCCCGTACATCCCATTCCACAGACATCTGGAAATTGGGATTGGGGTATGAAATGCCTTGTGGTCCTGTTGATGGTATGGATCCCGTTACCGTAGCCAAGGAAATGAGTAAGGCGATTGAACGGGCCAGAAGTGGTGGAGGCCCTACCTTTTTGGAAATGAAAACCTATCGGTATAGAGGTCATTCCATGTCGGATGCACAGCACTATAGAACTAAGGATGAGGTTGAAGAGTACAAGAAAATAGATCCGATCTCACAGGTTAAGGAGGTGATTCTAGATAAGAAATATGCATCGGAAGCTGAAATTAAGGAGATTGATAAAAAAATCAAACAATTGGTCGCTGAATGTGAGAAATTTGCAGAGGAATCCGATTATCCTCCTTTAAACCAATTATACGATGTGGTTTATGATCAGGAAGACTACCCATTTGTACAACATAAATAAGATTTAAATGGCAGAAGTGATTAATATGCCTCGTTTGAGTGATACCATGGAAGAAGGTACCGTGGCAAAATGGCTTAAGCAGGTAGGCGATAAGGTTGAAGAAGGCGATATCCTTGCGGAAATAGAGACCGATAAAGCCACTATGGAATTTGAGTCCTTTCATGAAGGAACATTATTGCATATTGGTATTGCTGAAGGTGAAGGCGCTCCCGTAGATACTCTTTTGGCCATTATTGGAGAAGAAGGTGAAGATATTTCTGCGCTGCTTAATGGTGCAAAAACGTCCGATAAGGCGGAGGAAAAAGCTGAAACAAAAACCGACTCCGAAGCAGCAGTTGAAACCGAATCCACTGAAACCGGGGATACGGATATACCCGAAGGTGTTGAAATCGTAAAAATGCCACGTTTGAGTGATACAATGGAAGAAGGTACAGTGGCTTCCTGGTTGAAAAAAGTGGGTGATCAGGTCGAAGAAGGGGATATTCTTGCGGAAATCGAAACCGATAAGGCTACTATGGAGTTTGAATCTTTCTATTCGGGCACCTTATTGTACATCGGAATAAAAGAAGGGGAATCATCACCGGTCGACGCTGTACTAGCCGTAATCGGACCCGAAGGTACCGATGTACAAGCTGTATTGAATACCAAGCCTTCCCCAATTAAAGGTGAAGCGGTCACAAAAGAAGCGATAAAAGAAGAAAAGACGGCCGAGCCAAGTCAGGAAGTCGATACTTCAACCACTACGGATGGACATCGAATATTCGTCTCTCCCTTGGCCAAGAAGATCGCGAAGGAAAAAGGCATTGATTTAAAAGATGTAAAAGGTACTGGCGAACATGGTAGGATCGTCAAAAAAGATATTGAGAGTTATGTACCCTCCCAAAAAGTGGCCCAAGCAGTTGCCACCACACAAGATTCGAAGACTTCAACGAGTACAATCACTCCGATTAACCTGCCTGTTGGTGAGGAAAGTTCCGAAGAAGTGAAGAATTCACAAATGCGCAAAATCATAGCAAAGCGTTTGGCGGAGTCTAAATTCACTGCGCCGCATTACTATTTGATGGTTGAAATCGATATGGATAATGCCATAGCATCCCGTGCACAGATCAATGGTTTGCCAGATACCAAAGTGTCTTTTAATGATATGGTGGTCAAGGCATGTGCCATGGCATTGAAAAAGCATCCCCAAGTGAATACCACATGGCAAGAGGATACGACAAAATACAACCATCATGTTCATATAGGTGTTGCCGTTGCCGTAGAAGACGGCTTGGTAGTCCCCGTGCTTAAGTTCACCGATCAAATGAGCTTGACCCAAATAGGTGCATCGGTCAAAGATCTTGCAGGAAGGGCACGGAACAAAAAATTGACACCAGCGGAAATGGAGGGAAGTACCTTTACGGTTTCCAATCTGGGAATGTTCGGTATCCTCGAATTCACTTCGATAATCAATCAACCAAATTCGGCTATTTTATCCGTAGGTGCCATCGTTGAAAAGCCCGTGGTCAAGAACGGTCAGATTGTGGTAGGGAATACGATGAAGCTTTCCTTGGCGTGTGACCATAGGACCGTTGATGGTGCTACAGGGGCACAATTCTTACAGACATTGACCGCATTTTTAGAGAATCCGGTGACTATGTTGGCATAGGAAGTCCGTAAATAGTATTGAATATATACATCCGCCAGAGGCGGATGTTTTTTTATCTTTAAAACGTAATCCGTATGTCATGAAAAAAATCTATCGATTTATTTTTTTATTTTTTCTTCTAGGTTGTGGTACGCATCAACTGAAACAGACCGATGCCAAGAATATTCCCAACGGTCCGGCTGGGGTGAAAGGAAGTGTCATCACTAAAGAGGAGGTCATTACCACAGAGGAAATAGGACAAAATGCAGTCGAGTCTAAAACCGCAATGTCCTTTGTTAGGTTCTCGGACAGCGATAAAGTTGGTGAAATCATGGGATTTTTAGCCGCAGACGAATTAAATGGTAGGGATACCGGAAGTCCGGGTATAGAAAAGGCAGCCCAGTTTATTGAGGAGCAATTAAGACAGAACGGAATATCCCCCTATTTCACAACGTATAGGGATACCCTTGATAATTTTGAGGAACCTGCTTATAACATCGTTGGTATTTTAGAAGGTACCGATGCAGATTTAAAGAAGGAGTTTGTTATGATAGGTGCCCATTATGACCATATCGGACTGAAAAGTCCGGTGGATGGTGATGCTATTGCCAATGGGGCCAATGACAATGCATCGGGAACTACGACGGTTCTGGAATTGATGCGTTATTTCGGAAAGGCCAGATCAAATAAGCGCAGTCTGGTGTTTGCTTTTTTCAGCGCAGAGGAAAAAGGATTGTTAGGGTCGAAACATTTGGCAAACCGATTAAAGGAAAAAGACTTTGGTCTCTATAGCATGTTGAATTTTGAAATGGTCGGCGTTCCACTGAAAGACAAAGATTATATGGCCTATGTTTCAGGGTACGAGAAATCGAATTTGGCCGAGGTTTGCAATCGTTATGCAAATGGCCATCTTGTTGGGTTTTTGCCTACCGCAAAGGAATTTAATTTATTCATGCGGTCCGATAATTTCCCTTTCCATGCTGAATTCAATGTGCCTTCCCAGACATTTTCCACCTTCGATTTCACCAATTTCGATCATTACCATATGGTAGGTGACGAGGTGTCCGAAATGGATTTTGGGCATATGGCCGTTTTAATCAATAGTTTTATTCCGGTCATTGAAGGGATTTCAAATGCCCCTCAAAAAGAATTAAAATACAACTAATGGCAAATGTAATTATCACGGGTACCAGCAGGGGCATCGGTTTTGAAATGGCACAGCTTTTTGCTAATGAGGGCCATCGGGTATTGGCCCTGTCCCGAAATGAGCGGACTATTGCCCAAATAAAGGATGAAAACATAGATACACTTCCCTTCGATATTACCAAAAATGAAGATTTTTGCCTGGTAGAAGATTATCTCAATACCCATTGGCAGTCCGTAGATATCTTGATTAATAATGCGGGAAAATTATTGAACAAGCCATTTTTGGAAACTGGGGCGGCCGAATTTGAAGCGGTATACCAAGTGAACGTATTCGGAGTGGCCCAGCTTACGAAGTTGGTAGTGCCCTACATGCCGAAAACCGGACATGTGGTTACCATAAGTTCTATGGGGGGTGTACAGGGGAGTATGAAATTTCCTGGACTATCGGCATATAGCTCAAGCAAAGGGGCAGTGATCACACTGACCGAACTTTGGGCCGAAGAATTCAAGGAGACGGGTCCTTCGTTCAATGTATTGGCGTTGGGGGCCGTACAGACCGAAATGTTGGAAGAGGCTTTTCCCGGTTACCGAGCTACGGTCACGGCCTTGGAAATGGCCTTGTATATCAAGGATTTTGCACTAAACGGACATAAATTGTACAATGGTAAGCTTTTGCAGGTGAGCAATAGCACTCCTTAGTTTTATGCCCCACGCATAAAAAAATCGGTAATGATATAGCCGGTACATGAAAAACCTTGAGCGCGATACCACAATCCGTGTTTTTCTTTAGGAGCTTTCCAAGGTTGATTAATTATCTTCTTTTTTACAGGTGGATAGTCCAAAAGGTCCATAAAGTGGACAAAAACTGATAAAACTGGTAAATAAAAATATCCCAGCCAAGACCAATAAAATTAATCCTATCGTACCGGAAATTATATTAGTAAAATATAGAATGGCGATAACAATGGCAATTACCGACCGGACTATTCTATCCATGGAGCCCATATTTTTTTTCATAGGTGTAGTTTGAATTTCGTTTTCAGTATAAAAAGGCACTTGTATAAATTTACCGCATTAATTTCGTATTACAAAATCGGTACTGTTTTCAGGGTACTAATTATACCATACGGCATACCGTTGCCTGCGCAATTCCAAAGCTAGGTTTTCCTCTAATTGAAGGGCTTCGGTCCTAGAGAAAACGGGTTTAATATGATTATATAGGCTGGGCCTAAGGTACATGCCATATTTTTCAACCAGATTCGAGGCCAATTTGTGCCCCTTTTTGTTTCTATACCCAGTTTTATGCTGCTCAAAACGTTCTTTGGGTGTTTTACTGGTCATACCTACATAAAGGCATTGCAACACCCCGTTGAATTGAGGATTGGCCGCCCTGAATCGTGAGTTTTCGGTATACACCCTTTTAGATAGTTCAATGACATAAACATGGTAGATGGTTCTGGCCATTTAAATAAGATATGCAAGTAAGGGTTCGATCCCAAACAACCACCAAAGTACCGATTTCGAACTAAATTTTCGCGAAAGCCAACAGGTAATATTAAGGAAGCACTAAAAATCCTATTTTTGTGGGAATGGATGACATTCTTCTAAAATATTTGCCGGAGAGGGCCGTAGATCCTTGCTTACAATTGATAAAAGAGTCAGAGGTTAATCTTAAGATAGTAAACAAAAGGGTTACTAGGCATGGTGATTATCGAAGATTGCCCAACGGCCTACACCAGATCACCATCAATGCGACATTGAACAAATATCGATTCTTGATTACCTTGGTTCATGAAATAGCACATTTGGCTGCCTTTCAACAATATGGTAGGCATATTAAGCCCCATGGAGCGGAGTGGAAAAAGACCTTCCAATACCTCATGGTGCCCTTTATACGTCCAGAGGTTTTCCCATCGAGACTTCTACCGATTTTGGCGAAACATTTTAGGAACCCCAAAGCGAGTAGTGATACCGATGCGCACTTGTCCATAGCCTTAAAGCAATATGATCCACAACATAAGGATAAAACCTACGTTTTTCAATTGCCCATGGGGAGTGTATTTCGAATTTATAACGGGAAGCTTTTTAAAAAGGGCAACAAGCGTGTAAAACGTTACGAATGCGTTGAAATAGCCACAGGCAAGGTATATTTGTTTCAACCCAATGCAGAAGTAGAATTAATAAGGAACTAAGAAATGAATAAGAACTATTATGCCGTATTGATGGCCGGGGGCGTGGGATCGCGTTTTTGGCCGATAAGCACCACAGAAAACCCCAAACAATTCCATGATATGTTGGGGACGGGGCAAACCTTGATACAGAAGACTTTTCAACGGCTGAACACGTTTGTTCCCACAGAGAATATTTTAATACTTACCAATGCGCGTTACAACGACTTGGTCCTAGAACAACTCCCTTTGGTAAAACAAGAACAAGTAGTTTTGGAACCTGCCATGCGCAATACGGCTCCCTGTATTTTATATGCGGCATTGAAGATCCAAAAAATGAACCCCGATGGCGTTATGATCGTGGCGCCCAGTGATCATTGGATCGAGGATGAAAAAGCATTCGCAAAAGACGTCATTGAATGTTTTGATAAGTGCCAAAATGAAGCTGTGCTTTGTACCTTGGGCATTGTGCCGACATTCCCAAATACAGGGTTCGGTTATATCGAATTTGAGAAAGAAAGCACCACTCCCCTAAAAAAAGTCCATCAATTTCGGGAGAAACCTGATTATGAAACAGCCAAAGAGTTTATAGCCCAAGGCAATTTTCTTTGGAATGCCGGTATATTTATGTGGAGTATCGCTACGATTGTGAAGGCCTTTAAAAATCTTCAGCCCTCCCAATATGAATTGTTCCTTTCGGGAATGGCCGATTATAACACATCAAAGGAGTATGATTTTATAAAAGTCCACTATCCGAAAGCCGAAAATATATCAATAGATTATGCTATATTAGAACAATCGAAATCGATTTTTGTGCGGCCAGCCACCTTTGATTGGAATGATTTGGGAACCTGGGGATCCTTATATGATAAGTTGGATAAGGATGAAGATAACAATGCAGTGGTTAACAGTCTTGTTATTAGTCAGGATGCGCATGGAAACATGATTCGATCCCCCAAGGATAAAATTGTGGTTGTCGATGGACTTGATGATTATATCATTGTAGATAAGGAAGAAGTACTTTTAATTTACCCCAAAACCAAAGAACAGGATATAAAGCAGGTATTGGCTAAGGTTAAGGAGCGATTTGGTGATAAATACGCTTAATTATTGGATAAAATATGAACGAGGATAAGAACATTTCAAATCAGGAATCCAATAGTGGGGAAGAGGTAAAAAAGGATATTAAGGGCCTGTTGGAGAGTACCAAAAAGTTTCTCACCGAACTTTTGGATATTCGGCAAAATACCGATCAGGAAGCTACAAAGGAAGCCATTATCGCCGATATCCCTTTTAAGGGCCATACGTCATGGATTCTAATCTGTTCCATCTTCATTGCTTCGGTCGGGTTGAATGCCAATTCGACGGCAGTGGTTATCGGTGCCATGTTGATATCCCCCCTTATGGGCCCTATTTTGGGAATTGGGCTGTCTTTGGCTGTCAATGATGTAGATACCTTGCGTAGGTCCTTAAAGAACTTTGCCGTTATGGTCGTATTAAGTGTGTTAACGGCCTATCTGTTTTTTGCCATATTTCCTTTACGTGATGAGTCCTCTGAGCTTTTGGCACGTACGGCACCCGACATTCGCGATGTCCTAATTGCCTTTTTTGGTGGTTTGGCACTTGTTATTGCCAGAGCAAAAAAGGGGACCATTGCGTCAGTGATCTTCGGGGTTGCCATTGCCACCGCCTTGATGCCACCCTTGTGTACGGTTGGCTTTGGTTTGGCCATTGGTAATTACGACTATGCAACCGGTGCCATGTATCTATTCAGTATAAATACCATTTTTATTGCTTTGGCCACTTTTTTAGTGTTGAAACTTTTGCGATTCCCGATGGTTCGATATGTGAATTCGAAGAAGAGACGGCTTATTGGTAGAGTAGCTTCTTTAGTCGCGATTCTAGTGATGGTGCCAGCGAGTATAACTTTTTGGGGGGCCCTGCAAGAATCCCTGTTCCGTAAGCAAGCGCAAAAATTCGTTCAGGATAAAATTGCCCCCTATCAATTTGAGGGTTCAGGTAGATTCATGGAAGACTTTACCGATATCGATTTCAATAAGGGTAAGGATTCCTTTATTGAATTGGTTTTCATGGGCAATGAGACCGTTCCTGACAATGTTATTGCCACTTGGAACAAGCAAAAGAACGAAGATGAAAGTTATGCAAGATTGAAGAATACAGAACTGCATATCATACAAGGAGCGAAAAATGAACAAGTGGATCAGCTTAAATATGTAGATCAGCTCTATGAAACCCAAAAAACCGAGTTGGTAGACAAAGATGCAAGGATAAAAGTATTGGAGGACGAATTAGGTAAGTTGGGAAGGTTGTCAATACCTTTTGCCGATGTAAGTGCCGAGGCCAAAACCAACTACGAGAATTTGGAGTCGTTGGGATTTTCGCCGACCATACTGACCGATTTCAAAAAAGTGGATACCATACCCATCTTTGAAGTGAAATGGAAAGGGGATGCCAAAAGGATTCAGACTTTGGAAGACACCAAGAAATTAGAGGCTTGGTTGAAACTTAGGTTAAAGGACAGTACCATTCAATTAAAAGAATTGATTCAGGACTAATTGCGCTCTTCGATATACATTTGGCGCACTTTTTTGAACAGATCCGAGGAATATACGAAATTGGTCACGGCCTCATTATCGGTTTTGAAAATATCATCCTTACTACCTTCCCATTCCTTGATTCCGTTTTTCAGGAAAATAATCTTTTCGCCAATCTCCATGACCGAATTCATATCGTGTGTATTCACCACCGTGGTTATGTCGTATTCTTGGGTTATTTCCTGAATCAGGTTATCGATGATAATGGCAGTCCTTGGGTCTAACCCTGAGTTGGGTTCATCACAAAACAGGTATTTGGGGTTCATGACAATGGCCCTTGCAATGGCCACCCGCTTTTGCATCCCACCTGATAATTCCGATGGATATTTTTTATGGGCATCATCGAGATTTACCCGTTTTAGCACAAAATCGGCCCGATCCCGCATTTCCGATTGCGATTTTTTGGTGAACATTTCCATTGGAAACATTACATTGCCTTCCACCGTCATTGAATCGAAAAGAGCACTTCCTTGGAATACCATACCCATATCCTGACGCAGATTACGCTGCTCTTTGGGCGACAACTGTGCATAAATTTTACCGTCATAGCTAATCGTTCCCTTTTCCGGAATAAAAAGACCTAAAAGGCATTTAATGAACACAGTTTTCCCTGAACCACTTTGACCAATGATCAAGTTGGTCTTCCCCTTTTCAAAAACGGTACTAATGCCCTTTAAGATAGGGGCATCGCCAAATGATTTATATATGTCATTAACTTCGATCATTAACCCAATAATAGTTGTGTTAGAATATAGTTCAAGATTATGATGACCACACTGGTCCAAACGAAAGAGGTCGTTGCTGCCTTGCCCACTTCCAATGCCCCACCCTTCATATAAAACCCATGAAAGGACGGAATGGTCGCAAGGATAAATGCAAACACCAAGGTTTTAATAAACGCATAGGTAACATGAAACGGAATAAAATCCAACTGTACCCCTTCAATAAAATCCGCACTCGTACTAAATCCCCCAAAAACGCCGGCGACCCATCCCCCAAAAATTCCCACATACATCGATATGGCAATAATAAAAGGATAAAGCAACAATGCGATGATCTTCGGGAAAACCAAATAATTCAACGCATTGACCCCCATGACCTCCAAAGCATCAATCTGTTCGGTAACCCGCATTGTGCCAATACTACTGGTAATATACGAACCTACTTTCCCGGCCATGATGATAGAACAAAAAGTAGGCGCAAATTCGAGGATAATCGATTGTCGCGTCGCAAAACCCACTAAATTTTTAGGAATAAGCTCGCTCGTAATGTTCAAGGCCGTTTGTATGGCAACCACGCCGCCAATAAAAAAGGAAATGAAAATTAAAATACCCAAGGAACCATAAATCAACTCGTCTATTTCTTTGAGTATCAATGACTTCATTATGCGCCATTTCGTAGGTTTTCTAAAAACCTCAACGACCATAATTGCATAACTTCCGATTGATGCCAGATACCCCATAGAATGAAATAGAATTGCGATGGTAAAAATAGGAATAATGAATGTCTTTTAACCTTCAATTATTCTTTTAAGGGTTTATTTACATATTTTTGCGTAATAATTTGTTGTTTCATGCTCAAGAATTGCATTCCCCTTATTTTGCTAGTGGTTTTGATGACTTTCACTACGTTTGACGCATTCGGTCAAAGAAAATCGAAAAACGGTAATTCCACTGAAAATGTCGACCGATTAAAGGTTACTCCAAAATTGGTCGTGGGCATTGTAGTCGATCAAATGCGATACGATTATATAACCCGCTTTTGGGATCATTTTGGGGATGATGGTTTTAAAAGGTTGGTTTACGAAGGGTTTAATTGTAAGAACAATCATTTCAATTATGCGCCAACGAGCACGGGTCCGGGGCATACTTCGATTTATACGGGTACAACACCGGCCACACACGGAATTATTGGTAACAACTGGTACGATAAGGAACTGAATGCTGAAGTATATTGCGCTTCGGATGATAAGTACCATTCCGTGGGAACAACATCGGATGCCGGTAAAATGTCGCCCCATAGAATGTTAGTGACCACAGTGACCGACCAGTTGCGATTGCATACCCAGATGAGGGGCAAGACCATTGCCGTCGCCTTAAAGGATCGGGGAGCTGTGCTTCCTGGCGGACATACCGCTAATGCAGCCTATTGGTTTTATGGTAGCACTGAGGGCCATTGGATCACAAGTTCGTTCTATATGGATAAATTGCCGAAGTGGGTCAACGATTTCAATGCATCCAATATCGCTGCAGGTTATAAAAAGCCATGGACTACGTTAAAGGATATAAACACCTATTTGGAAAGTGGTCTGGATAATACCAAATATGAAGGTTTGTTCGATGGGGAGGTCACGCCGACCTTTCCTCATGACCTGCCCAAATTATGGGCTTCGAATGGGGACTACGATATTATCAAGGCAACCCCTTTTGGCAATAGTATTACGGCCGATTTTGCCATTGCAGCTTTGGATGGCGAAAAATTGGGCGCGGATAATATAACCGATTTCTTGGCGGTCAGTTTTTCAAGCACGGACTATGTAGGCCACAATTTCGGTGTGAATTCCAAGGAGGTCCAAGACACCTATATAAGATTGGACCGAGATTTAGCACGCTTCTTAGAGGCCTTGGACAAAAAAGTAGGTGAAAATGACTATACACTTTTCTTGACCGCCGATCATGCTGCGATCCATGTGCCGGCGTATTTGCAGGACCATCATATTCCGGCTGGATATATGGATGGGGGGGAACTTAAAACCAAATTTATGGAGTTTCTTAAGTATAAATATGGAACAACCGATATTGTGAAGAATAGTTCCAATTTACAATTATTCCTAGATCACGATATTATCAAAAATCTGGACTTGAAGATTGGAGAGGTTCAAGAAACCATAGCTCGGGAGTTATTGACCTATAAGGATATAGATCGGGTGTATACAGGTCAGCAAATGTGGGAAAACGAATATACCGAAGGCATCCCATATATACTTCAGAATGGATACAATCAAAAGCGTTCAGGAGATGTACTCATGGTCTTGAAACCGGGAATGGTCAGCTATCCAAAAACAGGGTCTACACATGGTTCCCCACAAATTTATGATACACATGTGCCTTTGTTGTTTTATGGTAAGGGCATTCAAAAAGGGGCCACCACAAAACAAACCGAGATTTCGGATGTCGCCCCAACCATATCGGCATTATTGGGAATAGCCTTCCCCAATGGGAACATAGGCAAGCCCATAACAGAGGTATTGGAATAAATCGCAATTGAAGTAGTACTATGGAAAATCATCCCATTGGCATTTTTGATTCTGGTGTGGGTGGCACATCCATATGGAAAGAAATCAATGCATTGCTTCCCCATGAGCATACGGTGTATTTGGCGGATAGTAAGAATGCACCCTACGGTGAGAAATCAAAGGAAGAAATCGTTGCATTGTCTATAAAGAATACCGAGTTTCTGTTGCAGGAAGGTTGTAAGCTCATTGTAGTGGCCTGTAATACCGCCACCACCAATGCCATTGATTACCTAAGGGCGCGTTATAAAGTGCCTTTTATAGGCATTGAACCCGCCATAAAACCGGCAGCCCTGCAATCCGAATCAAAGAAGGTCGGAATATTGGCAACCAAGGGAACATTATCGAGCATGCTCTTTCATAGTACCTCTGAAAATCATGCCAATGGAATTGAGATTATCGAACAGGTGGGAACAGGGTTGGTTCCTTTGATCGAAAGTGGTAAGGTTGATTCCCCCGAAACAAGGGCTTTATTGGAAAAATATGTAAATCCGATGATCGCAGCAGGTATTGATTATTTGGTATTGGGGTGTACACACTATCCCTACTTACTTCCGGTTTTGAAGACCCTGCTCCCAGCACATGTAAAGATCATTGATTCTGGCGAAGCGGTTGCACGGCAAACAAAGGCCGTACTCGTTAGACATGATCTATTGACCACTTCCAAAGAAAATGGCACGCATCGTTTCATAACGAATGCCAACGTGAAAATTCTAGAGAATTTTTTAAAAGAGTATAAAGACTCCCTTGAACTGCATTATCAGGATTTTTAAATGATTCACTTCCTACTATAGGTTAAAAAGGTGAAATCATACGCATGTTTTTCATCCTTGGAATGAAATTCGGAGGCAATCAATTGCCAGATGGTTTCATCCACTTCAGGAAAGAACGTGTCGGCATCAAAAGTGGCATGTACCTTTGTGAGCTCCATTTTATTGGCAAACGATTCCCCTTGCCGGTAGATTTCGCCTCCTCCAATAATGAAAGTGTTATCATCCCCATGGGCCATTTTTATGGCGTCTTCCAAGGAATGTGTGACGATACAATCTTCGTGGGGTACTTTATACTTTTTATCTCTTGTAACAATAATATGTGTTCTATTGGGCAAAGGTTTTGGAAAACTCTCAAAAGTCTTTCTTCCCATAATGATAGAATGCCCAGTGGTCAGTTGTTTAAAACGTTTGAAATCATCAGGGAGATGCCAGAGAAGATCATTGTCTTTCCCCAGCGCATTGTTTTCGCCCATGGCGGCTATCATCGTTATCGTCTGCACTACAGTTTTTTTTTATTGATTTTTGATAAGGGGAAATCCGTCTCTATCTCTTTTTGTATTTCAGCGATTTTCTGTTTCTGCTTAAAGACCAACTTTTCACGCTGTTGCCTTTCCCATTCCTTGCCCATGAATTTTTGGGTAACGAAAACATTGACCACATGTATTACGAATAAAAAGGCCCAAAAAGTGATGGCCCAAACAAACCAATCATACGCGTCACCAAACTTCAGGATTTTGTTGATCAAGACCAAGAACACACTGCCGATCAAGAAAATGACAAAATGCACATAAAGCTGTTTCTTTTGTTTTAAGCGCGCATGGGCAGTCTCTAGGAGGTCATGTTGTTCCAAATTCAGTTCCGTTTTCTTTTTGGTCTTCGTGAACATGCGAATTATTATCTTTAACCACAAAGATAAAGTATTTGATACATATTGAATTTTAAGTATGATGAATTTTAGGACCGGATTTCCCATTCTTAAAGAGTACCTATATGCCAACACGGCCTCTTCAGGCCTGATTCATGAAAGCACCATAGATTGGCGAAGACGACATGACCTCGAATTTCTTAAAGGGGCCAGTAACATGCGAATGGAAAGCGCCCATATCATCACGGATACTAGGGAGGCAGTGGGAGACTTCTTTGGTTGTGCCTATGAAAATGTAGCTTTGGTGCAGAATTTCTCTTTGGGACTGAATATGCTCTTGGAAGGTTTGGACAAAGGGAACAAAGTGCTGCTCCTTGAGAACGATTATCCGTCGGTCAATTGGTCTTTCGAGAATCGGGGGTTCCCCATTTCATATGGTTCCATAGATGCGAACCTTGAGGAGAATATACATGCAAAGATCAAAACCGATGGGATTTCGATTTTAGCCCTAAGCCTGATCCAATGGGTAAATGGTATTCTGATAGATTTGGATTTTATTTCCAGGTTGAAAAAAGAATTTCCAGCGTTATTGATCATAGCCGATGGCACCCAATTCTGTGGTACTGCGAACTTTGATTTTAAGGCATCGGGTATTGATGTTTTGGGGGCAAGTTCCTATAAATGGTTGTTGTCTGGTTATGGAAATGGATTTTTTATGTTCAAAGACCATGTAAAGGAATTGGTCAATGTTGAGACCATTGGTTTCAATGCCGCCAATGCAGATCCAAGGAATAAGGATAACATTCGTTTCGCCAAACATTTTGAACCTGGACATTTAGACACATTGAACTTTGGTACCCTTAACCATTCCCTTGGCTTATTGACAAAGATCGGTAAAGATGTAATTGCCCAACAGTTAAAAGACCTGTCCATCAAGGCCAAGAATGAATTTTCGGCCTTGGGATTGTTGGAGGATGTTGTTGTAAGCAGAAAAGAGCATAGTACGATTTTCAATGTGAAGGGTAATGATGTCCTGTTTGGGCATCTGACCGATAATAAGGTGGTCTGTTCCCAACGGGGAAAAGGCATTCGATTTAGCTTTCACTTTTATAATAGCACAGATGAAATCGATATCCTTGTAAGAATCCTTAAAGAAAAGCTATAGCTTTTACCTAGATAGTAAATACTTTGGTCGGTTTTTAAGAAGCCGGCCTAAAAGCATGCGATATATTAAGAAAATCATAAAAATGATATGAATCATTGGTAATGAGTGATTTAATACCTTAATTTTGCGCTGAATTTAAAATGTACATGTTATGGGAATTGCAAAACAATATTTAAAAACAAAGCCAGTATGTAAAGTGACCTTTACAGTACCGGCAGAAGATGCTAAAAAAGTGGCCGTAGTTGGTGATTTCAACAATTGGAATCCAAAAGGAAGTACCTTGAAAAAATTGAAGAACGGAACTTTTAAAGGCACATTTGATCTTCCTAAGGAAAACACCTATGAGTTTAAATATTTGGTCGATGGGGAATTTGTGAATGAGACCGAAGCTGATCGTTACCAATGGAATGATTATGCGGGAACTGAAAATGCGGTGCTAGAGCTTTAATCAAAGAAGAAGAGAATTTAAAAGGCCCAAAGGTTTCGACGTTTGGGCCTTTTATTTATTCTTATTTTACCGAAATCATACCGCAACTACCCCTTTTATGTGTGGGTATGGATTATAATCCACTAAGGTAAAGTCCTCGAATTTGAAATCGAAAATATCCGTTACATCAGGATTGATGATCATTTTAGGCAATGGTCTGGGCTCCCGGCTTAATTGTAATTCCACTTGTTCCAAATGGTTATTGTATATATGGGCATCCCCGAAAGTGTGGATGAATTCCCCCGGTTGATAACCACAAACTTGCGCCATCATCAAGGTGAATAGGGCATAGGATGCTATGTTGAAAGGCACCCCTAAAAAGATATCCGCACTACGTTGGTATAGTTGACAGGACAACTTGCCATCTGCCACATAAAATTGGAAGAAGGCATGGCAAGGGGGTAGGGCGGCCTTGCCATTGGCCACATTTTCAGCAAATGATTTGGAGGTGTCAGGAAGTACGCTTGGGTTCCATGCCGAGACCAACATTCTTCGACTATTGGGATTGGTTTTTAAGGCATGTACGATTTCTTTGATCTGGTCAATTCCCTCGCTGTTCCAGTTACGCCATTGATGACCATAAACGGGACCTAGATTTCCATTTTCATCGGCCCATTCGTTCCATATGCGCACCCCGTTTTCCTGAAGGTATGTAATATTGGTATCTCCTTTTAAAAACCATAAAAGTTCATAGATGATAGATTTTAGGTGCAACTTTTTGGTGGTTACCATGGGGAAGCCCTCGGTGAGGTCAAAACGCATTTGATGCCCAAAAACACTTAGGGTTCCTGTCCCGGTGCGATCACCCTTTTGACAGCCAACTTCTAAAACCTGTTTTAATAAATCGTGGTATTGTTTCATAGTGGGGGCAAAGGTAAAAGTTTAAAGGTAAAAGGTTTATAATCTAACCTTTTGAGTTATTATATTTTATTAACGAGGCAGGCATCAACCTAATATCATACCCGCGATGGTTGCGGATAGCAAAGAGGCTATAGATCCACCCAGTACGGCTCGCATGCCAAATTCGGAGAGGGTCTTGCGTTGGCCAGGTGCCAAGGATCCAATACCACCGATCTGTATGCCTATAGAGGCAAAATTGGCAAACCCGCATAACATATAGGTGGCCATAATCACTGATTTATTATAAGTAAAGTGTGTTGCATTGGCAACATCCTTTAGTTCGGCCAATTGAATATAGCCTACAAATTCGCTGGCGGCCAATTTAATGCCCAACAATTGCCCCATTTGCATAATATCAGCTGTCTGTACCCCGGTCAGCCACATCAAAGGCGCGAAGATTGTCCCTAGAATGGACTCCAAGGAGAGTTGATTGTATGCTGAGTTGGCTGCAATCCAGTCATTGAGCGTGGTAAGGTCCCCGGCCCATCCTAGAATGCCATTGATCATGGCGATGAAGGCGACAAATACCAAAAGCATGGCACCCACGTTTACGGCCAATTTCAAACCTTCGGTCGTACCATTGGCAATGGCGTCAAGAAGATTGGCGCCTATTTTCTCTGAAGAAACGGAAACGTCGGTATTTACCGATTCCGTTTGCGGATACAATATTTTTGATATGACGATGGCCCCTGGCGCCGCCATAACGGATGCGGCGATTAAATGTCTTGCGAATTCAAGCCGTAATTGTTGGTCGTTCCCACCTAAAAAACCAATGTATGCCGCCAATACCCCTCCGGCGACGGTAGCCATACCACCGATCATGACCAATAGTATTTCGGACTTGTTCATTTTTTCCAAATAGGCTTTGATCATTAATGGCGATTCGGTCTGGCCCAAAAATATGTTACCTGCAACAGAAAGGCTCTCAGGGCCTGATATACCTAAGGATTTTGTTAATAACCAGGCCAATCCTTTCACTATTTTTTGAATAATACCCAAATAGAAGAGCACCGAGGTCAAAGCGGAAAAAAAGATGATAGTCGGAAGTATTTGAAAAGCAAAAATATAACCTATGTTCGGGTTCTCGAGATTGAGGAGGTTGCCCAAAATGAACTCACTTCCGGCCAAAGTGAAATTGAGCAATTCATTGAAGATCTTGCCCAAAAATTCAAAGAACATACGAATAAAAGATACCTTCAGGATACTAATGGCCAACACTACCTGAATGCTTAGACCAATACCTACGGTCTTCCAATTAATGGCCTTTCTATTGGCACTGAAGAGGTATGAGATCAGTATGAGGGCCAACATACCCAGAATACCCCGCCATAGGCTATTGATCGAAAATCCTGCGTTGGGAATCATCTGGGGTGCGGAAGTAGCACTTTGGGTAGTCGCTACAACAGATTCGGTTACCGAAATTAAAGCATCTTGTGATACGGCAGTTTGTGCAAAGGAAGTTAGGGATAGGAATAGTATGAAAAACAGCACCCAAAAATTAGTCTTCATAGAAAGAATGCTCGTTTAAGTTAATTCCTTTTGGAAATCTCGTCCCTCAATTTAGCCGCCTTTTCATAATCTTCATTGGCTACGGCCTTGTCCAGTTCTTTGTTCAATTCATCAATAGTCAATTCAGTAAACGCATCGGTCGCGCCTTGATCGATTTCCACAGTTTCCCCTTCCTGTAAGATCTCATCGACCATGATACTGTCGTCATTTTCTTTCTTTTCACTATCCTTGGAGGTGAACTTTAAAAATATACCAGCCTTGTCTAGAATTGTCTTGTAGGTAAATATCGGCGCATTGAAACGCAGGGCCAAGGCGATGGCATCACTGGTCCTTGCATCGATAATTTCTTCGATTTTATCCCTTTCGCAGATAATGCTCGAATAAAAAACCCCGTCAACCAATTTATGAATGATGACCTGCTTGATGACAATGTCAAAGCGATCTGCAAAATTCTTGAAAAGATCATGTGTCAACGGTCGTGGAGGTTTTATCTCTTTCTCAAGGGCAATGGCAATGGATTGCGCCTCAAATGCCCCGATGACAATCGGAAGTTTGCGATCACCGTCAACCTCGTTCAAAATAAGGGCATAGGCACCATTTTGGGTTTGGCTATAGGAAATTCCCTTAATTTTTAATCGTACTAAACTCATAGGCCGTTTTAAACCACAAAGGGCTGTTCAAATTAAGAGGCATGACCCATTAATTGAACAGCCCCTTAGAGGCGCAAATTAACAAAAATTAAGCGTTTTGGGCTTTAAATTCCTTTAATTTTTCAATGAGTTTAGGTACTACATCGAAGGCATCGCCTACTATACCGTAATCCGCAGCTTTAAAAAAGGGTGCTTCGGGATCTATATTGATTACCACTTTGGTTTTGGAGGCACTGACCCCAGCCAAATGCTGTATGGCTCCCGATATGCCAATGGCAATGTATAGATTACAGGCCACGGGTTTGCCTGTTTGTCCCACGTGTTCACTATGTGGTCTCCATCCCATATCCGATACGGGTTTCGAACACGCAGTGGCCGCCCCAAGAATGTCTGCCAATTCTTCGATCATACCCCAGTTTTCAGGGCCTTTCAGACCACGACCTCCAGAAACCACAATATCGGCATCTGCAATGGACGTTTTGCCAACGACTTTGTCAACCTCCGTAGATTTCGTTGAGAAATCGGCATCAGTGTATTCAACGGAAAAAGCTTCAATACTTGCCGAAACATTATTTTCAACCAACCCAAAGGAATTGTTTGAAACTCCTATGATCTTAATATCGGTGAGGATTTGGGTATGGGCAAAACCCTTATTGCTGAAAACGCTTCGCTTTACGGTAAATGGGGCTGTACTTTCTGGTGCTGCCATTACATTGGAAACATACCCGGCCCCTAGTTCAGCAGCCACTATTGGAGCTAGGAATTTGGTGTCTGAACTGGAACTGACTATAATCACTTTTGCCCCTTCTTGTTTGGCGGCTGCTATGATGGCTTTGGCATTGGCCTTGGCATTGAACAGTTTCAATTTATCATTTGAAACATGCAAAACCTTCGATATACCATATTGGCCCAAGCTTTCATTTTCATCGGCATTGATTGAAATGGCCGTGGCTGTAGTGCCCAATAATTTGGCAACTTCACTGGCGTAGGACGCAACTTCAAAGGCGTTCTTTTTGAATTTACCATTGTCCGATTCTGTATAGACTAATACTGACATATTTTTTTTAATTTTTTAATATTTACCCTGAATATAATTCAGGAACAGATTATTGGTTTAAGGTTTCCGCGACCGGTTTGGATTGCTTTTGATCATGTTCAAATCACTTTTGCCTCGTTGTGCAAGAGCTGTATCAATTCCTCGACATGGTCTGCATCAACCAGTTTCACCGCGCCTTTAGGTGCAGGTTTATCGAACTTGACATCGGTGGTGGTTACTGTGGCCGCAACTGGCTCAACGACACTCAAAGTCTTTTTCCTGGCCATCATGATGCCTCGCATATTCGGTATGCGCAAATCACTTTCTTGTACCAGTCCTTTTTGACCCCCGATAACCAAAGGTAATGTGGTCTCTATCTTTTCCTTTCCTCCATCAATCTCACGCACAGCTTTCACATTGTTTCCGTCTACCTCGATGTCAATACAGGTGTTCACGAAATTCATGTTCAATAAGGTGGCCAGAATTCCTGGAACCATACCGCCATTGTAGTCAATGGATTCCCTTCCGGCAATGATCAAATCATATCCGCCATCTTTAACCACTGCAGCCAATTGTTGGGCAACAAAAAAACCATCGGTAGGTTCTGTATTTACGCGTATGGCTTCATCTGCACCGATGGCCAGCGCTTTTCGTATGGTAGATTCCGCAGAGGGGCCGCCAACAGAGGCGACGTGCACTGTGGCACCTTGTTTCTCCTTAAACCACATGGCCCGGGTTAGCCCGTATTCATCGTTTGGGTTGATCACAAATTGAACACCATTGGTGTCAAATTTGGAATTGCCATCGGTGAAATTGATTTTCGATGTGGTGTCAGGGACGTTGCTTATACAAACTAATATCTTCATAAACGAACTATTTTCAGGAGTTTAATAGAATCTTGCTAAGATAAGTAATCTTTTTAGAAATTACTATGCGTGCATAGTAATTTTTGTAACTTTTTTTGAATCAATGAACCCCTCGATTGAGATATAATTTGCTATTTTTGCTTTCGTTTTTATCCGAAAGGGATAACTAAAAAAAGCAGTACATGAAGACACTACAGTTTAGGCAAGCCATCGCAGAGGCCATGTCTGAGGAAATGCGAAGGGATGAGTCCATTTATTTAATGGGTGAGGAAGTTGCCGAGTACAATGGAGCCTATAAGGCATCGAAAGGAATGTTGGACGAATTTGGTCCTGAACGTGTTATCGATACCCCGATCTCCGAATTGGGTTTTGCTGGTGTTGGTGTGGGCTCGACCTTGACTGGAAATAGGCCTATCATTGAATTCATGACCTTTAACTTTGCATTGGTCGGTATTGATCAGATCATAAACAATGCGGCAAAAATCAGGCAAATGTCAGGTGGGCAGTTCAATTGCCCCATCGTGTTCCGTGGACCAACAGGTTCTGCGGGTCAATTAGGAGCGACGCATTCACAGGCATTTGAAAGCTGGTTTGCGAACTGTCCAGGTTTAAAAGTAGTGGTACCTTCCAATCCTGCCGATGCAAAAGGATTATTAAAATCTTCCATCAGGGACAATGACCCTGTTATTTTTATGGAATCCGAACAAATGTATGGTGATAAGGGCGAAGTGCCCGAAGGGGATTATACGATTCCTTTAGGTGTGGCCGATATCAGAAGGGAAGGTACTGATGTGACCATAGTTTCTTTTGGTAAGATCATCAAAGAAGCAGATAAAGCCGCTGATGAATTGGCCAAGGAAGGAATTAGTTGTGAGATAATCGATTTACGTACCGTAAAGCCTTTGGATTATGAGGCGATTCTAAATTCAGTAAAGAAAACCAATCGTTTGGTCATTTTGGAGGAAGCATGGCCTTTTGGTAATGTCGCAACCGAAATCACCTACCATGTGCAGCAAAACGCATTTGACTACTTGGATGCACCCATCCAAAAAATAAACACGGCAGATACCCCAGCGCCCTATTCACCAGTATTATTGGCAGAATGGTTGCCTAACCATGAAGATGTGATAAAAGCCGTTAAAAAAGTGTTATATAAATAAGGAGTACCAATTTGTAAAGGTAATTTAGCTTCGCCGACCAAGTGTTGACGAAGCTTTTATTTTTTAACGTCAAGATTCCCTTATCGGAATGGCCCTTTGAACACCAGTCGTAAATGAATAGATTTTTTTTGCCGTTATTTATGCTTTTTACCATGGTTGTTTTTTCACAATCAAAGGTAGGAGGCACCGTCATTGATGAAACTGGTGAGCCAGTCGCATTTGCCAATGTCATTTTTAAAAATTCGACAGAGGGAACGACCACCGATGACAACGGAAACTTTTATATGGAATCGGACACTACATACGATTTCCTTGAAATTTCCTTTATGGGTTTCGATACCCAGGATATTCCATTGAGTTCAAAGGTGAATTACAATATGGAAATCACCTTGTTTGAAAATACAGAGCAGTTGAATGAAGTGATCGTCTTTGGGGGTAAGCAATCCAAAAAGAATAATCCGGCCATTGACATACTTCGTAAAATTTGGGCCAAAAAAAGGGTCAATGGATTAAGGAAATTCAAACAATATCAATATGACAAGTACGAGAAGGTTGAGTTCGACCTGAATACCATTGATAGTGCCTTAATGAAAAGGAAGATTTTCAAGGGATTGGAGTTTGTTTTCCAAGATCTAGATACTTCACGCATAACGGGTAAGACCTATCTGCCCATATTTTTGAACGAAACTTTCTCAAAAGTATATGGAGACAATACGACGAATGTCGAAAAGGAGGATGTATTGGGAAATAAAAATTCAGGATTTGAAAGCAATCAAGCGATAATTGCTTTTGTTGAGGACCTATACCAAGATTACGATATTTATGATAATTATCTGAAATTCTTTGATAAGAGTTTTACCAGCCCTTTGTCTCGAACAGGTATCGATACGTATAATTATGTCTTAAGGGATAGTGCTTTTATCGACAATAAATGGTGCTACAATATCACATATTATCCGAGACGCAAAAACGAATTGACCTTTAAAGGTGATTTTTGGGTCAATGACTCAACCTATGCCATAAAGAATATCAACCTCGAAGTAACCAAGAGTGCCAATATCAATTGGGTAAAGGAGATTTATATAGAGCAGGATTTTGAGGTGGTGAGCGATTCGGTATTTCTATTGAAACGGGATTATATGTTGACCGATTTCAGCTTAAAGAAAAAGGAAGAATCCAAAGGGGTATACGGCAAACGAACTACCGTCTATGATGACTATCGGTTCAATATCGCAAAACCTAGGGAATTCTATAAGACGAAAAGTAACGCATTCGATCCCCTGGTTTTGAATAGGGATAGTATTTTTTGGCAGAACAGTAGATTGGAATCCTTGAACAAGGATGAAAAAGGAATCTATCAATTATTGGATACTCTTAAGACCGTACCCAAGTTCAAAACGTTCTATAATATCGTGAGTATTTTAGGGTCGGGGTATATTGAAATCGACAAATGGAATCTCGACATTGGGGATGTTTATAGCGTGTTCGGGTATAATGATGCCGAGGGTATTCGCTTGCGCGGTGGGGCCAGGACCTATTTTGGACAGAACGACTTATGGCGTTTAGAGGGGTATATGGCCTATGGTTTTATGGATAAAAAAGTGAAACATGGTTTTTCGGCAAAATGGCTGGTCGACAAAGAAAGCAGGTTGATTCTCTCTGGGGGGCATCGGCGCGATGTGGAACAATTGGGCCTCAGTTTAACATCCACGAATGATGTACTTGGCCGCAGTATAGCCTCATCCTCGGTCTTTACCGTAGGTTCCAATGATAGGCTTTCGAATATTGACCTGAGTACGTTCAGTATGGAAATAGAACCATTGACCAATTTCAGGGTGCGTATTGGAAGTTCCTTAAGAACCTTGGGCTCGGCATTGCCTGAAGCATTTAATTTGGATTATATTGATCCCACAGCGCCGAATGGTGTTTCGTCGGAAGTGAAACAGTTCGATGTGAATACGATGGTCGTGTATACACCGGGTAAAAGAACCATTGGGTATGGGGTGGAACGGAGAAATATTAATGACACCTACAGTACCCTGCTCTTGAACTACACCAAAGGGTTCGAAGGCTTTTTAGAAAGCGATTTCGATTACAGCAAGTTACAATTTTCATATAGTCAGCCTTGGCAATTGGGAGGCTATGGTAGGCTTTACAGTACCATTGAGTTGGGTAAGACTTTTGGGGAGGTCCCGTTAAGTCTTTTGAACGTGGTTCCTGGGAATCAGACCCTGTTCACCATATACAATACATTTCCCAATCTTGATTTTTATGAGTTCGTTACGGATACCTATGCATCGGTTCACCTAGAGCATAATTTTAATGGAAGGATATTCTCTAGAATACCATTGATTCGAAAATTGAACCTGAGGGAATTCATAGGTCTACGAGGCGTTTGGGGTGAACTGTCGCCCGGGAATATTGCTTTGAACAGTCCGGCGAACATTCTCTTACAGGCGCCCAATGACAAGATTTATTGGGAATATTCGGTAGGAGTGGGCAATATTTTCAAATTTTTTAGGATAGATTTTAATTTCAGGGGTAATTACCTTGAGAACCCTGATGCAAGACCTTTTAGTATAACCGGAGAATTCGGGTTCCATTTTTAGGGTATTTTAGGAACCGATGAAAAGGGAATCCGATCTTTTCAATATCTTTACGAACCATTAAAAATAAAAATATGAGTAAAAATGCAATCCTCACTTTTGATGTTCTGATTGAAATACCAAAGGGCAGTAGAAATAAATATGAATATGACTTTACCCTACACAAAATTCGATTTGACCGTACCTTGTTTTCATCGATGATGTACCCTGGTGACTATGGGTTCATCCCAGAAACCTTGGCATTGGACAAGGATCCGCTGGATGTTTTGGTTTTGTGTACAGAACCGACATTTCCTATGGTGGTCGTTGAGGTGAAACCCATTGGTGTTTTCCATATGACCGATGAAAAAGGGCCTGACGAGAAAATCATATGCGTGCCCATCTCCGATCCCATTTGGAGCGAAAGGAATGATATTTCGGACATAAATCCACATCGACTTAAGGAAATTGAGCATTTCTTTCAGGTGTACAAGGATTTAGAAAAGAAAAAGGTAGATGTTGGTGGTTGGGGAGATGCGAAAGAAGCCGTCGAAATTTATCATCAAAGTGTTGAACGCTACGAATTAAGTGAGCATAAGAAAAAAAGGACTTTTACAATATAAATAAAATCCCTTAGGGTTTCGAGCGGGTATTTTCAATAAATACCCGCTTTTTTTATCTATATGATTTTACTACATTGCATCTGTTAAAAAAACCTAAAATAACTTATTAAAATGGATTTAATCGTAAAGTTCTTACCGGCCTTTGGTGTATTGGCATTATTATTCGTGTTTATCAAAAACTTGTGGGTCTCAAAACAGGAAGTGGGTGACGCAAAAATGGCTCGAATAGCAAAAAATATTGCCGATGGCGCCATGTCTTTTCTAAAAGCTGAATACAAAATACTTGCAATTTTTGTGCTGGCGGTCGCTATTCTTTTATATTTCAAGGGATCCAATGAAGTAGGTTCAAACGGTATGGTGGCTGTTTCTTTTATCGTTGGGGCCATTTGTTCTGGTTTGGCAGGATTTATTGGTATGAAGGTGGCAACAAAAGCAAATGTTAGAACCACCCAAGCGGCTAGAACTTCTTTAGGTAAAGCCCTTGAAGTTGCCTTTGCAGGTGGGTCGGTAATGGGTTTGGGTGTTGTTGGTTTAGGTGTTTTAGGCCTAAGCAGTCTTTTTATGATCTATCAGAACATTTGGCCAGGGGCAGATAATTTAGGTATGGTATTGAACGTACTTTCAGGATTCTCTTTGGGGGCTTCTTCCATTGCCTTGTTCGCCCGTGTGGGTGGTGGTATTTATACCAAGGCTGCCGATGTGGGTGCTGACTTGGTAGGAAAGGTTGAAGCCGGTATTCCTGAGGACCATCCCTTAAACCCTGCTACCATAGCTGATAACGTAGGTGATAATGTAGGTGATGTTGCCGGTATGGGCGCCGATTTATTCGAGTCATATGTAGGCTCTATTATTGGTACTATGGTTTTGGGGGCATTTATTATCACTCCTGATTTTGCTGGTTTGGGTGCAGTTTATCTTCCGTTGGTCTTGGCTGCGGTCGGTATTATCATGTCTATTATCGGTACATTCTTCGTAAAGGTAAAAGATGGGGGAAATCCACAAACCGCGTTGAATATAGGGGAGTTTGGTTCTGCTGGATTAATGGTAGTAGCCTCATACTTTATTATTACCGCCATGATTCCTGAAGTATGGGAATACACAGGAGTTAATTATACGGCTAATGGTGTTTTTTTTGCAACACTTGCTGGTTTAGTGGCGGGCTTAGGTGTCGGTAAAATAACTGAATATTATACAGGTACTGGCACAAAACCGGTGACCTCAATTGTACGGCAATCCGAAACTGGTGCCGCCACAAACATTATCGCAGGTTTAGGGGTAGGTATGATGTCTACCATGATTCCTATTTTATTAATCGCCGCTGCCATTTTGGTATCACATCATTTTGCCGGTCTTTACGGTATTGCCATTGCGGCTGTAGGTATGTTGGCGAATACGGGGATTCAATTGGCTGTTGATGCCTACGGACCGATTTCAGATAATGCTGGTGGAATTGCTGAAATGGCAGAATTGCCAAGTGAAGTTCGTGAGCGTACCGATAAATTGGATGCGGTAGGTAATACAACTGCAGCCATCGGTAAGGGATTTGCTATCGCTTCTGCGGCATTGACCGCTTTGGCTTTGTTTGCTGCTTTTATGAAAGTTGCGCATGTAACCTCTATCGATGTTTCTAAACCAAACATTATGGCAGGGCTTCTTGTGGGTGCCATGCTTCCTTTCGTATTCTCCGCCCTTTCAATGAACGCTGTGGGTCGGGCGGCAATGGCCATGATTGAAGAAGTAAGACGTCAGTTCAGGGATATACCACAATTGAAAGCGGCATTGGAAGTAATGCGGGCTGTTGATTCGGATATGTCTAAAGCAACGCCAGAGCAACGGGCTATTTTTGATGCAGCTGATGGCTATGCCGAATATGATAAATGTGTCGACATCTCAACCAAAGCATCTATAAGGGAAATGGTTTTGCCAGGCCTTTTGGCGATTGCTGTACCTGTTGCTGTAGGATTTATCGGTGGCGCTGAAATGTTGGGTGGCCTTTTGGCCGGAGTTACTTCTGCTGGGGTATTGATGGCCATCTTCCAATCGAATGCCGGTGGCGCTTGGGACAATGCCAAAAAGATGATCGAATCCGATGGTCGTAAAGGTACTGATGCCCACAAAGCTGCTGTTGTCGGGGATACTGTTGGAGATCCTTTTAAGGATACTTCTGGACCCTCTTTGAATATACTTTTAAAGCTGATGTCTGTTGTGGCCTTGGTGATCGCACCAAGTATCGCCTTGTCAACCGATACCTTATCGGCCTATAACGAACAAAAGATAGTTACGGAAATGGTAGTCCAGGCAGTACAGAAAGAGGTACGGGTCGAAATGAAAAAGAACGACGACGGTACTGTAAATGCGACCGTAACGACCACGATGACCGAAAATGGCGAAAAGTCCGTCAACGAAGAAGTTTTCGCAGGAACTGAGGAAGAAGTGATGGCCAAAGTGGAAGCCTATAAAGGGGATGCTTCTGACGTGAACATCAAAGTAAAGAAAGTGATTGAAAAGGTTGAGGAAGAAGTCGAAAACTAGACGCAGAATTCAAATATTCATAAAACCTGCAAATTCTCATTTGCAGGTTTTGTGTTTTTATAATAGCTATAGCTTACTGCAATTTAAAAGTAATGGGAATGCTAAAGGGTACTTTAACAGGGTTACCCCGTTGTTTTCCCGGTTTCATTCTTGGGAGCAGTTCAATGATCCGTACGGCCTCGGCCTCTAAATATTGGTCTGGCCCCCTTTTTTGAATGTGCCCAATACTTCCATCTTTTTCAATGATGAACTGCATATACACTTTGCCTTGAATACCCATTTCCAAGGGTATTTCGGGATATCTGAAGTTTTTCCTAATGTGATTGTTCATTTGCTCTTGAAAGCAGACCCGCTTATCAATTGCATTTTCACACCCTGGAAAGACAGGGACGTCTTCAATGACAGAAAAAGGTATAGGTATATCTACGGGCTCATCCACCACTGGTATATCGTTGACATCCAAAATAATTCTTTCCTCATTGGATTCTGAAGTTGCGATGACTGTTTCAATTATGGGATCTTCGTTTTTCGCTACTTCAATCACATCCGGTATTGCCGGTTCAGGAGGGGGCGGTGGCACATCAAGTGTGATTATAGGGGGTAATTCTTCAGTCAAGTCAATGTCTGGTGTATTCATTCCGATATAATCATAATAAGTCTTATCATACGTTTTCCACTCAAAGGCCACATAAGTCAATACCATGACCAGGACAAGTCCTATTACAAAATAAAGTCCACTGTTCTTGTTCAAATCCCTTTTAGCATACTTTTTTGGTTTCATCATTTAAAATTTTGGGCCCTTCCAAGGAAAGGCAGGGTTACACATTCGTTTATAATTCGACGATATCGAACTCCGGAATTGATAAAGTCGGTTTTTAGGCAGGTTGAATGTTGGAATGAAGCTACCGTTTTAAGGGCTTTTATAAAACCGGTATTGAGGGAACGGGGCTTTTCAATGCGTGAAACCGATTTCCCGAAGAGGGAGGTATTTTACGATGGCGGTATTGATCTGGTAAAAGGGAATGAAAATAATGATGTATCAGGCGTTATTCCAAAAAGTGTAGCGACGCCCCTTCCGATAATTCGTAGGCTTCCTTCCCGTGTTCGAATATTCGGGCACTAAGATGACCGCCACTTAGGATCATAGTCTGGTTTTTGATTCGAATCCAGCTTCCTTCACGAAGACCAACAACTGCCGTAGTATTGAATGCATGGAATTCCCTGATACGTGTTTCCCGGGTTTCCCCTTTGTGTTTCGACGCTGGGTCAGGATTGACGTAATGGGGGTTAATGCAAAAGGGGACTATGCCCAAAGTGTCATAACTTGGCGGGTAGACAATGGGCATATCATTGGTGGTTTTAATATTTGGTCCGGCGATATTGCTTCCGGCACTGGTACCCAAATATGGGGTTCCTTGAGTGATTACTTCGCGTAATTTCGTTATTAGGCCCTGCTGGTAAAGACTATGTACAAGTACGAACGAATTACCGCCTCCAGTAAAAATGCCCTGCACATTTTCCAAGCTCGTGACGGGGTCATCAAAAGTATGTATGCCTACGATTTTTTTGCCGATATGTTTAAAAGCCTTTTCTGCTATATCGGTATACGCTTCATAGGAAATACCACTGGGCCTGGCATACGGAATGAATAAAATCTCATGGGTATTTTGGTACAATTCCTCTAGGGCATCGAATAAATAATCTAAATACTGGCCCCCATACAATGTTGATGTGCTCGCTAACAGACAATTCATCATTGGGTATCGTCGTTAGAATAATCCATTTATCTCGGCATCGATCTTGTTCAAAATCAAACCAAGGTCCTCGGGATTGTCGACAAAATCCAATTGATCAACATCAACGATCAAGAGCTTTCCTTTCTCATAGCCATGGATCCAAGCCTCATAACGCTCATTCAAACGACTTAGGTAATCAATGGATATCGAATTTTCATATTCCCGTCCACGTTTATGTATTTGATTGACCAGATTTGGAATCGTACTTCTCAAATAGATCAGAAGATCCGGCGGCTGAACCAGACTTTCCATGAGTTCGAAAAGACTTGAATAGTTTTTGAAGTCCCTATTGGTCATCAAACCCATTGCATGTAAATTGGGCGCAAAAATATAGGCATCCTCATAAATTGTACGATCTTGTATGATGTCTATACCACTTTCCCTGAATTTGAGTACTTGTCGATAGCGATGGTTTAGAAAATAAATCTGCAGATTAAAACTCCATCGTTCCATCTGGTTATAAAAATCATCCAAATAGGGATTGTCGACAACATCTTCAAAATGGGCTTCCCACTTGTAGTGTTTTGCCAATAATCTAGTTAGGGTGGTCTTTCCGGCACCTATATTGCCAGCAACTGCAATGTGCATGTGGTCCTGTGTTTTGTGGTTAGGGCAATCTTAAAGTATTGCATGACAATATACAAAGTATATCGAGTTTGAAAAAATATATAGGTTGAAATAGAAAGGTAATATTATGATTCCAAAATTTTTATTTCATGACTAAATACCTATTTTTGCCTCCAATCTTGAGAGGAAAGATTTGACTGATTGCAACCTCGAAGTCCTGAATGTTTTTTAGGACCTGGCTAAAAGAAATGCCAGATGCTGGAATAAGTTCGGTAGTTCAAAAAATGCTAAAGCAGTGTTGGCTGAATTGATTCAGTATATTCACTTTGTTTGCAATCCTTTTTAGATTTTCTTCTCCTTATTTTACGTAAAAATGGCTTATTTATTTACCTCAGAATCCGTGAGTGAAGGGCATCCGGACAAAGTGGCCGATCAGATCAGTGATGCCTTATTGGATAATTTCTTGGCTTTTGACCCCGAAAGCAAGGTGGCTTGTGAGACGTTGGTGACTACGGGACAGGTTGTTTTGGCGGGAGAAGTAAAAAGCCATACCTATTTGGATGTGCAGAATATTGCCCGGGATGTCATCAATGCCATTGGGTATACAAAAGGGGAATACCAATTCAGTGGGGATTCATGCGGCGTCATTTCTTTAATCCATGAACAGTCACAGGATATAAATCAGGGTGTTGACCGAGGTGCCAAGGAAGAACAGGGCGCTGGGGACCAAGGTATGATGTTCGGTTATGCCACTAAGGAAACCGAGAATTATATGCCTTTGGCGCTGGATATTTCACATAGGATTTTAAGGACTTTGGCGACCATAAGAAAGGAGGGGACTGAAATTCCATACCTTAGACCCGATGCCAAAGCCCAGGTTACCATAGAATATTCAGATGAAAACGTACCACAACGAATTGATACCATCGTAGTTTCTACGCAACACGATGCATTTGATGCTGACGATGCTAAAATGCTTGCCAAGATCAAGGAAGATATTATATCAATCTTGATGCCCAGGGTCATCGAGCAATTGCCAAAAAGCGATCGGGCATTGTTCGATGATCAGATTAAATACCATATCAATCCTACCGGGAAATTCGTAATTGGCGGTCCGCATGGGGATACGGGCTTGACAGGTAGAAAGATTATCGTTGATACCTACGGCGGTAAAGGCGCCCATGGCGGCGGGGCTTTTAGTGGTAAAGACCCCAGTAAGGTGGACCGAAGTGCCGCCTATGCCGCCCGTCATATCGCCAAGAATTTGGTGGCAGCCGGAGTCTCCGACGAAATTTTGGTGCAGGTGAGTTATGCCATTGGGGTGGTTGAACCGACATCGATCTTCGTGAATACGTATGGCACTTCAAAAATCGAATATTCAGATAGTGAAATCGCCAAGCGTGTTGCCCAGTTGTTCGATATGCGTCCCTTTGCCATTGAAGAGCGTTTGAAATTGCGAAATCCGATTTATTTGGAAACTGCGGCCTATGGTCATATGGGGAAGGAACCTAAAGTGATTACCAAGGTATTCGAGTCGCCTTACAATGGCAGGATCGAAAAGGAGGTGGAACTCTTTACCTGGGAAAAATTGGATATGGTCGATGCCGTTAAAACGGCCTTTAAAATGTAATTTTTAGATAAATAATTAGGAAAAACCAAAAGCACGGCCTTATATTTGCCGTTCAAAAGTTCAAACACATATTGAATTGTTATCAAGAAAGGTGGAGGGAATAGACCCATTGAAGCCTTAGCAACCCTTTGTGACTTTCCCAAAGAAGGTGCTAAATTCTATCTTGAAGTCGAACTTGATTCGGCACCTGGTTTAGTCAAGTATAGATAACGAAATGAATTACTTTGTTGTAATTGTCCCTTTCTTTTTAACTTTTTGATTATTCAATGTCACAATTTCGTGACATGGAGGTTTGTGTTTAGATTTATTTCAACAACAGCAACTAAAACAAATAAAATCATGGGTAATCAAAAATTTTCTACAAATGCGTTGCATGCCGGTCACGACACAACGAAAACGGAGGGCACACGTGCTGTTCCTATTTATCAGACGTCATCGTATGTCTTCGATAATACGGATCATGCGGCTAATTTATTCTCATTAAAGGAATTGGGTTTCATTTACACACGATTGAACAACCCTACCAATGAAATTTTACAGAATAGATTGGCGGCCATTGAAGGTGGTGTTGGTGCCGTGGTTTTCGCTTCGGGAACTGCCGCTATTGCTACGAGTTTAATGACACTCTTAAAAACGGGTGATCATATTGTCGCTTCGAGCAGTTTATACGGAGGTACGTTTAACTTGTTGAATGTTACCTTACCACGTTTAGGAATTACCACCACGTTTGTCGATGCTTCCGATCCAGAAAATTTCAGAAAGGCGATTCAAGAGAATACACGGGCTATTTTTGTGGAATCCCTAGGGAACCCAAAATTGGATGTATTGAATCTAAAGGCGATA
This sequence comes from Maribacter sp., assembly GCF_049667165.1. Lineage (GTDB taxonomy): Bacteria > Bacteroidota > Bacteroidia > Flavobacteriales > Flavobacteriaceae > Maribacter_A. The sequence goes on from NZ_JBATHS010000168.1 coordinate 41,949, forward strand.
GCAAAGCAGGCAAAAGCGGCGCAAGTACCATTTATTGTTGATAATACGGTGGCTTCACCGGCTTTGTTGAATCCTATAGAATACGGAGCGAATTTGGTGATTCATTCCCTTAC
>NZ_JBATHS010000169.1:0-29911 GCF_049667165.1 Maribacter sp.
CGTTTTACGGGAGATTACTCCTATATCCCTGAGATGGGGCTTGAAGTCTTGATCGGTATCGCCCGTTTCTGGTTCCAAAGGGCCAATTATTCAGAGAACAAGAAAAAGTATGTCATCCTTGGCGTGACCGGCCCTAATGAGTACGAGAATAACGTGAACAACAACTGGTATACGAATTACTTGGCAAAATGGTGTATTGAATACGCCCTAGAACAGTTACAAAAGGTAAAAGATGGCTATCCCGATGACTATCTGCGTATTATAGGACATACGCAGTTAACATCCAACGAAACTGACAAGTGGAAAGGGGTGGCCAAAAACATGTACTTCCCCTATTCAGAAGAATATGGCGTCTATCTACAACAAGATGGCTTTTTGGATAAGGAGTTGATCACAGCAGAGCATTTGAAAAAATTGGACCGTCCCATCAACCAGAAATGGAGCTGGGACCGAATTTTAAGGTCCCCCTATATAAAACAGGCCGATGTACTCCAAGGGTTTTATTTCTTTGAAGATCATTTTACCCTAGAGGAGCTACAACAACATTTCGATTTTTATGAGCCGTTTACCGTTCATGAATCCTCACTTTCACCATGTGTACACTGTATTCAGGCAGCTAAATTAGATCATATGGACCAGGCATATCGGTTTTATCTAAGAACCTCAAGATTAGACCTCGATGACTATAACAAGGAAGTTGACGAGGGGCTGCATATAACATCGATGGCAGGGACTTGGATGAGTATCGTTGAAGGTTTTGGTGGATTACGGATTATTGATGATAAATTGTCATTTACCCCACGAATTCCTAAAGAATGGAAATCCTATTCGTTCAAGATAAACTTTAGGAATAGAATACTTAAAGTGACCGTAACGGCTACAGAGACTAAATTTAAACTGGAAGGTAAGGAGCAAATGTCATTACGCCTAAACGGAAAACGGGTGGAGTTGAATCCGAATACGGAAATATCAGCATAAATGAAAATTTCCAGGGCCTTCACTTTAATGCTTGTGATCTATATTTTCCAAGCTTGTACGATTCAAAAGGAGAACAAACATATGGCATCCCAGAATAATAAAAGAAAAGAAGTAGTCTATCAGGTTTTCACCCGACTTTTTGGAAATACGAATACGACCAACAAACCTTGGGGAACCATTGCGGAGAATGGCGTGGGCAAATTTTCCGATTTTTCCGATAAGGCCCTTAAGGAAATAAAAGATCTTGGTGTGACCTATATTTGGTATACAGGGGTGCCACATCATGATGTAATCACGGACTATACCGCGTATGGAATTTCCAAAGATGACCCTGATATTGTAAAAGGCAGGGCGGGGTCACCCTATGCTGTTAAGGATTATTATAATGTAAATCCTGATTTGGCGGACGATCCCTCTAACAGGTTGGAAGAGTTTAAGGAATTAATCAATAGGACGCATCAAGTTGGACTTAAAGTACTTATCGACATAGTTCCGAACCATGTCGCCCGAAATTATGAAGGAGCATCCACTCCTGTGGGGCTTGAACCTTTTGGGGCTTCTGACGACAATACGGTCGAGTACAAGCGGGATAATAATTTTTATTACATTCCGAACGAGGCGTTCAAAGTACCCGAATGGCGTAACGGTTATTTGCCGTTGGGTGGCGAAGCCCATGCAATGGCGGATGGAAAGTTCGATGAAAATCCGGCAAAATGGACAGGGAATGGCTCTCGAATGGCCCAGCCCGATATGAATGATTGGTATGAGACTGTGAAGATAAATTACGGGGTACGCCCCGATGGGTCGTATGATTTTGATAGGCTCCCCGAGGGCTTTGAGTTTAAGGACTATCCGGATCATTATGAGTTTTGGTCCACTAAGGAGGTGCCCAGTTCTTGGGTGAAATTCAGGGATATCGCTTTGTTTTGGTTGGGGCAGGGAGTAGATGGCTTCCGTTACGATATGGCTGAAATGGTTCCCGTAGAATTTTGGAGCTATATGAATTCCTATATTAAAATGACCAATCCTGATGCCTTTCTTTTGGCCGAGGTCTATAATCCCGGAATGTATCGCGAATATATTTTTAAGGGTAAGATGGATTATCTCTATGATAAGGTCGAGTTATACGATTCCTTAAAGCATATTATGCAGGGTCATGGATGGACAGACCATATTCCTGTCGTACAGAATAATCTGAAGGAAATTGAGCACCATATGCTCCATTTTCTCGAGAACCACGATGAACAACGCATCGCAAGTCCGGATTTTGCCGGGGATGCCGAACGGGGCAAACCGGCCATGGTGGTGTCAGCGACCCTAAGTACGTCCCCCACCATGATCTATTTTGGGCAAGAAGTAGGTGAGCCTGGAAAAGAAAACGCCGGATTCGGCCAGCCCACACGCACTTCTATTTTTGACTATATCGGCGTGCCACACCATCAGCGCTGGGTGAACGACAAAAAATTTGATGGCGGGCAATTGTCCGTTAAAGAAAAGGAACTGCGTGATTTTTATAAAACCTTATTGAATTTTACCATTGGCAGCGAGGCCTTAATGGGTAATTATAGGGATATCCATTATTACAATCGAGACCATACCGCGAATTACAACCATCGGGTATTGTCCTATGTGCGATGGTCGGCCAATGAAAAGCTGTTGGTTGTTTCAAACTTTGATGCCAATGATGCCTATGAATTTGATTTAAAAATCCCGAAAGACATTATTTCAATGTGGCTTCTTAAGGATGGGGTCTATGGTATGAAGGACCAATTAAATCCAAAAAACGAAAAAAAACTAAGGGTTGCGGAGGGCATGGGTAACATAAAGATCAAGATAAAGCCCCTCGATTCCTTCCTATTTAAATTGGTATTCGATTGAAGAATCAATAGTTGAACAAAACGCTAAATAGATGAAAAATACTACAAAATTCAGTGTACTTCTGCTATCTTTGGTCTTGTTTCAAAATTGTACAATGAAAGAGGAACCCTTGGTTATTGGTCATCGTGGGGCTATGGGTCATGAGGTTGAAAACACCTTGGCGTCCGTACAAAAAGCGATGGATCTTGGGGTTGATATGATCGAAATCGACGTATTTAAAATCAAAAGTGGTGAAATAGTTGTTTTTCATGATGTATATCTCGATAGATTGACCGATACTTCAGGTAAAATAGAAGATTTCGATTTTCAACATTTAAGTCAAGTGAAGGTTGCTGGGGGGAATGCCATACCACTTTTGAACGATGTACTGAACATTATAGATAAAAAGGTCATTTTGAATATAGAATTGAAAGGTGCAGGTACCGCAGAAAAAGTGGATTCTTTGGTAAGGAACTTTATCGATCAGAAAGCAGGTTCGAACAAGGATTTTATCATTTCAAGTTTTAAATGGGACGAATTACGCACGATGAGAAGACTCAATTCCGAAATACCCATTGCCATCCTTACAGAGAATGATCCCCTTGAAGGTATACCTATTGCCCAAGAACTCCATGCTGTGGCCATAAATCCCGATTTCGAAAAACTGGATCCGACAAAAGTCCAAAAGATCAAGAAAGCAGGGTTTAAAATCTATGCATGGACCGTTAATGAACCCAGCGATATTGAAATGGTCAAATCATGGGCCGTAGATGGTATCATTACCAACTTTCCTGAAAGAATCAATTGATGTTCGATGTAATCATTGTAGGGGGCGGGGCCGCAGGTTTCTATGCTGCGATCCATATGGCCGAAATAAATCCCAATCTTGATATTGCGATTTTGGAAAGGGGAAAAGATGTTCTAAAAAAAGTCAGGATTTCTGGGGGAGGACGTTGTAATGTGACCAATGGGGAATCTGACCCAAAGGAATTGACCGCTAATTATCCCCGTGGTTCCAAAGAGTTATTGGGACCCTTGTATTCCCATGGCACTCAAGATACCATGCAATTCTTTATCGATAGGGGCGTGCCCTTGAAAATTGAGGATGATGGTCGGGTGTTTCCTGAATCAAACAGTTCCCAAACCATCGTTGACTATTTTTTGAATGAAACGGCCCGCCTGGGAATCAGGGTCTTTAGACAGAGTTCTGTTATCGCAATAGAAGCTGAAACAAGGGAAGATTCTAGCCAAAGATGGAGAATAACCACGGTAAAAAAGGAATATTTCTGCAAAAAGGTTTTGGTTGCAGCAGGTAGTAACCCCAAAGTATGGCAGCTTCTTGAAAAACTGGACCATACCATTGTCCCCCCTGTCCCCTCATTGTTTACTTTTAATATTACCGACGAACGGATTGCCGGAATACAAGGTATAAGTACCCCTGCCAGGGTCGAGGTCCTTCCAAAAAACACATTTAAACCAGAGATCACCCTAAAACTCAAAAGCAAGGAAAACGAGAAAACCCTGTTTAGTGCCGAGGGTCCTCTGCTTATAACACATTGGGGACTAAGCGGCCCGGCCATATTGCGACTGTCCGCTTGGGGAGCACTAACATTAAACGAGTATAAATATCATTTTCCAATTCGGGTCAATTGGCTTCCTGAATATCATCAAGGTTCCGTTTTGCCTTTATTGATGGAGGTAAAGGAAGTCGAGGCCAAGAAAACGGTGTTACGGACCAAGGCCGTAGAAATCCCTAGACGGCTTTGGACGAATTTGGTCAAGGCTTCGGGAATTGAGAAAGATGAAAAATGGGCAGAAGTTACCAAAGAACAATTACAGCATCTTGCCGATCAATTGACCAATGGTAGGTTTTTAGTGGAAGGCAAAAGTACCTTTAAAGATGAATTTGTAACCGCTGGGGGCATTGACCTTAAGGAAATCAATTTTAAGACCTACGAAAGCAAGATCCATAAAAATCTCTATTTTGCTGGGGAAATTATCAATGTGGATGCCATTACAGGAGGATTTAATTTTCAAAATGCCTGGACAAGTGGCTATATAGCTGCCCATGCCATCGCTGAAGCGTTCAAAAAATGACCTATATCGCTTTTTTAAGGGGAATCAACGTAGGCGGTCATAAGAAGATCAAGATGGCCGACTTGCGAAGTCTAATGGAAAATATCGGATTCCATGATGTTTTAACCTACATACAAAGTGGTAATCTAATTTTCAAAAGTGATATACCGGATCATAGGGATGTCGAATCTAAAATTTCGAAAACAATTTTGGACCACTATGGTTTTGATGTTGCCGTAGTTGTCAAAAAGCGTTTTGAACTTATGCAGTTTTTGGGCAAAAACCCTTTTAAGTTCCCAGAGGATATCAAGGATAATAAAGTCTATTTTGTTTTATTGAAAAATGAACCGGAACAAGAGGGGGTAGAAGCTTTATCAGCAATGCAGTTCGATAATGAGCACCTTGTGATCACACCAACATGTGTTTATTTAAAATGTAATTTGGGTGCCGGGAAGGCCAAATGCAACAACAATCTTATAGCGCGCAAACTTAAGGTCGATACGACGTCCCGTAATCATAGAACCCTTATGAAAATATTGGAATTATCGGGGGATTAATTCAATTCCCAGATTTTATAATTCAAAGCCGTGGCAAAACAAACCCACAAAAAATAAGGAACAAGCAACCAAGCGGCAAATTTGCTTACGATCCTGAACCAACGAATGGTCAAGACAATTAAAACAAGCATGAAAATGATGACCACAAGCCCCCAGAAAGGTTCTTTAAAGCCAAAGAAAACAATACTCCAAGTAGCATTCAATAGTAATTGAAAAGCAAAATGGTACAAAGCCGTCTTAACCCATAAGTGGTGGAAACCTTTGGCCCAGACAATTCCGGCCGCTATCCCCATCATAATATAAAGTGCTGTCCATACAGGCGCAAATACCCAATTAGGAGGATTAAAATCAGGTTTATTCAACGTCAGGTACCAATCATTTACCGAACTCTGGGTCGCGAAACTGGATAAAAATCCGACGACCAGACAAACACCCACTGCCAAAGCAATATAGGTTAACTTTTTTTTCATTGGGTTGATTATTATCCCCTAAAATAAGGATTAAATCTATTGGTGGTATACGATCTACTTAAAAACTATCTTTGTATAAATTCTAGAATAATGACGCATACAGAATTCCTTCCCTCAAAATATAACCGGATCGTAACGGAAGGGAAGGTGACCTTTAAAGCGCCAAGTAATATCGCCTTGGTGAAATATTGGGGCAAAAAAGAGGATCAGATTCCTGCCAATCCATCCCTTAGTTTTACCTTGGATGCCTGTGCAACCACGACATCGATATCCTATGCCATAGTAAAGGGTAAAGGGTCTGGGTTTTCGTTTGAGTTCTTGTTCGATGGTAAGCCCAAACCAGATTTTGAACCTAAAATCCTAACGTTTTTTAAACGCATTGTATATTATCTTCCTTTTTTAAGGGAGTATCATTTTACGATTGATACCTCGAATTCATTCCCACATAGTAGTGGTATTGCCTCATCGGCAAGTGGAATGGCCGCACTGGCTTTGGGTCTTATGCATCTTGAGAAGGAATTGGACCCTAAAATCACCCAGGAATTCTTTTTTAGAAAGGCCTCTTTCTTGGCCCGCCTAGGCTCGGGCAGTGCATGTCGCAGTATAGAGGGCGATTTGATGCTGTGGGGCGGCCATAAGGATATTCCGGGCAGCTCAGACCTATATGCCATAAAATATCCTTTTGAAGTTCATGACGTATTCCATGGGTATCATGATACGATTCTATTGGTGGATAAAGGTCAAAAGCAGGTCAGTAGTACGGTAGGCCATGATTTGATGCATGGCCATCCTTTTGCGGAACAGCGCTTTGCACAGGCCCATGAGCACATATCAAAACTTAGGGGCGTATTGGCTACTGGGGATTTAAAAGAGTTCATTTCTATCGTTGAAAGTGAGGCGTTGACCTTACATGCCATGATGATGACCAGCAGGCCTTATTTTATATTGATGAAACCGAACACATTGAAAATCATTGAAAAAATTTGGGCATTTCGCGCCACTTCCAACACCCATCTTTGCTTTACTTTGGATGCCGGTGCGAATGTGCACGTATTGTATCCGAAAGACGAGAAAGAAAAAGTAAACCAATTTATTAAGGATGAGTTGGTTGCATATTGTGAAAACGGACAGTATATTTGCGACAGAATTGGTTTTGGCGCAAAAAGAGTATTACCTGCACAGGTATAATTTATAGGGATAAAGTGACGTTAGATTAGGACACGTACAATACAAAGTAGCGGAGTTTTTGATTGGAACAAAGATTTTGTTTATCTTTATAATAGTTTTATTGAACAAAAACAGTTTTTGATGTAGAAACCCACAACCTGTTATATGCGATAATTGGATGTGATTCTTAAATTGGCATGTAGTAGTTTTTACCGCTACGGTGTTGAAACTTATTATTAATTATGAAAGGACCATTATTTTATTCTAAAATCCTTCTTTTTGGGGAGTATGGCATCATTAAGGATTCCAAAGGACTTTCCATACCCTATAATTTTTTTAAGGGAGCTTTGAAAAAGGATGGAAACCCATCGGGTGAGGCCTTGAAGTCCAATGGATATTTGAAGGACTTTGTTTCTTATTTAGAGAACGTCGTGGCCAAAGAACCAAAACTGGTTTCTTTTGATTTTAAGAATCTAAGGAACGATGTAGAGGAGGGAATGTATTTTGACAGTTCAATTCCGCAGGGTTATGGCGTAGGTAGTAGTGGTGCCTTGGTCGCCGCGATCTATGACAAATATGCATTGGATAAAATTACCGTTCTTGAGAATTTAACCCGGGAGAAACTCCTGCGGTTAAAAGCGATCTTTGGAAAGATGGAATCCTTCTTTCATGGTAAGTCCTCTGGTTTAGATCCCTTGAACAGTTATCTAAGCTTACCGATCCTTATCAATTCCCAAGATAATATAGAATCAACCAGTATTCCTTCCCAAAACAAAGAGGGAAAAGGCGCGGTATTTTTATTGGATAGCGGCTCTACGGGCGAGACGGCCCCTATGGTACAGTTGTTTATGGAGAAAATGAAGCAGGAAGGCTTTCGCCAAATGTTGAAAAATCAATTCATCAAGCACACCGACGCCTGTGTTGAGGATTTTATCAATGGAAACATAAAATCCCTTTTTGGAAACTTAAAGCAATTGTCACATGTTGTTTTAGATAACTTCAAACCCATGATTCCTGTCAAGTTCCATAAGTTATGGGAACAGGGTATCGAAACAAACGACTACTATTTAAAACTTTGTGGATCTGGCGGCGGCGGCTATATTTTAGGCTTTACCGAGGATATTGACAAGGCAAGACACATTCTCAAGGACTACAAATTGGAAGTAGTTTACAACTTCTAAGATTCCTCAACATGCTGAGCAGAAAAAACAAGCTCTTACTACTTAAGATGTTGAGCCTGTTTTCTATTGTACGGGGCTATAATATCTTGATGATTGCCCTTGCCCAATACTTGGCTTCCATTTATATTCTAGCCCCTGATATGCCCTTACGTGGGGTAGTTTTCGATTTGAATCTTTTTTGTATCGTACTCTCTTCGACCTTGGTCATTGCGGCAGGGTATATCATTAATAGCTTTTACGACGCTGAAAAGGACCTGATCAATAAACCCAGGAAAAGTATGCTAGATCGCCTGGTTGGGCAACGCACAAAACTAACCGCCTATTTTACCATGAATTTTCTGGCCGCGTTTTTTGCAAGCTATGTTTCGTTCAGGGCGGTTTTCTTCTTTTCGGCGTATATTTTTGGTATTTGGTTGTATTCCCACAAATTGAAAAAGGTGCCATTTCTGGGAAATTTTGTTTCAGCTACCTTGGCCATTGCCCCGTTTTTTGCCGTATTTGTGTATTACAAGAACTTCGATAAGGTCATATTCGTACATGCCTTGTTTCTGTTTCTATTGATATTGGCCCGTGAAATGATCAAGGACTTAGAGAATATTGCCGGCGATATGGCCCAGAATTACAAAACGATTCCCATTTTGTATGGGACGAAGATGTCCAAATTGGGTATTACGGTATTGATAGCGATGACCCTGATACCTTCACTCTTGCTCATAAATTATTTTGATGTGGGTTATATGTACCTCTATTTTATAGCCTGTATTGCTTTGTTGATCGTTTTTCTTGTGCTGCTCTGGAAGTCGAGAACGAAGTTTCATTATGTATGGCTGCACAACATTTTAAAATTAATTATCGTTTTGGGGGTTTTCAGTATTTTGCTGATTAATGTCGACCTTGTATTGAACCGGATTTTATAATGATGAATGTACTGAAAGTAGTCCGTGCCCAAATTGTTTCGGTCTGGTTGGATTATTCGTCGACTTCATTTTCGAGTAGTTCATACCCATGTTTTATACCCTTTTCGATGGCCGGAACGCCGCGTTCCATCCACTGTGGTTTTGACGCGCCTTTTAGATAATGGTCAAAAAATTGCGCCATTCTAATATTGAAATCCTTACGGTTTTGAAGTTTTAATGGCCAGTGGGGTTCGCCGTTATAGTTCAAAAACCATGCAGGCTTTCCCAAACGGCGTAAGCTTACAAAAAACTCGATACCTTGGTACCATGGCACATGGCCATCAGCATCATTATGCATGATCAATAGGGGCGTATTTATTTTGTCGATATTGAAAATGGGCGAATTTTCGATATATCGAATTGGATATTCCCAAGGAGTACCACCTATTCTACTTTGTGTATGCTCATATTGAAATTGACGACTTAGTCCGGTCCACCAGCGAATACCACCATAAGCACTGATCATATTTGGTACCGGTGCTCCTGACTCGGCGGCCTTGAAAATGTCGGTTTTAGTAACGAGATATGCGATTTGATAGCCGCCCCAGCTATGGCCTTGCACCCCGATATTGTCATTGTCGATAAATCCTTTTTCAACTAAGGAGGTTATACCGGGAATTACACAGTTGTAGGCGCTTTCTCCTGGATACCCTATGCGATAATGCACATCAGGATTGAAGATCACATACCCTCGACTAGTATAAAAACTATAATTCAATGAGGAACGTTCGGCGTGTGGCGCACGGTGCTTATGCAGGAGGTCAGCGCTTTTTTCATAGAAGTTCACCAATAAGGGATATTTCTTTCTTGGGTCAAAATTTTCAGGCTTAACAAGCAGGCCCGTCAACTGTTCACCGTCCAAGGAAGTCCAGTCCACTAATTCGATAGTCCCCCAATTATATTCTTTCTGTTGCGGATTGGCATGGCTTATGGTCTTAGTGTCTTTGAAATTTATATCGGCCACGAGAAGATCGGGAAACTCTTGAAACGATTCCCTGGTGAAAAGCAGCCTATTCGTTAATTTAGCCTTTATTGGTTTTGAGTATTTGTAGGCACCTGAGAGTAATGACTTTAACTGATTTCTTTTTGGGTCAAAACTGGCATAGCCACCATCTTTTGTGGTTTCATTGAAGCTAGTCAACAGCCATTTATCTTTTAGGGGTATATGCCGCAGTTCTTCATCGAGGTTCACATAGCGGTAGACGGTTTTATTTTCGCGACCTGAAGTTAACTTAATGCCTTTGCCTGTATCTGGATTGACCTTCCATAAGTCATATCTGTCATATAATATAATATGGGTATCATCCTCGGTCCATCCGGCATTTCCATAAGGGGATGGAAAATCGGGAGAGTCGTTTTGTTCATCATAGAAAACCTTGCCTTTTGTTAAAGTCGTATATGCCCCGTTCGAAAGTTTATAGGTGATCCAAGTACTATCGGGTAGACTATAGCCGAAGGCATACTTTCCTTTCGGACTTAACCGAAGTTGAGGCGCCTTTTTTATTTCAAGCGCTACTGTACCAGTTTCAGTGTTTACAATACGATAGTCATAAGCATTTCTGCCAGTCCATTGGCTTTCCAACTCATAAGGCCGCGAAGTTTCTGTTAATGCATATAGGGCATTGCCCTCATCGCCCAAATCAGTGTCAAAATATTTGCTATTACCGAGTTGCACTAGTTTATTGTTCTTTAAATTGATAACCGTTTTGTATGAAAGAATGGTGTCATTTTTTAATTGTATTTCTTGTGTCGTGTACAATCTAGGTTCGTCATAGGTCCACACTTCTACGTTCACGATTTCATCTTCGATAAGGGTGGTGTCTTTAATGATTGGAGGCTTGGCTAATCCGAAGAAAAACTTTGACTCATCTTTTGAAAAATGGATCTTACCATGATGGGACACCATATAGGCCGAGGGCGCACTGTTCGAATCCAGCATCTTTTTAGCCTCAGCATCAATTGTTCTCCATAGATAAAGCTCGTTTGGACGTATCTGCACTTTGGTGGTATCGGTATCTACTATAAAGCCTAATTTTTCACCTGAGTCACTAAAATTCAATTGATGGTATTTTGCCTTGTAGAATCCATGTACATTGGTTGTTTTGTGGGATTCTAAATCCATGACATATACCCCAGCGGCAGAATCTTTAGCTTTGCCAGTAGTGGCATAGGCGAACCATTTACCTTTTTTCGCGAAAATAAAATCGGTCACAAACTTCAAAGTGTCTTGTAGTTCGGTTTCCAAATTTCTCAAGACCACGTGATACCCATTTTTTTTATCCACCTTCTTGGGTTTCCCCTTCTGCTTTTCCTTTTTTTCAGTTAACGAATCTTTATCCGTATCCTTTTCTGTTTTTATTTCTTCCAATTCATAGGCCACGTATCCTGACCATTTTTCCGGAATTTTAAAAGATTTGACATTGGCTATTTTCGTAAGACTTCCATTGCTCAAATTTAGGATGCCCAACGAATCCTTTGGCAAATCATCTTTTTTGATCTTCCTGCTTTTCATAGCTCTGACACTATCTTTCCAAGCCTGAATGTTAAATAGTACAAATTCGGAATCATAGGTGAAGTTTCCATTGTTGGCACGTTCATGTTCAAAGACCATATCGCCATGTATATCATTGATTTTTAGGAATTGATCCTTTTCGCCTTTTTCCAAGGAGTATAGTACATAGTTTCCATTTGGGGATATTCTTTCTCCATTAATAGTGTTCCATATTTCGATATCGGCATGTTCAAGAACTTTTTTTTGACAAAAAATAGAAGTTGAAAAAAGGAGAAGGAAAAGAAAAATATACTTTGTCATGATATGATCTATTAATGAATACTCAAATATAAAGTTTAATTAAAATAAGGATTGATTTTTCATTGATTAGATGTGTACAGCTAGGATTTGGAAAGCATTGCATATCTGACCAATTTAAGGTTGACCTTGAAGTCAAAGATGAATTATTTGCCTGTTGTAAGATTGATATGCTTTGTTACCTTTGCAAAAATAATAATGCTATGGGTAGGTCAGATTCGAATGAAGGTAATAGGGCATCAGGGCGACAGGGAGGCTCATTTAGAAAGAAGAGTTACGCTCGGGGAAATGCACCCATTAAAAAGAAAAGGGAACCCCAAAAACCAGCAGATCCTGATTTGATCCGCTTAAACAAATATGTGGCCAATTCAGGAGTATGCTCTCGAAGGGATGCTGATATTTATATTGCCGCCGGGAATATTACCGTCAATGGAAAAGCCATCACCGAAATGGGCTATAAGGTCAGAAAGACCGATGTGGTAAAATTCGATGGGCGGTTGCTCAATCCTGAAAAGAAGGAATATGTTCTGTTGAACAAACCCAAGGATTTTTCGACTACGATTCGCGATGAAAGCGGTAAAAGAAATGTGAATGGTCTAATATCAAATGCCTCAAAATCAACTCTGTTACCTGTGGACAAGATGGGGAAAGAGGCTACCGGACTTTTATTGTTCACCAATGATGGCGAAATGACCAAGCGATTGAAGACCCCCAAAAACGGACTACGAAAAATCTATCATGTGGTATTGAACCGGGAACTTCGCAGTGCCGATCTAAAGAAAATACAGGAGGGCATTGTTCTGGATGAAAAACCTGTACGCGTGCAGGATATCAGTTTTATTGATGATGCTCCAAAACGTGAAGTCGGTATTGAGATTTTTAGTTCAAAGCATAAGATCGTAGAACGTCTTTTTGAACATTTGGAATATGAAGTAGTCAAAATAGACCGTGTTGCCTATGCAGGTTTGACCAAAAAAGATCTTCCCAGGGGTCACTGGCGCTATTTGACCGATCAAGAAGTAGTTAACCTTGGTATGATCCGGTAGGGCATCTTCCCCATAAAATAGGGGGAATCCTATTTTTACCTTTTTGTAAGGACTTCATAAATAAGATTGCCTGCTAGGGCATTTCCCGATTTTTATAAGGATCAGTTTGGTATTTCCTCGAAAAGGAGCCAGTATCTTGGGTCGAGAATGATATGGTCGGGGCGGTCTTTGCTTTTTATTTCAAATTCCATGAATCGTTGATCGACATTTACTTTGATGATTTTGACAACATCCTCGTTCACAAGGCCAATTTCAAGTGGAAAATCGAAAATATGATGCTCTTGTAGTTGTTCCAGATTGATGTTGACCTTTCCTTTTTCATAGTTCCATTCCCATTTAATTTCAGGGTGTCCTTTGGTATATACCCATTGTTGAAAAAAGGTTTCCAAGTTTTCATTTGAGACCGCTTCGATAGATTTTCTAAAATCAGCGGTCAATACATTAGAATCCTGATAGGTGTGGTAATAGTTGCGTATACCCTTCCAAAATAACTCATCACCCAATTTATGACGCAGCATATTCAAAACCCAACTGCCTTTTTGGTAGGTGTTTATACTTAAAACGCGCAAGGGGTCTTTAATGGTAAGGTCAACAATGGGCGACGGATTCTGTCTATAATAATCAATGACCTGTTTTCTGTCTAGAGCTAATTCATCTTTTCGTTTTTCATCCCCATACACATGTTCTAAATACAAGATTGAAAAATAAGTTGCAAAGCTTTCACTCAACCACACATGGTTCCATGATTTCTCAGTGGCCGAATTGCCAAACCATTGGTGTGCGATTTCATGGGCGATCAAGGCCTCGACCGTATTCATTCCGGTCACCGAATCCTCAAAATAGGATATGGTCCCGGCATTCTCAAGCCCACCCCATTGTGTTTTTGCCTGCATATTTGCCAATTTGGCGTAGGAATAAGGGCCAATATTGTCGATAAAATATGCGAGCACTTTAGTAGCCACCTTATAATCGGAAAACCCTGCCAATCGATTTTCGGGATAGACCCAAGCAGTAACCGGTATATCATGGACAACATCCAACAGTTTACTGGCGAATTTGGTTACCCCTATGGTCACTACTTTCATGGCTACAGGAGCGGGCTCATGATAGGTAGTTAATTTAAAACCATTGCCCAGGTTGCTTTCCTCTATTTTTTCGCCCGTGGCTATTACATCGTAGTCTTCTGGTGCTGTTATCCGAAATTCGATGGCTGCTTTATCATAAGGGTGGTCTACCGAAGGTAACCAATGCCGCGCCAAATTGGGCCAGTTGTCTCCAAAAAAGGAACGTTGGCCAAATTTGGTAGTGCCGATCACCAACCCTTTTCGAGGTATCCCATGGTATAGCACCCTAAAGGTACTTGGGGTTATTTTTTGAGAGGATCGTTTGATTACGATCTTATCATTTTTGAAGGAATAGTCGGCCTTGCCTTCATCTTCAAATACCCCGGTTACCTCCATGCCATACGTCCCCGATTTGCCAATAAGATCCAAAACAAATTCCTTGACCCCGTTTTTAAAGGCAACTTGTATTAGGGCCTCACCCTTTATTTCATTATCAGCATCATATAAAGAGAGATTAAAGGTATAATCAAGTACATCGACCGCTTCATTTTTTGGATAAAGATCCTGGGCATCAAGATTACGAATGCCTAAAAAAAGTAATAAGGCGATCCAAAAGTATTTTTTAAGAGTAATGTAGCAATGCATCATGGGTTTTTTAAAGAAGGAGCTCCTTGGTAGAATGTTACAATATTTTCTTCATCTTCTCCCGAATCCCTTCCAAGCATAAATTTCCCAAACTACCTTCATGGGTGTGTTCAATATCGCGTTTGGGAGTAAAACTGCCCGCATTTATTTCCATACCCATTTTCTTGTAGGCATCACGGAAAGGCATTCCATTTTGTACCAGTTCGTTCAAGGTATCGACACTGAATAGGTAATCGTATTTGGGGTCCTCAAGAATGTTTTGCTTCACACGGATTTCCTGTAAACTGAATGTTAGAATTTCGAGGCAAGCCTTCAGGTCCTGAATCGCGGGAACAATGATTTCTTTGGCCAACTGAAGATCTCGATGGTACCCACTAGGAAGATTATTGGTGATCATCGTCAATTGGGTAGGTACAGCCTGAAGTTTATTACACTTTGCCCGTACCAATTCGAATACATCAGGGTTCTTCTTATGGGGCATAATACTGCTCCCTGTGGTCAATGCATCGGGAAAGGAGACAAAATCGAAATTCTGGCTCATATAAAGGCAGATGTCCATGGCCATTTTAGATAGGGTTGAGGCTATGGAAGCCATGCCAAAAGCAGTCGCTTTTTCAACCTTGCCTCGGCTCATTTGCGCTGCAACAACATTATATTTTAAGGTTTTAAAGCCTAGTTCCTTAGTGGTAAACGACCTATCGAGGGGGAAGGAGCTCCCGTAGCCCGCGGCACTGCCCAACGGATTTTGGTCCGCTACCTTAAAGGCAGCATCAATAAAGTAAAGATCATCGATGAGGCTTTCGGCATAGGCTGAAAACCATAGCCCGAAAGAAGAAGGCATGGCAATCTGTAAATGGGTGTACCCTGGCAAAAGCACATCCTTATGTTTATCGGCCAATTTCATGAGCAGATCGAATAGCGAAACGGTATCCTTTTTAATTTCAAGCAATTCACTTTTCAAGTAGAGATGCATGGCCACCAATACCTGATCATTTCTTGAACGGGCCGTATGTATTTTTTTCCCGGTATCACCCAATTTCTCAATAAGCAAAAACTCGATTTTGGAATGCATGTCCTCAAAAGAATCCTCAATGGTAAATGAACCTTGTTCGATGGTATCGGCAATATGATTCAGTTCATTGACCAAAGCAGATGTTTCCCCTTCGGTCAGTAAACCGATTTTGCCCAACATTTTGGCATGGGCTTTCGAGGCTATGACATCATATCTGGCCAATTGTAGATCCAATTCCCTATCGTTGCCCACGGTAAAATGGTCTATTTTTTTGTCTGTGCTGAATCCTTTGTCCCAGAGTTTCATAGTTCTTCTTTTTTGTCATTCCTGCGTAGGCAGTAATCTATTTTGTATTCCTAAAGGCACTTTGGCCGTATTTCATATAACCTTGATTACCCAACCAAAAATCCCTTCAATACTTGAATATACAAATCTATTCCTTCCTCGATTTCATGAACATAAATATACTCATCGGCAGAATGCGAACGCGTACTGTCCCCAGGTCCTAATTTCATCGATTGACAGGTGAGTGCCGCTTGATCCGATAAGGTAGGCGAACCATAGGTTTCACGGCCCAATTTAATTCCCGATTGTACCAACGGATGGTTTTTGTCAATAGCTGAAGAATTCAGTCGAAGGGAACGTTCTTGAAGCGTGCAAGGAGCCTCGGCCTTCAGAATATCGGCTATTTCCTTATTGCTGTAGCAATCATTGACCCGCACGTCAATCACCAGGTCGGTGTGTGATGGCACAACATTGTGTTGGTCCCCAGCATTGATCTGTGTTACGGTAAGCTTTACATCACCCAAGGCTTCCGATTTTTTTTCGAACCTATAATTTTTAAACCACTCCAATACTTTTATGGTCTTGTAGATCGAATTATCATCGTTTGGATGTGCGGCATGTGAAGGCGTACCCTTTACTACGGCATCAAATACGATCAATCCTTTTTCGGCAATGGCCAAATTCATAAGGGTCGGTTCCCCCACTATGGCTACGTCGATTTTTGGTAAACTGGGAAGTAATCCCCTCAAGCTTTTTGGCCCGGCACTCTCTTCTTCCGCCGTAGCGGCAATCAAAAGGTTGTGGCTCAAGTTTTCCGATGCATAGAAATAGGTAAATGTCGCCAATAAGGATACTAAGGCACCACCGGCATCATTACTCCCCAAGCCATAAAGTTTACCATTTTCAACCTTTGGGTCAAAAGGGTCCCGGGTATAGGCTTTGTTAGGTTGCACCGTATCGTGATGGGAGTTTAAAAGTAGCGTAGGCTTCCTATCGTGCCAATGTTTGTTCTTGGCAAATACATTGTTGTTTTCGCGTTGGAACGGAATATCAAAATCCTTGAACCAATTTTCAATGGCTTCGGCCGTATGGTGCTCTTCCCCCGAAAATGATGGGATGGAAATAAGCTCCTTTAATAGCGCGATGGCCTTTTCGGTAAGGGATTTTTGGTTTATAGTCATAAGGTTATGGTCGTAAATAATGTCGCTTTGGGTCGGAGCATTGAAATATCACCAATACAAACTTTGCTTACATGATGATTAAGGGCATGGAAACAATTTTCCATTTTGGGAAGCATGCCATCTGCAATGATTTTTTTCTCCAATAAGTCGGAATATGTTTCGGTATTTATAAATTTAACAACGGTTGCATCATCTTCCACATTCAATAATACTCCTTTTTTCTCAAAACAATAATACAATGTGGTATCAAACAAAGCACCCATGCCAATGGCAATTTCTGAGGCTATCGTATCGGCATTGGTATTTAGGAGCTGCCCCTTTCCATCATGTGAAATTGCACAGAATACGGGAGTGATTCCAGCTCTTAATAAGGTATCTATAAGTTTTGAATTAACACCTTCAATATCCCCCACAAATCCAAAATCAAGGTCTTTAATCGGTCTTTTATGTGCCATGATACTATTGCCATCGGCACCACTTAGCCCAAGGGCGTTTGTTCCCAAGGCCTGTAGCTTGGCAACGATATTCTTATTGGTAAGTCCACCGTACACCATGGTTATAACTTCAAGGCTTTTTGCATCGGTTATGCGTCTTCCATTGGCCATTTGGGATTCAATCCCTAATTGGGACGCCAACTTGGTTGCCAATTTTCCACCTCCATGGACTAAGATCTTTGCCCCTTCCAAGTGGGAGAAATTTAAAAGAAATTGGTCAAGCTCTTCTGCATTTTCGATGACATTGCCGCCAATTTTCACTATGGAAAGTTTCCGTTTCATTAGTTCTTACCTTTTAATGCTCCCCTCTTTTGATAAAGAGGGGAATGAATTCCGATTTATCGGAAGAAAGGGGAGTTTGATTAAAACGAGTTCTCTTTAGTTGCCATGAAATACAAACCCTCCGTCTCACTATAGTTCGACACCTCCCTTTAACTAAAGGGAGGAACCTTTAAAATTATCTTTTATTTCCTTAAGTACAGATTGTAGATTGTTGAACACCATTCTGTTCTCAAACCTCAATACTGTAAACCCCATTTTATCTAAATTAGAGGTTCTTTTCTCGTCAAATGCTTCGGCTGTTGGATTGTTATGCACTTCTCCATCCAATTCAATTATTAATTTTTCTTGTGCACAGTAAAAATCCACAATATAGTTTTTAATACTATGCTGCTTGGTAAATCTTTTATTGTCAAGTTTTCTAGCTTTTAAATGAGTCCATAAATAAGCCTCAGGTGGGGTAAGATTGTCCCGAAGTTCTTTTCTAAAAACAGCCAATTCCTTTTTCGTATGAATTCTTTCTTTATTCATTTTAAATTCTCCAAAAGTTTTTTCAACACCAACTGGGCAGCATACGTCCTGTTATTGGCTTGCTCAATCACTAAAGATTGGCCACTATCCAACACTGCATCCTCAACGATTACATTTCTACGAACCGGCAGGCAGTGCATGAATTTGGCATCTCCCAATTTTTCCTTGGTAATCATCCATTGTGGGTCTTGGTTTAATACCATGCCGTAATTTGAATAGCTGCTCCAATTTTTCACATATACGAAATCAGCATTTTTAAAAGCCTTTTGTTGGTCATATTCCACCGGAATATCCTTGGTGATATCGGGGTCCAATTCGTAGCCCTTGGGGTGGGTGATTACAAAATCGGCCTCTTGCAATTGCATCATTTGAACAAATGAATTGGCAACGGCATGAGGCAGGGCTTTCGGGTGGGGTGCCCATGAAAGCACCACTTTGGGTTTTGCCTTGGTCGTATTTTCAGCTAAAGTAATGGCATCGGTAAAGGCTTGTAACGGATGGCCTACCGAACTTTCCATATTCACAATTGGTACTGTGGCGTATTTTTTGAACCCGTTCAATACAACTTCCGCTTCATCCTCCGCTTTGTCGTTTAATGAGGCAAAGGCCCTAATTGCTATAATATCGCAATATTGGGAAACCACCTGGGCCGCTTCTTTAATATGTTCCGAAGCGCCTTGGTCCATAAGGGTACCATCCCCATATTCCAATGCCCAACCTTCGTTGCCGAAGTTCATGACCATGACTTCCATGCCTAAGTTCATGGCGGCCTTTTGCGTGCTTAATCGGGTTCTTAGACTATTGTTGAAGAAAAGAAGTCCGATGGTCTTGTCTGCACCCAAGGCTTTGAATTCATGGGGGTTCTTTTTTAGTAATCGGGCCTCATTCACCCAATTCGGGAGTGCATCGATATCATTAATAGAAAGGAAGTGTTTCATGGATGAAATTTCATTGTTTTATTTTGGTATGCTTGCTTATGCCCATTATGGCGTCTGTGATGAAATTATCTTTCAAACCGTTTACAATCCATGTTTCAATTCCTGCAGTTTGGGCAATGGCAGCGGCTTCAATTTTTGATTGCATTCCTCCTGTGCCATGGGAGGATTTTGAAGTGCTTATTTCCTTTTGTAAACTTTGGGTTCCTTGGACCGATTCAATCGTCTCAGGGGTATTTCCAACAAGGGATCCTTTGGTATAGATGCCATCGGTATTCGTGGCGATTATCAATAGGTCGACCTGCAATAAGGCGGCGGTCAACGCGGCCAATTTATCATTATCACCAAATTGGATCTCATCCGTAGCGACTGTGTCATTTTCATTGATGATAGGGATGAAATTATTGGCCACCAATACGTTGATGGTGTTTTTGATATTGGCCTTGGCATCTGCATTTTCAAAATCGGAATACGATAGAAGACATTGGGAGGTAAGCAATCCCAATTCCCTGAAATTCTCTTGGTAGATGCGCATTAAATGAGGTTGCCCTATGGCAGCCAGCGCTTGTTTTACATTGATTTCGGCCCCATGATGTTCCAATTTCACAAACTGTTTGGCCGCGGCAATGGCCCCTGAACTTACTATAATGAATTCGTATTCATCTTCCAGGGTTGCGATCTGTCGTGCAATATCCTCGATTTTACCGCGGGAAATCTGATTGGTTTCCTTGGTCAAGGTATTACTGCCTATTTTTAACAATATTCTTTTTTTGGTCATTGTTGTTGTCCTTTAAGACCTGCAAGGTTTCACAAACCTTGTAGGTCTTTGTTAGCGAACTTGCCCATTTCCCTTTACATACCATTTGTTGGTCACCAAATGCTGTAATCCGATAGGTCCCCTTTGGTGTAATTTATCCGTACTTATGGCCAATTCACCCCCCAAACCAAATTGACCTCCATCTGTAAATCGGGTCGATGCATTGTGGTATACGGCTGCGGTATCCACACGGTTCATAAATTCATTGGCGGTTGCTTCATTTTTCGTTATTATCGCTGCAGAATGGCCACCCCCATAGCGATTGATTTTATCAATGGCCTCATCCAAATGATTTACCGCTCCCATAAGAATCTTATAATCTAAAAATTCTTCGTACCAAATGGCCTCATTGTTGATTTTGGAGGTATTTTCAAAACCTTCCAGGTGATTATCCACCCAGATGGTCACATTACTTTCCAATAATTTGGAGATCAATTTCTCAATAAAAACGGTTTTGTTCTCTAACCGATCATGGATAAGCACTTTATCCAAGGCATTGCACGCCGATATTTTGGTGGTTTTTGCATTTATAATAATATCGAGGGCCATTTGTTGATCGGCATCCACATCCACAAAGACAAAATTATTACCCCTTCCACTAACGATGACGGGGCAGGTAGCATGTTGCTTTACAAAGGCAATCAGTTTTTCACCCCCTCGCGGTACAATCAGATCTAATTTCTGGGTCGGATTTTCCAAAAATGCCTGGGTTTCACTCCTGTCATACTCCAAATATTCGACCCACGCCGTTGAAATCTGG
Organism: Maribacter sp.; assembly: GCF_049667165.1. Classification (GTDB taxonomy): domain Bacteria; phylum Bacteroidota; class Bacteroidia; order Flavobacteriales; family Flavobacteriaceae; genus Maribacter_A. The sequence continues at coordinate 21,101 of NZ_JBATHS010000169.1, forward strand.
TTTTCCGTCAAGGCCTTATGCCATAGATCAACCAATACCAAGTTACTGTTCAAGGATTCTTTGCCTCCTTTCAATAGTATTTTATTGCCCGATTTAAAGGCAATACCTGCCGCTTCGATCGTAACGTCTGGGCGGGATTCATAAATGATCAGTACGGTGCCAAAGGGAGCGGTTCTGTTGGTGACCGACATGCCGTTGTCATGGTCAAAATGAAATCGTTCTATGTTCAATGGGTCCTCTTGCTGTTCCAATTCCTGGAGAGACCGAATCATGGCATTTATTTTGTCGTCATCAACCTTTAGGCGATCGAACATGGCGATGTCTCCCCCGTGATAACGTTCCATGTCTTTTTTGTTGGCTTTTAAAAGGGCATCCTTTTCCTTTTTCAACCCGTTTATCATGGAATTGAGGACTGCATTTCGTTGCTTGATATTCAAGGGTACGCTCATGACAGTACAATTTTCAATGTTTCGAAAAACACATCCATCTGTGCTTTGGTAATATTCAAGGCAGGGAGAATGCGCAATACATGTTTGTCGTTGGCCCCACCAGTGAAAATATGATGTTCGTAAATCAGTTTTTTGCGCAGTTGGGCCACTTCGAAATCAAATTCAAGCCCCAACATCAATCCTTTGCCTTTGGTCCTTTTTACTTGGGGGATTTCTTTGGCCTTTTTCATAAAATAGGAGCCTAACTGATTTACATTTTCTATGAGGTTTTCATTTTCCATGACTTCAAGCACGGCCAAGCTAGCGGCACAAGCCAGATGATTGCCGCCAAAGGTGGTGCCCAATAATCCGTAGGAGGCTTTTATACTTTCATGGATCAGAACACCGGCAACGGGAAACCCATTGCCCATACCTTTTGCAATGGTGATGATATCGGGTTGTATGTCATGGTGCTGAAAGGCGAAGAATTTGCCGCTACGACCAAAACCCGACTGTACCTCATCGGCTATAAGAACGACCTTGTGTTCCTTACAGCGTTGCGCAATTTGCCGATAGAAAGGCGTGGACGGTTCGTCCAGACCACCTACCCCCTGAATGGATTCAATTATCACGGCACAGACATCCCCTTTATTGATTTCGATTTCAAAAGCGGTTATATCATCGAACGGTAAAAAGGTAACTTTTTGCTGCTTGTTTAAAGGGGCGTTTATTTTTTCATTATCGGTAGCGGCCACAGCTGCAGAGGTTCTGCCATGAAAACTGTTCTTAAAAGCGATGACCCGTGATTTTCCTGTTTGGAAGGACGCCAATTTTAAGGCATTTTCATTGGCTTCGGCCCCAGAATTACATAAAAACAGATTATAATCATCACAAAGGGAGAGTTTTCCAAGCTTTTTGGCCAGTTCTACTTGTAACGGGTTTTGAACGGCATTGCTGTAAAACCCTATTTTATCTAACTGGTCCTTAATTCTTTTTACATAGTGGGGATGGGAATGTCCTATGGATATTACCGCATGGCCCCCATAAAAATCAAGGTATTCCTGTCCTTTGTCATCGGTGACCACGATGCCCTTTGCATAAACAGGGGTTACATCATATAAGGGGTATACGTCAAATAAATTCATTGGTTTGCTTTTTTAAACTCGGTGATTTTTTCGAAGGAGGCTACAATGCCTTGAATAAGTGATGAACTCAGCCCTTGGTGTTCCATTTCATTCAGCCCTTGTATGGTGCAACCCATTGGCGTGGTCACCTTATCGATTTCTTCTTCGGGATGCTGGCCAGATGCGATCAATAGTTCTGCAGCCCCATCACAGGTGTACATGGCCAGTTCTTGTGCTTCCTTCGCATCAAATCCCAGTTGAATGGCACCTTGGGTGGTGGCCCTGATCAAGCGCATCCAAAAAGCGATGCCACTGGCACAGATGACCGTTGCGGCTTGCATTTGTACCTCAGGGATTTCCATGGTATGCCCCATGCGATTAAAAATAGCCTTGGCCAATTCTACACGTTTCCTGCCTTTTTCATTTGCACAGATACAGGTCATGGACTTACCGACCGAAATGGCCGTATTGGGCATGCTTCGTATGATGTTATGGTCTTTTCCCAAGATGCTTTCCATCTGTGCAATACTATAACCGGTAATGGTTGATATGATCACATGTTTTTCTGTGAGCAAGTCTTTTAGGTCTTTCAACAATTCCCCGATGTGTAAAGGCTGTACCGCAAAAATCAGAATATCAGAATTCACAACAGCTTCCTTGTTGTCGGTGGTAACCGTAACATTGCCGTATTTTTCAAAACGTTCTATATCTGCAGTATTTCTTTTGGTTAGGTACATTTTTGTGGCCCCGTTGCTTTGCAAGATTCCCTTCGCAATGGATATTCCTAAATTCCCAGCTCCTATAATGGCTATTTTCATGGTCTCTATTTGCTATACGCTAAGCGCTGTTCGCTTTACGCCTTACTTTAACTTTTTCTATTTCGTGCTTTTAATAAACTCCTGCTTTCAGTTGCAACCCTTCCTTTTCCTTAAACCCGAACATCAGGTTCATGTTCTGAACAGCTTGTCCTGAGGCTCCCTTCAACAAATTGTCAATGGCCGAGGTAACCAACAACACATCGTTATGTTTGTGTAGGTGTATATGGCATTGGTTCGTATTGACGACTTGTTTCAGGTTGATGGGTTCCTTGGCCATCTGCGTGAATTCGGCATCCGAATAAAAATCTTGGTATAAGTGCAGGGCTTCATCCACGGTTCCGCTAAAAGGAGTATATGCCGTTGCCAAAATGCCTCTGGTAAAATTACCCCGCATGGGTAAGAACAGTATTTCTCCCGAATTGCCTTGAAGTGATTTCAGGCTTTCATTGATTTCTCCCAAATGCTGATGCGTAAAGGGCTTGTACCAGGAAACATTGCCATTTCGCCAACTGAAATGGGTGGTCGCTGATGGACTAACACCTGCTCCTGTACTCCCTGTAACGGCATTCACATGTACTTGCGAATGTAATAAATGGGCTTTGGCCAATGGTAAAAGCGCCAATTCGATAGCGGTGGCAAAGCAACCGGGGTTCGCAATATATCGGGCGGATGTTATTTTATTTCTTTGCAATTCAGGGAGGCCGTAAACAAATTCCTTACCATCAAAGACCGCATCTTTGTTCAATCTAAAATCATTGCTAAGATCGATAATACGGGTCGCGGACGAGAAATGATTTTCATGTAGGAATTTGGTCGAATTACCATGTCCCAGACAGAGAAAGACCACATCGACCGCCAAGTTCACCTCGCCTGTGAAGTGAATATCGGTGACACCCAATAGATCAGGATGGGCATTGGTGACCGGGATACCTGCCCTGGTGGTGCTATAAACAAAATCAATTTCCGCATTGGGGTGGTTCAACAAGATCCTGATCAATTCGCCACCTGTATAACCCGACCCCCCAATAATACCAGCTTTAATCATCAATGTGATTTACGTGATTGTATATTTTCCCTGGATTCGCCATTATTTTGATGAACCCTTTAGCCTCGTCGGCCGTCCATCCCTTATGCATTTCACCATAACTTCCAAAGGATGCATTCATCAAATCATGTTGCGATGCTATGCCGTTCATTCTAAATTGGAATGGATAGAGGCTAACGTAGACATCTCCTGTAACATTCTTTTGGGTGTCGGTCAGGAAAGCCTCGATATTCCGCATGACCTCATCGAGATAATTCCCTTCGTGCAACAGCATGCCATAGAAATTGCCCAATTGCTCTTTTTGAAACTGCTGCCATTTGCTCAGCGTATGTTTTTCCAATAAATGATGGGCCTTTATAATAATGAGGGCTGCGGGGGCCTCAAAACCAACCCTCCCCTTGATTCCAATTATGGTATCCCCAACATGAATATCCCTGCCAATAGCATATTTTGAGGCCATAGCCTCCAATTTTTCGATATTGGTCACAGGCTTATCCTTCTTACCATCAATAGCCACCAATTCCCCTTTTTCAAAGGTCAAGGTAACTTCAGATGGGTTCTTTTCCTGTAATTGACTGGGATAGGCACTATCAGGTAATGGTAAATTCGAGGTCAGGGTCTCCGTTCCTCCAACAGATGTGCCCCAAAGACCTCTGTTGATAGAGTATTTGGCCTTTTCCCAAGAATAATCTACCCCATTCTTTTGTAGATATCCAATTTCAAATTCCCGGGATAATTTATCATCACGGATGGGTGTAATTATTTCGATTTCGGGTGCAATGATCTGAAAGATCATATCGAAACGTACTTGATCGTTTCCTGCTCCCGTACTACCGTGGGCAATGTATTTCGCGCCTACCTTCTTGGCATGGTGCACAATCTCAAGGGCCTGTACTATACGTTCCGCACTCACTGAGAGGGGATAGGTATTGTTTTTGAGTACGTTGCCGAAGATCAAATACTTGACTACCTTATCATAAAAGGTCTGTACGGCATCGATTGACGTGTAGGAGGTAGCCCCCAAAGCCAATGCCTTTGCTTTTATGGAAGCGATTTCTTCCTTTGAAAATCCACCGGTATTTACACTTACCGCATGCACTTCATATCCTTTTTCCTTTGATAGGTACTTGGCGCAATAAGAGGTGTCTAGTCCTCCACTATACGCTAAAACTAATTTTTCCATGAGCGTTCATTTAATATTTCAGTAACCTGAAAAATCTATTTTTTCGAGTTATTTTTTTTAAGGAACAATTGTTCCTTGATGCTTTTTAATCTATTGAAAGCCTTGCTGTTCACTTTCTCTTTGTTTGTGGGTTTTTGTTTTTTGGCCGGGTCATATAGCATGCCCGTGCACAAGCACATCTTTTGCTCGGTACGTGTAAGAATATCGAAGTTCTTGCACGTTTGGCAGCCTTTCCAGAATTGTGGGTCATCGGTAAGTTCTGAAAATGTTACAGGTTGGTACCCCAGTTCATAATTGATTTTCATGACCGCCAACCCTGTTGTAATACCGAAAATCTTTGCTGTGGGGAATTTTTTGGTCGAAAGGTCAAAAACGGCTTTTTTAATTTTTTTGGCCAGACCTTGATTTCTAAAATCGGGATGCACGATCAAACCCGAATTGGCCACGAACTTATCGTGCCCCCAAACCTCAATATAGCAGAAACCAGCGAATTTTCCGTCTTCCAATGCGATGACGGCATTTCCATTCTCTAACTTTTTATGGATATATTCAGGGGTTCTTTTGGCTATACCGGTACCCCTTACCTTAGCTGATTCAGCAATGGTATCGCAGATGATCTCGGCGTATTTAAAATGGGATTCGTTAGCAATAACAATTTCCATTGTTACTTGTTTTTAAAACTAAAATTGAAAAATTTATTTTTTGGTATTTTGCGGAAATGGACTCACCTATTCCCATAATAGAAATCACCCTTACGGGCGACGACGTGTGGGTGTGAAAGAACGAATTGGGCCAAGTACCCAATTGGTTGTAGAAATATGTAGTTCGTTCTTCATTAGAATTCAAATGTACAAATAAAATTGAAAAGGGAACCTTTGACCTTTAATTTTTACGAAATAGTAAGTTTTGTGCGTAATGTCTGAAAAATTCGAAAATTAAAAATCCATAAACAAAAATATATTCAATTGTAAGTATCCCTAAATGCTCTTTGAAATCGGACTGTGAATAGGCATAATAACTTAGGAAAACAACGAATGACCAAACCAAGGAAAACCGGTATTCGGTAAAAACAGTCAGCAAGACCAAGAAAACGATATACCACGGATGTACGGTCGCGGCCAAGACGTAATAGGCGGTAAGGATCCATAACATCGAAGAAATCAAAATCGGTAAATGCTGGTTCTTTCTGACGAATGTCAATAGCGTTACGATACCTACAACAGCATAAGGGATTATCTTGCCGTAGGTTTTTATCAATTCCCAGGGCTTGGCTTCAAACCGAACCGCTATTTCTTTGACGACATTATAAAATCCCGCATTGAATTCGAAGTTCGAGAACCAGAGTCCAAGAGTTTCCGAATAATTCGCTAGAAAATCCGAGGAAAGAAAAGGCGCCCAAATCACCAAAGTGGTCACTAGCACCACCATATAAAAAAGAGCACTTTTCTTTATCCCTAAATTTTTAATGAATAAGGGTAAGAACATTAATGGAATAAGTTTGACTGCAATTGAAATGGCATATAAGACCGCGGCAAATAACCACTTTTTTAAAGATAACAGGTACAATGAAGTCAGAAAAAAGAAGAGCATGACCCCCTCAAAATGAAGGTTACCACTAAGTTCAATAATTATTAGTGGGTTCAAGAAATACCAAAAAATAAGATGGGGCGAAAGGTTGAGATTCTTTAGTAGTTTGCGACCAAAGTAAAAAATTCCAATGTCAGAAAGGATAATGATCGTTCGCATTACAACTAGTGATCCCAAAATACTTTTTCCGCCCAGCCAGGTGGCCAATCCAAAAATCAATTGATTTAGCGGAGGATAATTACTAAAGTGTTTTGCACTCAATGCACTCATTCCAGAATAAAGTTCCTGGGCGTTGGCAATGAAGATCTCCTGTTGTAGGATCAAATTATTTGGTACTTCGAGATATGGATTGACAAAATTCCGTACCAATTCACCATCCCATATAAAACGGTAAAAGTCTTGGGAAAGGTTGGGTTCGGCAAAAAGAAAGATCAGTCGAAAGAGTAGGCCAACAATAAGTAAAAACTTAAAGTTCCATTTTTCAAATTGAATGAGTTTGTAACACAAAAAGAAAAGGGCGGCAACCAAGGAAATCAACTTAATGAAATCGGTACGGTTCAGGTGGTAAGCAAATGTGTAATAGAAACCAAGGCTTAGTAAGGCCAACAAAATCGGAATCTTATGAAGTCTCCAATAGGTGAAGAGTTGGTTGGGCATTGGTATGTGCAATTTGGTTTACTGCAAATAACCGAAAAAAAAGCAGAATAACAGGCTAGTGCCCGCTAATGTTCCTATATCCCGAGAAGAAAGACCTATGCCCTTGACGTTAGTGATTTAAAGAAGACGAACCCAAACCCAATGAATAGCATTAAATGAAAAGGAAGCAGTCCAAAATCGTTCAAAGGAACGGCACTGTACATCCCGAACAAGAAATACAACATCAAGGCAAATTCAAGGATCATGTTCGGTGATAGTTTTTTGGTCAGGTATTTATTGCCTTTCCAACTATCGGAAATACTGCTTAGGTTGAATTTAGGAGTTCTAACAAATTCACTTCGTTTCCCCATATGCCCTTCTAGTACGGCAATGGAATTATGTAGCGAAAACCCTAAGGCAACGGAGAAAAATGTAAAGAAGATCTTGATATAATCGACAAAGTTGTCAAAGCTGCTGCCTTGAATGCTCTTATATGTGAACCAATAACACACAAATAGGATGATGGTGCTCAATACAAAAAAGCTCAATATATCAAATGCCCAATCGAATTGCGGGTATAAGGCCTTTATGTACATTGCTGGGATACTTAAAAAAGAGACTAGAAATACACAAAGGAACATTGAACTGTTCAGCAAATGCATCACGCCATGAAATTTGGTCTTAAAGGAAATATTCTTGGCACTGACCACGTTCCAGACAGATTTTCTGAAGTTCTCGGCACCCCCTTTGTTCCAACGGAATTGTTGTGATCGAGCGGCGCTGATCACGACGGGTAGTTCAGCCGGTGTTTCAACATCTTCCAAATATTTGAATTTCCAATTTTTCAACTGCGCCCTATAACTTAGATCAAGGTCTTCCGTTAGGGTGTCACCTTCCCAGTTTCCGGCATCCAGGATACATTCTTTACGCCAAATGCCTGCGGTACCATTGAAATTGATAAAATGGCCTTTGGCATTTCTACCTACCTGTTCTAAGGTAAAATGCGCATCAAGGGCAAAAGCCTGTATTTTGGTCAACGTCGAATAATCGCGGTTTATATGGCCCCAGCGGGTCTGTACAACACCGATTTCCTCATCCTTAAAATAGGTGACCGTTTTTTTCAACCAATCGGAATCCGGCAGAAAATCAGCATCGAAGATGGCAATGAAATCACCTTTCGCAGTCAACAAGCCTTCTTTTAAGGCACCTGCCTTAAATCCTTGACGGTTTTCCCGTTGAATATGTTGAATGTCAAGGCCGCTCTCTTGCAAGACCTTGATTCTTTCAGCGGTTTCTATTACGGTATCATCGGTTGAATCATCCAGTACCTGAATTTCCAACTTACTTTTAGGGTATTCTATTTTGGCAATATTCTCCAAAAGTCGTTGCATTACATACTCCTCATTATAAACAGGAAGCTGAATGGTAACGTAAGGAATCTCTTTCGGATCCAATAAATTAAATTTAGGCGCTGTTTGATTCTGTCTTTTATTGCCCAAGTAATTGACCAAAAGGTTTAATTGGGCGAGGCTATAAAAGAATATCAACAACAACGCGATACTGTAGATGGCAATGATTATGTAAGATATTGTAAGACCCATATTATTTGATACTGTATTTAAAAATCCAACCTAGAATTTTTATGCCTGCAAATATACTACCTTTTACTGTACCAGAAACTTTTGATATGCCAATTCTTTTTTTGTAACGCACTGGTACTTCGATATATGTCAATTTCTTTTTAAGGGCTTTTAGCTGCATTTCCACTGTCCAGCCGTATGTTTTGTCCTCCATTTCAAGGGCCAACAATTGTTCATATTTTATTGCTCTAAACGGTCCTAAGTCGGTAAATGTTGCTCCAAAGAACAATTTCATCAAGAATGTGGCCAGCCAATTGCCAAAGATTTGTTGGGGAGTCATACTACCTGGCTCCCGTTTTTCCTTAACACGTGCCCCGACGACAAAATCAATATTTTGATCAATAATGGGC
>NZ_JBATHS010000170.1:0-7422 GCF_049667165.1 Maribacter sp.
CTATTAATTCGTCCTTATATCTCACCCAAATCCTTTTATTTTCTCTTTCATTGAAATGGTTGGCGGCTATTGAACCGGCCTCAAAATTCACATTGTGCCCGACTAGACTATTCCCGATATAGTTTAGATGCGCAATTGTCGTTCCAGAACAGATGATGCTACTTTTAATTTCCGAACCGGGACCGATTTTTACGGATTTGTCCAAAAACACGCCTTCCCGAAAATATGCATTTGCACTGATATGGCAGTGTTCCAATGCTATAAACGGTCCCTTGATAGTGACTCCCTTTTCAATGACGGTTGTCTTATGTAGCGCTATGCCATTATTGACCTTGAAGTCTGGACCAAGATTCGGAAGTATTCCTTCAATTATTTCTTTTACATGGGTAGTCAATTCCCACGGCCTTGACGTTTTTTCTGCATTGAAATGCGCCGAAATATTCGAAATAAAATCACTAATGTTCATTTTATGTATGGCTAGAAACTTTTTTTATTTGGTAAGTTGCACTTATAGGTTGTTATACCTTATATGGAATTAAAACCCATCCTTGTCCTTGATAGTGTACGAATGCAGGTTGAGGCACTGTGTTTCGGTCACGAAATGTAATGGTCCCAGGCATTTTGGATAGCGTGCCATCACGTACTGCCAGACAGCATGATATTGGTTCAATACAGGCGGGATAATCGAACGGATACCCCGATTCCATTTTAGGTAAATCGGCTAGGGACTGCATTTTTTAAGGAAATTCAGGATGTGCCAAAACCTCTTCCATTTGCCGTATATGCCTTTCGGTATGCCCACTCATAAATAATAGAATTTGTACCCCATCGATCGTTCCAAATGGCAGTTGTGCGTAATGGTTTCTTAAATCGTCCTTGGTAGTCCTCATATACGCTATATGTTCGGCACGTTTGGTCATAAAGGCTACCAGGGTTTTAGCATAGGAGCCAAATTTACCTGAAGGTTCAAAAGCCTCCCCTGTTTTAACCTTTTTGTCGCGACTTGAGATTATCCCCAATAAATCGTCGTCGGATATTTTTACGGAATCGCGCATGGAAGGATCTGCAGGGGTTTCCAATGCCTCTTGCAGCATTCCTCCGATCATTTCCTCGGAAATGGCCAGATGTTCCACACATTCAGCGATGGACCAGGATTCAGGTGAACTTTTAAAATTGAGTTGGGCCTCGCTAAGCCCTTTCACAACCGTTAATAAACGTTCTTGTGTGCCTCGCATATGATTTACTGCGAATTCCCTTTCTTCATCGGTCAGCCCTTTGCTTATGACACCAAAACTGACTAGTGCTAGTACTACAATAGGCAAGATAAATTTTTTCATTTTTTGAATGGTTTTAAGTTGTTTTTTGAATAAACAGCTTCCAAAATAAGCGAATCAAAAACGATCGTAACGGACACAAAACGTGGGGAAACAGAAAACGAAAGCCATTACCGGCGTCAAAACAACTATTTATAGGACCAAAATATAAAAAAAAGGGACACAACTTCATTTAGTCAATCAGATACATGAAAATGGCACCAATTCCCATAGAAAAAAGAACCTGAATTAAATATACAAGTATCTGATAACTGTCACACATGAAATGGATCGATGTGATGGTTTTTTTTATACATTTATAATGGGTAGTATATACCATGAACTATGAATGAATTCTTTTTTAACGAAATTAGAAATAGTGGTTTTAGGGAAGTCAAGACCATGTTAGAGAAGAACCCCATGCTTGTCAACAGTAAGGATGATCGGGGTTCTACACCATTGATTTTGGCCACGTATTATGATGAGCAGGAAATTACTGACCTCTTGCTTGAAAAGGGGGCGATCATCGACGCCAAGGATGCTTCGGGCAATACTGCTTTGCTGGGCGTATGCTTCAAGGGGTACACCGATGTTGCCAAAAAACTGATTGCGAAGGGGGCGAACATTAATGCACAAAATGCTATAGGAGCTTCCTGTCTTATCTATGCGGCAACTTTCAATCGTGAGGAAATTGCTGCCTTATTATTGGAACATGGTGCCGATAGGTCCCTTAAGGATGCCCGGGGATTAACAGCTTTGGATCATGCACGATTGGGGGATAACCCAAAGCTTATTAAATTGTTGGAAAATGAGTAATATTGGTCTATGAAAGAAGACCGGGACCTAGAACTGATCAAACGGATTAAAGCGCTGGCAGATACCGGATTGGTATATTCCACGGATGAATACAATAGGGAACGCTATACCGAACTTCGCGAAATCAGTCTGCAATTGTTAAGTCATATCACCCGGCAACCCCTTGCCGTGCTCAATGGGTTTTATTTGCCTGAAAAGGACTATCCAACCGTAAAGGTCGATGTCAGGGGATTTGTATTGAACGATACCCATGAAATTCTTATGGCGAAAGAGCAAGTTGACGGTAAATGGACCATTCCCGGTGGTTGGGCCGATATTGGTTTTACCCCATCGGAGGTGGTTCTCAAGGAGATCGAGGAAGAAACTGGTCTTAAATGTTCCGTTGATCGCTTGTTGGCAGTCTATGACAAACGCATGCATCCGCATCCACCACAGCCATTTTATATTTATAAATTGGTGTTCTTATGCACGCTGGAAGGGGGGAAACTCCAACCTGGTTTTGACATGGATGGGGCTGCTTTTTTCAAGCCTGATGACTTGCCTGAATTATCAGAGGACCGCATTTTGAAATCGCAATTACAACAACTTTATAAGATGGTAATTGATGGAAATAGGAACGTTTATTTTGATTGATCTATGAAAGACCAAGAACTTAATATTGCCTTGGTACAGACCAGCTTGGTTTGGGAAGACCCCGAACGTAATCGAACAATGCTCTCCAAAAAATTCACCGAGCTATCGGGGAATGTGGATGTGGTGGTACTCCCTGAAATGTTCACGACGGGGTTTACCATGACTCCCGAAAATATCGATAAGGGCGAAGGACAAAGAACCTTGGATTGGATGCTTTCACAGGCAAAAAAGTACAAAGCCGCAATAGTGGGAAGTATGGCTTTTTTTGAGAACGGACATTTTTTTAACCGTTTGTTCTTTGTAGCACCTGATGGCACCTTCGCAACGTATGATAAACGCCATACGTTTACCTTGGCAGGGGAAGATAAAATATATAAGGCGGGGACCCAATGTACAATCATCGATTACAAGGGCTTCAGGATAAATCCCATGATCTGTTATGATCTGCGGTTCCCTGTATGGGCCAGGAATACCTGTGACTATGATGTGCTGATCTATGTGGCCAATTGGCCGAAGCCAAGAATAAATGCATGGGACACCTTACTTAAGGCAAGGGCCATTGAGAATATGGCATATGCCATCGGCGTGAACCGCTGTGGTCAAGATGAGGCGGGCTATGTGTATTCTGGGCATTCTGCAGCTTATGATTGCCTTGGGGAACAAATGGTATTTGCCACAGAGGAAACCATATGTTATACCACGCTGAAAAAAAGCCATATCGCTACCACAAGGAATAAACTAAAATTTCTCGAAGACCGCGACGAGTTTACTTTGAAAGTATAAAGGTCTCGTTTTTTTCCCAGTTGGCCCGTATCTCAATGACATCGGGATAATAGCTTACCTTTTCAGGCTGAATGCGTTTTAGGTAATTTCCGGTATCCCACTTACCGTTGCCATTGGCATCAAAGATGACGCGTACAAGGTAATTTGTAGGTTCTATATGGTTGAATTCGAACACTTTGGGTTCTTCGGCGTACAATTCTTGTTGTACCTCACCTTTTTCCGAGGTTAATTGAACGATCAAAGGGTAATTCTCCAAACTTGCAATGATGTCCATGGTCAGGTTGCCAAAATCGGCAAAACCCTTTGTTCGCAACCGGATATTCATCGTGTCGTTTTGGCTCCCAAAAAAATCGGTGATCGCTCCAGGCAGGAGTTCCAGTTCGTAATTTTCTTCGGGTTGTCTTTCGAAGTCAAAATCGATCTTATTTCCTATACTATCCAAAACTGCCAAGAAATCTACAGCAAGGGAATCCTTATTGATCAATCCTATTTTTGAGGTATCGATAGCGATCAATGGTGTATTGCCCCGTATGTTGAGGGGGGCTTTAAAGCCTAACGCCCCGCTTTGATTGGCTTTTAGTTGCAGTGAATCAAGGGCTACTTTTCTATTTTTCACTGTAAAAGTATCAACGACCTTGAGTCTTTCATTGCGAACGGTGAAAATCAAGGAATCCATTTCAAATGGGGTAAACCAAAAATTCAAGGTGTCTTTTTCAGGTTCTTTGGTAAGCGTGGTTTTAACCGTATCGGGTAAAACACTCAATAGCGATATATCAATATCCTTACCATCACCATAATAACCAAATATGATTTTATTGCTGGCGGCTAGGCTGGGTACCGATATTTTATAATCGGGAATTTCCTTGAACAAGGTCAAGAGAAAAGTCGAATCGGAAGGTATTGCGACCGTGTCCTCTATAAACCCAATTTTATCCACATTTTGATCGAACATATTATTTTTGTTCGCATCTTTCAGTGCGAACATCGCGTATTTCCCCTCCTTAAGGTTGGGCAGGGTAAAGATCACGGCACTGTCCAATGTATTGGTGATATAGTTTGGCGGTCTATTGTATATGGTCGAATCGGTATAGGCCGTATCGATTTCGTATAGCATCACACTAACGAATTCATCCGCTTTACGATTATAAGCATCTTTAATGGCACCTTGTACTTGTAAGGAATCGATATAACTTCCTGTAGAGAAAACATAGGTTAGGAAGCGATTGGGGTTGCCCTCATTGTTATCGACAATGCTCTGGCCAAAATTAAGGGTATAGGTGGTATTTTCCTGAAGGGTATCCTTGATGGTGATTTCGATGAATTTGTTCGCACCTCCCTGGGGTGTAATATTAGGCAAATACTTGAGGGGCGGCGAGACGATTAGCTGTTCCTGTACATCTTCCAACTTCACCAATTCATCAAAATACAGTCGAATCGTATTCTCGGTGAAATTTATGGTCATGTTCTCGGGCTCGGCTTTAAGCAACACAGGAGGGGCAACATCCTTAGGGCCTCCCGTAGGTCTTCCTCGTCGTGCACATTGCATTACGGCCGCGGCGATAAAAAAGAGGAAAATGTAAGCGAAAATACGTTTGAACATCAAATTACCTATCTAAGGGGCAAAGTAACACATAATTTGGAAATTGCCTTCATGAATTAACATTGCGTAGGGATTTCAAGTTAGGGGAGACCGTCATGGTGTCAATGGAACGACCGCCATGCTGGTTAGATATAGGGTAACTCCCTTGGCCTGGTTCAGGGTTTGGGCACAAATTTCCATAGTGGCCCCAGTGGTTATAACATCATCGACCAAGAGAATGTGCTTATTTTCCAAAAGTTTGGGGTATTTAAGGAGATATAGGGCCTTATTGTTCTGCCAACGGCCAATTCTATTCTTTTTTGTTTGGGTTCGGGTATTTGACGTCTTGATCAAGGCGTCCTCAAGAAATTCAGCCTGTAGGTGATGTGCCAATCGTCTTCCAAAGGCCGAAACTTGATTATAACCGCGTTTTCTTGCTTTTTTTCGGTGTAGCGGAACAGGTACAACAAAATCTATTTTACCCAAATAATTGTTCTCTGCAATTATCTGGCCATGCCAATCCCCCAAAAAAGTACCGATTTGCTCCTGATTTTTATACTTTAAATGATGGATCAGGTTTTTTACGATACCATTTTCTATGAAAAAAAGGAAAGAATTCGCTTTTTTGATGTTAATTCTACCATAAAAGATACGGTCAACGGCATTTTCAACGTTAAAATCATATTCGGTGAGTGGTAATTGGTTTCGACAAACGGTACACAAGTGATACTCTCCTCTATTTAATCGTGCATTACATCCAAAACACACCCTAGGTAGCAGGATCGAGTTGATATCATTTAGTATCTTTGATAGATTGGAGAGCACGAATCTTAGTATTAATAACCTACTTAAAGCCGACTTGAATTAATGGACGGACAAGATAATAAATTCAACTACAAGATTATACTTGCTGCTTTGGTTGCCGTGATCATAGGTATACTGATCGCATTTTACTATAGTTACGCCCAATCTGAAAACCAAATTAGTTTCTTGAAACAGGAAAAAGAGATCTTGGTAAAGGACCTCACCTTAATGAAGGCTGATGTTGATAGACTTACGGCACTCAATGAAGTAAATGAAATAGAGATCCAAGGTGCTCGATATGAAGTGCAACAGCTTTTGGATTCGGTGGGTAGGCTCACCTTTACCATTGAAAAATTAAGGGAATTCAAAACCGAGCTCCGAAGGCTTGAGGCAAAGAACGATAGCCTTAAGCTTAAGAATAATTTCCTGAGGTACAACAATATGCTATTGACGAACAAGGTTGAAGAAACCCAATCGCAGATGGAAGCCTTAAGGGATGCCAGCAATTCAATTGCCCAAGCCGAAGCCTTGCAGCGACAAAAAATATTGGAACTTAACAAGGAACTCAAAACAAAGAGTTATTTAGTTCTTCAAGATACCGAGGGCTCTAGTTTTCGGTTACGGAGCGGTAAACCCTTAAGAACCAACAAAGCTTCAACAGTAGAAAAGTTACGGGGTTGTGTTACCATAATGGCAGATCCTACCATGATCAACACAAAGAAAATATTGTATTTCCAATTCTTGGCCCCAAATATGGGCGTTATCGAGGATAATGCCAATACTATTTTGGTGAACGGCAATGTGTACAGTAAAAGGGTAGAGATTGATTTTATGGGTGAAGAGGTGCAGGTATGCGAGGCTATTACCATACCCGAGGGTTCCCTGAAACCTGGAAGCTATACCCTGAATGTCTTTGAGGATGAAAGATTATTGGACTCCGCAGAATTTCAGTTAAAATAACCACATGTATTTAGGGGAATATTCTATTTTTGCCACATGGCAAAACAAGAAGACGATTTCAAAAAAGTAATTTCACATGCTAAGGAATATGGTTATGTATTCCAATCCAGTGAAATATACGACGGATTAAGCGCTGTTTACGATTATGGGCAGAACGGTGCGGAACTCAAAAAAAATATTAGGGAGTACTGGTGGAAGGCCATGGTACAGCTCAATGAGAACATTGTTGGGATTGATGCCGCCATTTTTATGCACCCGACCACCTGGAAGGCTTCTGGCCATGTCGATGCCTTTAATGATCCCTTGATAGATAATCGGGATTCCAAAAAAAGATACCGGGCCGATGTGCTGGTCGAGGATTATGTAGCAAAGATCGAGGCCAAGATAGAAAAGGAAGTGGCCAAAGCCGAAAAACGTTTCGGGGATGCTTTTGACAAGGACCAATTCTTGGCGACCAACCAACGCGTGATCGAATATCAGGAGAAAGCCGATGAGATCCTAAAAAGATTGGGAAGGTCATTGGAAAATGAGGAC
>NZ_JBATHS010000171.1:0-1696 GCF_049667165.1 Maribacter sp.
TCATAATGCTGATTTTCCGGAGCAAGAAACGCCACCACGTCCAAATACCCTTTGCGCATATTGGTGTTATATTCGGCAATGCCTTCGGGAGACCTTTTCCATTCGCGTTCTTTCCATTTCATATCAACTTCATGAAGTTCCCTGGTTAATGTTTTCCCTTCTAATTTGTAGTTGTTTACAAGTGCTACTTCTTCGACGAATTTTATATCCTTTTTATAATCCGCATAATTCCATAAGGCGCCAATAGAGAAGAGCAATAATGCAATAAGTGTTAATTTGAATGGGGGTAAATATCTAAATGAAAATACCAAAAAGCCCATAAGCGCATATTGGTAGAGAATTTCACCGGTCCAAAGCAATAAATATCCATGTATCAACCCGAAAACAAGTAACCACATAAGTCGTCTAAAATAAATATTTGCAGCATCTAATCCGGCTCCTTTTTTTTCGAGTCTATCCATAAATATGAACATACCTACTCCAAATAATAGGGAGAAAAGTGCTCTCATTGTGCCTTCAAATGAGAAATTTGCGGTAATCCATGTTGTTAGATTCCATCCTGTAGCACCACCAGAAACTGTAGGGTCTCCATAGGCTCCGGCTAGCCCCATGCCATTAATGTTCATTATTAGTATTCCTAATAGAACAACTCCTCTCATAATGTCTAGAGACTGTATACGGTCAGAAGATTTTAAGGGAGTGAATAATTTTTTTGTTGTGATCATATTTGTAAGGTTGGTTAGATTATTTACTGCAATGACCGCTAACATTTGAATAGAGCTAATGGAACGAATATTTCATTTATATCGTCACTCTTATTAAGGGAAATGGCCTAAGTCTTTTCATTGGATATGAGAGAATCATATCTATTCACCTGCAAACCACAAACAAAAGTAAAACCCGGTATTGACCGGGTTTTACAAGCATCGATCAGTAGATGTGTAGTGCTAATTCAAATTCAATTACTGACGGGTTGCGGCTATTACTTTCGCATCGGGACCACTAAGGTCTTTTCTTAATATCCATATTTCCGTTCTGTCGCCATTGGTTGTGTCCTCAACATCGGCTAGGAATTGTTTAAAACTTCCGGCGCCATGGACTTCTTCGAATTGTTGCATAAATTTATTCTCCCTTGCCATCCAAGAAGAACTATCGAAGAAATCTACCCAGGCAAAATCCATTCCATCCATGTTGTTCATTTCATTGGAGTAAACCCCGTAAATCTGATCAGGCATTTTTTCCTTATATACCTTGTCAACCTTCTTTAACACCTTCTCTATAAAATCCTGTTGCTTAAAGCGCTTTACATCGATCATGAATACCGAAACCTTGTTGATTTCGAAGTCTTTCGAGAAATTGGATAGTTCAGGATGCATTTTCATATAATTTACCTCAACTTCTGGGGTGAGGTACTTACTTATATTCTTATCATTATCATCGGTATGTTCCTGGCTTGAAGGCCTACCATCCATGGCACTCCAAGGTAAGGGCCCCATAATCAGCATATATTTGCCGGCATTTTTGCCATTTAATACGTTATAGACCCGGGCACCATAAGGTCCGTCGGCGTGGAATTTTTTGTTGTGGGCGGCTATGCCCGCCTCGAATTCCATAATTTTTTCCGGGTTTACCGTAAGCATCACATTTTCAATAATCAAAGCTTCATTGGTTTGTGCCATGGCCATTAAAGGCAATA
>NZ_JBATHS010000172.1:0-7678 GCF_049667165.1 Maribacter sp.
CCTTCGTTAAAATGTACAACGAGTTTAGCGGTGATTCGGAGGATGAAAGTCTGGAAAAAATCCAACAAAATGTACACTTGCACTATTTCTCCAATATGGAACTTATGGAGTTGCGTAAGGAAGTAAATGCGATTTTCTTTACGGATAAAAAGTTCACTATTATGGAGCGCAATCTAGATCGAATATTGGATAATATAATTTATTAGGGCCATATCGTATGGGCTTGTGTTACATGTTCCTTAATGTACTCAATGTAATCCATAATCAAATTCTTCCGCCATATCGGCCACATCCTACTTTTAGGGAATAAAGTCTTTAAATACTCCCCGTAAGTCCTTGGCGAAAGTGTACGTGTCGATTTAGGGATGAAGAAATTTATAAAAGCATAATTGAACCGTCGTTTCTTACCAATTTAATAGAAGATTTAAAAAAAACCAACTAGAAATTGAGGTCTTGATATTTGTCAATATCCAAAAATGCCCCTTATTGCGACAAGGCCGCGATTTAGCAACCGTTTGATACCAATACACTTATGCTTAAACTGAGGATAGGTCACATCATTTAAATTTGGCTTCAACTTTAAGGGTGTTACATTTCAATTTATCAACCTCTTTAATAGCACGAATAAAAGAACGATTGCGGCAATTTAAATAAAATAAATCCTATTTCAACTTCATTTTAAGTCCATGGAAAAAGCATATAGAAATTTAGGCTACTTTTTACTGTTATTACTTCCATTGACATTCTTCGGATTTTACAAAACGTACTTTGTTCAATTTCCAAATTTTGAAGAAAACATAACTATATTTATTCATATTCATGCTTTTATTGCCTCCATTTGGATCCTTCTCCTTATTGTTCAACCCCTTCTCATCATAAATAGAAAGAACAGATTACATAAAAAAATCGGTAAGCTATCCTATATCGTATTCCCGATGTTGATTTTATCCTTTGTTCCCCAAATGATACGGATTATACATTCAGATGTACCACAATTTCTATTCTTCCCCTTGGCGGATAGTGTGCTATTGATCCTATTTTATGCATTGGCAATGTATCATCGAAGAAATGCTTCCAAACATATGCGATACATCATAGGAACCGCGACAGTTTTTCTTGGACCAACCATTGGTCGAATCGGGCCCCATTTTTTCAGTTGGTCAGAGAGCGTAACCCAAAACGTACAATACGGAATTATCTACATGATTCTAATTGGGCTGATTTTCTACGATAAAAGAAATAACAAAAAATACCGACCCTACTTGCTAATACTAACAGTTTGGGTAATACACCAGATTACCTTTAACCTGATATTTTAAAAATGAAAACAACAAAATTAATGTTTCTCGGTATGATTATGCTGTTTGTATCAATTGTCACGACCAGTTGCAATCAAAACAATAAAGATTCCGAAAAAGAAGAAACAAAAGTACCGGCTATTAGCAAAGAAAATCTTGAAAACGAAGCTTGGGAAATGGAAGAGCAATACTGGGATTATGTTTTAAAAATGGACACCGTTGCCTATAAGAAACTTTGGCACGATGATTTTATTGGCTACCCAAATTTTGGAGATGGAGTGGCTGCCAAAAGTGGGATAGCCGTTTGGATACCTGAACTTCATCAAGATCCTAGTTTAAAATACAGTTATAAATTATTCAAAAAAGCGGCGAACGCTATTGGGGGTGTGGTGATTGTTTTCTACGATGCTGATTATCTATGGACAGATAAAGACAACAACGTAATAAAAGAGGAAAACAAGAAATTTACCCATACTTGGAAGAGATATGGGGACACTTGGTTAATCATTGGTGGTATGGCAGCTGAAAGGTAATAACAAATAGACACTGATTAAGATTCTTTCCCTATTCTTCCCTCTGGATTAAGATTCCCAAAAGATTAAAAGGATGCATCCCCTAGATCCCTATCCCTATAAAACGTCAATCCATTTTGATCAGGGTCAAAAAAACCGAACTCCCGGGTGCCCCAAGCAGTTTCCTTTAATAAAGTATGAGCTTGGAAAACGTCTTTTTCAAAATATTCTTCATATAAAGTCCCGATATTCTCAGTGACTATTCGAAGCATAGGCCTATCTAATTCAGATTCCCACTCGATGGGATCATGCCTTTGTAAATGAATTTCAATGCCATCACGAATAACTCCTGCATAGGTGGGATTTTTACTATCGTCTGCAAAGGCAATCTTAAACCCAAGGCGATTCACATAGAAATCCAATGCGTCTACCACATTCTTTACGGGGAGCACTGGGTGAATTTGATGTAAATAGCCTTTCATAGTTTTAGTTTGCCCAGATATAATTATCTTTTGTATTAATTTACGAAAAAAAATAGCACATCTGATGAAATCAAATCTAAGCATCTTCGCACTCCTACTATTGTTGGCCCCAGGTATACATAGTCAGGATCTCAAGGTAATGACCTATAACATCAAGTACGATAATGTTAACGATACCGTAAATAACTGGAACGATCGCAAGGAAAGTATGGTAAAACTGATTCGGCATTATGAACCGATAATCTTTGGTATGCAAGAGGCCTTACATCGCCAAGTGACCTATATCGATAGTGCGCTGACGAATTACTCCTATGTGGGTGTTGGTCGGGACGATGGGCAGCAAAAAGGAGAGTACTCCCCTATTCATTATGACCAAACAAAACTAAAGGTATTGAAAAGCAATACGTTCTGGCTTTCCCCTACTCCAACGAAAGTATCGGTAGGCTGGGATGCCGCCATGGAACGGATTTGTACCTACGCCCTTTTTGAAGATAGATCAACCCATCAAAAGTTCTATGTTTTCAATACACATTTTGATCATATCGGCAAAGAGGCCCGACAAAATTCAGCCCAGCTGATCCTTGATAAAATCAAGGAAATCAATGATACGCACCATCCTGTGGTGTTCATGGGCGATTTGAATCTGGAGCCTGAAGAAGCGCCGATCCATTATATCAAAAGTAAAATGGACGATGGCAAAGACATCACCCAACAAAGCTTTTATGGGCCCGAGGGTACTTTTAATGGGTTCGACCCCCATATGAAATTAGACCGTAGGATCGATTATATCTTTGTAAAGGGCTTTAAAGTGCGATCATACCTTCATATTGATGACCGAATGGAGAACAATAAGCATATTTCCGATCATTTGCCTGTTTTAATCTCAATTGTTCGCAAAGAAAAGCAATAAGCATGGCCAATACCTATACCCAAATACACATTCAAACGATATTTGCCGTTAGCAACAGACAAAGCTTAATTTCAGGCAAATGGGAAGATGAATTATATAAATATATAACAGGCATAATTCAAAATCAGGGTCATAAGGTCTTACAATTTAATGGTACCACAGATCATATCCATATTGTTTTTGGAATGCGACCGAACCAATCCTTATCGGATTTAATGAAGAATGTAAAGCAAGATTCTTCCGCTTGGATTAATAAAAAGGGGTTTATTAATGGTCGTTTTTCATGGCAGGCAGGTTATGGTGCATTTTCAAATTCAAAATCAGATTTACCAAGGGTAATTGAATATGTTCGGAACCAAAAACAGCATCACAAAAAGGAATCTTTTATGGATGAATACCTCCGATTTTTAAAGGAATTTGAAATTGATTTTGATGAGCGGTATATTTTAAAAGCCATAAGTTGATTCATATGCCGTACCTAAAGGCACGGTAAAAGCATAACATGAAAATAAGCTACCCATTTCCCGTCCCTAAAGGGACGAAAGCATAAATGGCTTTTTAGAATATAAAAAGGTCCCCTTGGGGACCGCATAACGGTAGAATCAAACAGACGGACCTAAACTCCATGCCGTTAGGTACGGCATATGAAATTTAACAAGAGTGCGTATTTTTTATCCCGAAACCAAGAACGCATAAATGGATTTTCAAAATAAGAAAAGGTCCCTTTGGGGACCACATATCGGTAGAATCAAAATAGATACACCTGAAACCCGTGCCGTTAGGTACGGAATATGAAAACACAAATAACCAATATGTACATACCACACCACTATAAGAACGAAAATATTGAGCAAGTAAAAACCTTTCTCAAGGAAAATAGCTTTGGAATTTTGATAAACCAAGTTGATGGCAAGCCTTGGGCTACCCACATACCGTTGGAATTGGATATAGACGAAGATGGAAATGACATTTTGGTGAGTCATATCGCCAAGGCCAATCCACAATGGCAATATTTTAAGGAGAATGCTGACGTCCTATGTATATTCAACGGACCCCATAGCTATATCTCATCATCGTGGTACAAAGAAGAAGAAGTCCCTACATGGAATTATATCGCGGTACACGTATATGGTAAAATAAAAGTCTTAAGTGAAAAAGAAGTATTGGAGTCCATGTACAAATTAGTCGACAAGTACGAAGCCCACTCCAAAAACCCCATATCATTAAACAACCTATCCAAAAAGACCCTTCGTCAGGTAAAAGGGGTGGTCGGTTTTCAAATAACCATAACTACTATACAAGCTGCCTATAAACTATCCCAAGGTAGGGAACATGATCATCCCAAGATTATTTCAGAATTGGAAAGCTGTCAAAACCCTAATTCAAAGCAAATAGCAAAGCTAATGAAGGGATAACTATACGCGTAGTGATTTATAGGTCTTCAATACACGTTCTATCTTTTCGGTACTATCTGGGTTGACAAACTTCCTTTCCGGGTGCTGATCCAACCAGTCCAATGTTCTTTTGATACCTCGGGCAAAGGGAATGGTGGCCTTGAAATCGGGTACAAAGGTCTTTATCTTGGTATTATCAAATATCACAGTTTCGGCTTTGTCGGCCAGCAGTGTACCTGTAAAGGAAGGCTCAATGGCGCAGATATAGTCAGAGGCGATATGAACCACCTTGGCTTCTTTCCCAAGACTATCAGCCAGAATTTTGTAAATCATGTTCCAACTCAATAGTTCATCCGAAGTAATATGGAAAGCATGACCAATGGCCTGGGTCAATCCCAACAAGCCCACAAAACCCTTTGCAAAATCATCGGAATGGGTCACGGTCCAAAGGGAAGTGCCATCGCCATGCACGATGATTTCCTGACCTTTCAGGATTCTATCTGCCGTAGTATATTCATTAAATCCTCCTATGGCGATCGGTATTACCGTATCATAGGTATGGGAAGGCCTCACTATAGTAATAGGAAATTTTTCTTCCTTATAAGCCTTCATTAAGAGGTCTTCACATTGTATCTTATTGTTGGAATAATCCCATAGATTATTACAAAGCGGGGTTGATTCCGTGATAATGGGGTAACTTAAAGGGGTTTGATAGCAGGAGGCCGAACTTATAAAGATATATTGTTTTGTCCTGCCTTTAAAGCGTGAAATATCCCTTTCAATGTCCTCTGGGGTGAAAGCGATCCAGTTCACCACCACATCCCATTGTTGTTTTTCCAGTACAGATAGGCTATCAGGTTTATTAATATCACCAAGTAAAGTCCTGACTCCCTCAATATGGACATTTGAACTGCCCCTGTTCAAATGATAGAGGTCAATGCCCCTTTGTATCGCCAATCGACTGGAGGCTGAACTAATATTCCCAGTACCTCCTATAAATAATACTTTCATTTTTTGTTCTTAAGTGTGTATGAATATAAACATAAAAGCACAAATTACGTGGCCAATATAAATTCATAGACCAATTTATGAAAAGGGTTATTTTTATTGTACTTTAAATGTGACATTAAAGAATAATGGTCGAATAAAACCTAAATAAACTTTTATGAAGTATCGTTATATAGAGTTTGGATTTCTTATAGCTAGTCTCATGCTGTTTTTATCTTGCCAAGAGACTGAGAGAAAGAAGGTAGTTGAAAAGCAGTCCGTAAAACCAAATATCATTCTGATTATGGCGGATCAAATGAGATTTGACAGGCTCGGCTCTATGGGTGACACAATCATAAAAACTCCAAATTTGGATGCCCTTGCAAATGAGGGTCTATTGTTCAAAAACACCTATTGTCCATCTCCTGTCTGTGCCCCATCAAGGGCAGCGGTAAAAACCGGATTATTCCCGCCTGCAAGTGGAATTGTTACCAACTGGGTTCCGTTCAAAGAAAAAGTAGCTGGTACCACTGAAATCAAACAATATTTGCTCCCTGAACGACTTAAGAATCAGGGATATAGCACAGGTATGTCGGGAAAACTTCACTTTTACCCTGCCGATGGTAATTACGGATTTGACTTCAAAGCATTGAACGATGCTGGATACTCAACGTATTCAAACGACGACAAACATTCTGAATATATTAAATGGTTGAGAGACGGCTATTTCAAGGATAGTGAGAAGGATGTAGTGGAATTTTTTGATGATGATGAAAACAATTACAAAGCAGTAACCAGAACTCCTGCATCATTCGATAGTATTTATAACTTTATTATGGGAACTGGTTGGAGAACGGAAGAACAGCATGATATTCCGTGGACTGTAAACGAATCAATGAAATTTATAGAAAACAATGATAAAGAAAAACCATTCTTTCTGTTCACCTCCATATTTGGGCCACATCAGCCCTATTTGGCCCCTGCCCCATGGGATAAGATGTACAAACCAGAAGACATCGTACTTGGACCTAGATTTTATGAAACCTTAGATAATAGTCCCATATTTCAAATGAATGAACGCAGCGGAAAATTGGCAAAGAAATTACGCGCGGCATGGGACGAAAATAAATATAAAGAAATCCTAGCAGCCTATTATGGGCAAATATCAATGATCGACCATTACTTGGGGAAAATGTTCGACCTTTTGAAAGAAAAAGGGATATGGGATAACACCTGGATTATATTTACCGCTGACCATGGTGACTTTAATTCGGCCTATGGGGCATTTTTTAAAGGCCAGATGTACGATGTAAGCGCCAAAATCCCATTGATTATTAAACCGGTAACTGGGCAAAACGATAAAGGAGTAAGGCTGGAATTGGTTAATTCCATAGACCTGTACGGAACTATATTGGATATAGCTGGCGACACTGAATGGAAAAGCTTACCCCAAATTGAATCTAGAAGCCTGCTTCCATTAATTGATGGGAAAAACATTACAACTGAATGGGAAAACAAGGTATTCTCCATTATTGGCAATTCCCCGGAAAGCAATCTCTGTATGATAAGATCAGGAGCATTGAAGTTGATACGTAAAGCCATTGAAGACAGTGATCCCATTTATGAATTATATGATTTTGATAAGGATTCCTTAGAAACCCAAAATGTATATGGGCATGATGATTATCTGGGGATTCAGGAAAAACTCCAAACAGAACTCGATGCTTGGTGGGAAAAACAAGCAGGAAGATATCCCAAGAATTTGGATCAAAGATTTAGAAAATCAAAATAACCTAATTTAGGATTTTGTTAGAATAGGACATTGTGCTATTGAAAGGTGCCGTTTTACCATGAAGCATCAACGTTCCGATTTTGGTCAAAGAATAGCCTTCAATAGTAGGTAGTTATTTTAATAGTAAATTTGAATAATTCGATACTTTAAATTCATATGAGCATGACAAACCGAAGATCTTTTATCAAGAAAACCGCCTTAGGAACGGTAGCCGCTTCAATCCTGCCTTTATCCTCTTTTACTTCTGATGCAACGCACTATGCAGGACCAAATATATCCCTAGCCCAATGGTCTTTGAACAGG
>NZ_JBATHS010000173.1:0-29191 GCF_049667165.1 Maribacter sp.
TCGTCCAATGCCGAAGGTGAAAATAAGGCGACCCGTATCTTGCTTATACCTTCTTGAATGGGCATCCGGGTCTGTGGAACAATCATCAGAATGATGAAGATCGAAAAGATTATAGTGCTTAGACTGGGCTTTTTCATTTTCATGGGATTAAATTTAATACAATGTTACACAATGATCAAGGACATGCATGACCAATATTATGTCGTTGCGATACCTTATAGCTTAACAGGGGTTAAAGATAAACAACTTCGTTCCCATGCAAAGTCAAGCTTCAGAAATAAGGAAACAGTACAAAACTTAAATAAAGGGCATGTTTCTTCAAAGGAATACCGGGATTAGGAACAGCGTATTTACCATATAAATAAGTGTTCTATACCATCTTATTATAATTTATAATATCTTTGATATTACACGTTTTAAATACCAAAAACACATGAATTCAAGAGTACTTTGGCTATGTTTTACGGCTATCACCATGACTACAACCATCAAGGCACAAGAATACCCAAGTACACCGCCTGAGGTGTCACCCATGCCGATGAAACCCGAAATGACTGAGATTTGGGAACCTGAGGTTCCGGTAGTTACACCCGCCAAAATGTTGGGAGATGCGCCCTCTGATGCTATTATCTTATTTGATGGATCCAACTTGGACCAGTGGGAAAGTAAAAATGATCCCTCCCAACCTGCCCCTTGGAAAATTGTGGACAACGATCATATGGAAGTAGTGCCCGGTTCAGGTTTCATTAGTACTAAGATGAAATTTGGGGATTGTCAATTGCACATAGAATTCAGCGCTCCCGATAAAGTAGAAAGTGTTGGCCAAGGCAGGGGCAATAGCGGCGTGTTTTTTCAGGACCGTTATGAACTTCAGATTTTGGATTCCTATAACAGCCGTACCTACCGAAACGGACAGGCAGGGAGTATTTACAAAGACCACGCCCCTTTGGTCAATGCCATGCGGGGCCCATTGGAATGGAACACCTATGATGTTGTCTATACAGCACCACGATTTAAAGAAGATGGTCGATTGGATTACCCAGCCCGAATTACAGTCTTACATAATGGTGTGGTCGTCCAAAATAATGTGACCATCACGGGACTGACAAATTATATCGGATTGCACATGTATCCTGATGCCCATGGCGATGACGTGATCTCCTTGCAAGACCATGGAAACAAGACCCAGTTTCGAAATATTTGGGTTCGAAAATTGTAATTCCATAGCTAAACGATTACAGTTGCATCCCGTCAAAAACGTCTTCATCGGAAGCCTTAGAAAGTTTTTGGTGAAAGTTACGTACCTTAAGGCATCGTATCGAATTACCTGATTTCATTATATTTAAACACGGTCAAAAATAAACATCATGAACAAAGTACACGCTTATGCGGCCCAAGAAGCTGGAGGAAAATTAAATCCTTTCACTTACGAACTTCCTGCATTGGGGAGTGAGGAGGTAGATATAAAAATCCATTATTGCGGTATTTGCCACTCCGACCTTAGTATGATCAAAAATGAATGGGGTATGACGCAATACCCACTTGTTCCCGGTCACGAGATTGTTGGGGAAGTAATAGCAGTGGGCAGTGAAGTAAAAAATCTGAAACCGGGTGTTTTGGTGGGATTGGGTTGGAATTCCGCTTCCTGTATGCATTGTGATCAGTGCATGAATGGTAGTCATCATTTGTGTAGTACAGTTGAAGGGACCATCGTTGGGCGCCATGGCGGTTTTGCCGATCAAGTTCGGGGCCATTGGTCATGGGCGATTCCATTACCCGAGGGTATTGACCTAAAGAAAGCGGGGCCCTTACTTTGTGGTGGAATTACGGTTTTTAATCCTATTATCCTAGCTGGTGTAAAGGCCACTGATCGAGTAGGTGTTATCGGTATTGGGGGCTTGGGTCATATGGCCTTGAAATTTTTGAACAAATGGGGCTGTGAGGTCATTGCCTTCAGTTCTAACCCAGATAAAAAAGAACAAATACTCGCTATGGGTGCTACCAAAGTTATAAATTCAAGAAACCCTAAAGAACTGGAAAGTATAGCCGGTAGTTTGGATTTTATCTTAAACACCACCAACGTGAGTCTAGACTGGAATTCGTATTTGACTGCACTTGCACCCCAAGGTAAATTCCATACAGTTGGGGCTGTGTTGGAACCTATGGCCATACCTGCCTTCTCGCTCATTATGGGTGAAAAAACGGTTGGTGGAAGTCCGTTGGGCAGTCCAGCCTTGACCCGAACCATGTTGGAATTCTGTGTACGTCATGATATTTATCCCATGGTTGAAGAGTTTCCTATGGCAGAGGTCAACGCGGCTTTAGATCATTTGGAAAGTGGAAAGGCACGGTATCGTATTGTATTAAAGGTGTAATAGAAAATTATCAATGGATCTGATTGAGCATTGGGATACCATTCGCAAACATTTTAGCCAGAGTTTCGGGTCTAGTCTTCACGTCTCCATAGCATCAGTCGGCAAGGACAACGCCCCGACAGTAACTCCGGTAGGAACTGTATTCTTGAACAAAGATCAGACTGGCTTCTATTTTGAGAAGTTCGTTTCTACCTTGCCAAATCACGCAAAAAACAACAATTCCATTTGTATCCTCGCTGTGAACAGCAGTAAACTTTTTTGGCTGAAATCGCTTTTCAAAGGACGATTTGACAGTTATCCTGCGTTTCGATTATACGGTACCCTTGGCCCAAGACGGGAAGCCACAGCATCGGAACTCCGCGCCTTGAAAAAAAGACTAAAAAGCACACGACGCCTAAAAGGGCATCGCTATTTATGGGGCAATATGACAATAGTTAGGGAAATCAACTTCCATAAAGGCGAAAAAATCAACATAGGGAATATGACCCAAGCACTCTAAGTGGCCATTGTTCATATTCTTGGCATAAAACCAAAAAGGGCAACCAAGACCTAGGAATTACAACACCCATTTTTCCATAGGTGGAAAACCTTAAAATCTTATATTTGGTTGTTCCATATGCGTTATCAGAGCATTCCAAAAGAAATACGAAATGATCCTTATGAAAAATTCAAATTCCGTTCTCAGAATTCCGTACCTTATTTTTATCTTTATAATATGGCAACCAGCTATGACACAACTTCAAACCACCGACACTTATGTAGATTTGGAGCAGCTTTTTAAGGAATGGCGTGCTTTTGAAAAACCCCCGCTTCGGGAAGGAGCCCCAGATTATACGTCTACCACTTTTGAAAAACGCTGGCCAGAATTCAAAAAACTCCAGGCTGAGCTACTTACTATGGACATTTCGGATTGGCCCGTGGCAGAACAAGTAGACTGGAACCTCATTAAGGCCGAAATGAACGGTTATGATTTTAACCAACGTATACTTCAACCCTGGTCACGCGATCCTGCCTTTTATAAATCGATTTGGATGGAACGCAGTGATGTACCTGCCCATGAAGGTCCTACCCACCATGCCACCACAGAAATATGGACGTATGACTTTCCGTTAAGCACGTCTGAAAAAGTAAGATTATTGAGTGACCTAAACGTCATTCCATCGCTGAACGACCAAGCAAAATTAAACTTAAACGGTAATGCCAAAGAACTATGGATTGCTGGTATACGTGAAATCAAATTTCAAAGTGAAGACCTTAAAAAAATATCGGATTGGCCCGATATAAGAAATGACAAAAAGTTGGCAACAGCCGTGGAATCCGCTATGGCTTCCACCGATAGTTTGATTGTTTGGTTGGAAAAAGAAAGCCTGTCAAAAACAGGGCCTTCAGGCATTGGCAAGGAAAATTACACCTGGTATCTTCAAAATGTACATTTAGTGCCCTTGACTTGGGACGACGAGGTAATGATCTTAAAACGCGAGTTAGCAAGGGCTTGGTCTTCCTTAAAATTGGAGGAACATAGAAATAGAAACCTCCCTGAGCTTCAGGATGCCAGTTCACCTGAAATGTATGCCGAAATGGCTGAAAAATCGGCCCAGAGCCTGCTCACATTCTTGGACAAAGATGAAATGATGACCGTAAAGGATTATTTTGCCCCTGCGCTTCAACCCCATTTGGGGCAATACATCCCCAAGGCAAAACGGAATTTTTTCTGGATTGTGGCCCACTATGACCAACGACCCTTGTATTCCCATTTTTACCATTGGTTCGAATTGGCCCGCATGGATAATGAGCCCCATAAAAGCCAAATTCGTAGAGGGCCAATGCTATACAATATTTTTGATTCCCGCAATGAGGGTACCGCTACCGCAGTTGAAGAAATGTTCATGCATGCCGGATTGTATGACGACAACCCTAGGGTAAGGGAATTGGTATATATCATGATCGCCCAACGGGCTGCGAGAGGTTTGGGTTCCCTTTACGCACATGCCAATGAAATGACCATGGAGGAGGCCGGAGGAATTCATTCGGAATATACCCCTAGGGGATGGATGAAAACCGAAAAGGAGCTGCTTCTTTTTGAACAACATCTATATCTGCGCCAACCGGGCTATGGAAGCAGTTATATCACCGGAAAGTATCTTTTGGAAAGCACCATGGCCGATTATGCCAAAATGAAGGAGTCAAAAAAAGAGCCATTTTTAATGCAGGAATTTTTTGATGCGTTGAATGCCATGGGCAATATACCCATATCAATGGGGCACTGGCAAATGACAGGCCATACCGAACACTTGCTGCCGGGAATGAAATAATAGCGAACATGTTTCACATGCACTATACATGCAACAAAAACGCGCTAACGTGAGCTTGAATCTTCGATGGGTTGGGTTTATTCCCTTGAGGTCAGTGCAATAACCGTCCCATTTAATTTCATTGATTGTACTCAATAACCAATGAAGCCTGGGCTTGGGATAATCCCAAGCCCAGGGCATGTTTACATTACAAAATCATCAATCCACGATAGGTGGGGCACCGGCATTTAGCAATAATTTTTCAACGCGTGGTACATCGGTATCCAAGAATTTTCTCAATTCAACTTCCAAACCAGCGTATTGTTGTTTCGCCAATTCAAAACTTTCCATCTGCATTTTAGTGGGTCCGTAACTATTTCCGAAAAATCCACGTTGGGCGATCATCAAGCGATCACTAACTGTTGGGTCGTCTTTTTCGCCAACTTCAGCCTTGGCCGAATTTCCAGATAAGGCCACTTTTAAATTGTTCATGGTTTCTTGTAATTTCAACACTTCCTTTTCCAGCGATCCAGGAGTTGCATTGACATACTTTAAGGCCTTATCAAAAGCCTTGACTTTTTTACTGGCTTTTTCAAAATCATGTTCATCAACATCCACTTTTGTGGCAAAGGACAAAAGTTCATCTTTATAGGCAGTAATTTTATCGGCATTCGGGTTTTCCAAAACATTCATGCGAATGCGTTCTACCTGGAATGTTTGGGGGGCTCCCAATTGCATCACATTTCCGTCAACAGATTTGTATAATGTAACCGTATAGTTCCCGGGATCAACCGCAGCGGACCTTCTAAACCGCCGATTCTCATTTTCGTTTTCCTTTTCTGTTGTCAGCGTCGTTTTCAAGGATTCGGTCAAATCCCAGGAAACCTGCTGAAAGCCTTTTTTAAGGGGACCGTTTATACGTGCCACCACTTTATTGTCAGCGTTTTTAACGACCAAAACCGCATTGGGAGTGTTTTGGTTCTTTTCATTTTCCAATGCCTCCCATCCTGGGAAAGGAATATCTTTTTTGTCTTTTTTCAGTTTTTTCTCGTTTTCCTTCCGGCTATCGGCAATCGTCTTGTCCACATCGGACAGGTAGTAGGTGAAAACCGCACCATAGGGCGGATTATCAGCCGTAAAGAAATCGCCACCCTGGCTACTACTACCCCCTCTGATTTGGGTGTATTGCAATGCTTTTCTAGGTTTGAAAAGGATTGCTTCACTGCGCAGCATTTCCTCCGAAACTTCGCGTAAGGGACTATAATCATCAAAAATATAAAAACTCCTCCCAAAGGAAGCCCCTATTAGGTCATTTTCCCGTTTTTGAATGGCCAAATCCCTAAAAGAAATCGTAGGGATACCGTTCGAGAACTTGATCCAATTTGCTCCTTGATTAAAGGAAACGTATATACCATATTCCGTCGCCAAGAACAAAAGGTCCTTGTTCACATGATCCTGTACCAATCGCCAGGTCAGCGTCCCTTTTGGCAATCCGTTGTTGATAGCGCTCCATGTTTTACCGCCATTCACGGTTTTATACACATAGGGATTGTAATCCCCAAACTTATGGTTGTCCAAGGCAACATAAGCGATATTGGTATTGTGCAAATCGGCCTTGATATCATTTACAAAAGCGGTACTAGGCACACCGGGAAGCGAATTCACATCCACCTTCGTCCAATTGGCACCGCCATTGGTGGTATATTGAATGTACCCATCATCGGTGCCAGCGAATATGATATTTTCATCAATGGGCGATTCTGAAAGTGAGGTAATGGTATTATAGGTAGACATGGCATAGACATCCCAAACAGCATCCCAACTCTGTTTTTTGCCCATAATAGGTAAGGTAAGACGTTCTTGGTTTTTGGTAAGATCCTTTGAGATTGGGGCCCAACTATCACCTCGATCATCGGAGCGCCAAACCCGTTGAGACGCAAAATAGAGACGTTTTGGATCATGGTTACTTACCAGAATAGGTGAATCCCAATTGTTGCGTTCATAATCTTCGCCAGGTTTTGAATAGGGTTTAATGAACACCGCTTCACCCGTTGTTCGATCAACACGATGCAAATTTCCCTGTTGTGATTGTGCGTAGACGATATCGGGATTTCCGGGTGTGGTGGCTGGTTGGTGGCCGTCACCCCCCAAAAGGACAAACCAATCTTGGTTGGCGATACCCCTGGTATTAAAGGTTCTAGATGGCCCTCCTTCCGAATTATTGTCTTGGGTGCCCCCAAAAACATTGTAGAAAGGTTCGGCATCATCTACGGCTACTTTATAAAATTGTGTTACAGGTAGATTGCTGACATATTTCCATGTTTCAGAATGGTCAAAACTCTCATAAATACCTCCATCAGAACCCATCAATAAATAATTGGGATCGTTTTGCCTGAAAGCCAAGGAATGGTTATCCCCATGTTTTTGCTCTTCCTTCATCCCCACAAAAGTCTTTCCCCCATCCTCGGAAATCAAGGCATTGTTGTTCATGAGATAAATCCGGTCGAAGACGTGTGGTGAGGCTATTAATTCCTGGTAGTAGTGCGGTCCGGTACCCCCAGAAACCGTATCGGACATTTTTGTCCAGCTACCCCCTTGATCTGTGGAACGAAATATGGCCCCTTTTCTGCGTTCCAACTCAATGGCCGCATAGAGCACATCGGGTTGCATTGGGGAAATGGCCAACCCGATTTTACCCATGTCCACTTTGGGCAAACCTGTTTCCAACTTCATCCATGTTTCGCCTCCGTCGGTACTTTTATAAAGTCCAGTGCCAGGACCACCACCCATATAGGCAGCGACATTTCTATGACGTTGCCAGGATGCGGCATATAATATGTCGGGGTTACGGGGATCAATGACCAAATCGGTTACACCGGTCCATTCATCAATTTTCAGGGTTTGGTTCCAAGTTTTACCACCGTCAGTGGTTTTATAAAGACCCCTATCCCCTCCGGAACTCCATAAAGGCCCTTGTGATGCAACCCAAACGATATCCGAATTGTCAGGATGTACTATAATCTTTGAAATATGTTCAGACTTTTCTAGGCCCATATTTTGCCAAGAATCCCCTCCATCCATACTTTTGTAGACACCGTGACCAACACCGATATGTCGTCCGCCATTGTTCTCTCCAGTACCTAACCATATAACGCCACTATTATTCGGATCGATAGTTACACAACCCGTCGCATAGAACGATTCCTTATCGGTCAAAGGTTTCCAAGTGGTTCCTGCATTGATGGTTTTCCAAAGTCCACCCGAGGATACGGCGGCATACCAGACATTTCCATTGGCCGGATCTATCGCGATATCAGAAAGTCGACCCGACATGAAGGCGGGGCCTATACTTCTGAATTTTAATCCTTCAAAGGTCTTTTCATTCCAAATAGATTCTTCTTTTTCCTGCGAGTAGCCCAAAAAGCTTGCTAAAACAAAACAGTACCCAAACGTAAGCAGTGTAATTTTTCTCATCTTCCAAGTGTAATTAATAGTTGTCTTTTATGTAATAATAAGTCCCTTGTGGCAGCACTTTTTAAAATTGATTCCAATTGAAATCCCAAAATCGAATAAGCTAACAAGTTACTGAAAACTTGAATATTTTCTTTAATAAAACCCGATTTATCGCACTAAAAAAGCACCCCAAAAACTAAGTTAAATTTTATTGCAGTTTTGACCTTATAGTCCACTACCAATTATTCATCAGTAACTAAAACCTTTACAATAAAAGATTATAGCTACAGAAATCATTGATGCCTTGTGTTTGGCAAGGTTAACAAATATTCATCCTCCGAAAAAGTTTAAAAAATTGGGACTTTCAATAGTCCCTTTTTTTGTACAATTTGGTATATTTAGAAATTAGCTTATTATAAACTCCACTATATGCCATTATTCATTGTAATTATTGGAATAATACTGCTCTTCTTACTTATTGCCCAGTTTAAACTCAACGCCTTTATTTCCTTTATCATAGTTTCCCTAGTCGTCGGTGTCGCTGAGGGGATGGACTTCCTTAGCGTTTTGGATTCCATTCAAAAAGGGGTAGGTAAGACCTTGGGTGGCTTGATCATGATCTTGGGGTTTGGGGCCATGCTCGGAAAATTAGTCGCGGATAGCGGTGCTGCCCAACGTATTACAACAAAATTAGTGGATAAGTTTGGTAAGAAAAACATTCAATGGGCTGTAGTACTCACGGGATTTATCGTAGGGATCCCCATGTTCTATACCGTGGGTTTTGTAATCCTTATTCCCTTAGTTTTTACCGTTGCCGCTGCCACTGGACTGCCCTTAATCTATGTAGGTCTTCCAATGTTGGCGTCCCTATCGGTAACCCATGGCTATTTGCCCCCACATCCTGCCCCGACCGGAATAGCGGTCATGTTCAATGCCGATATAGGTAAGACCCTATTGTATGGTTTGGTGGTGGCTGTACCCGCTATTGTCATTGCTGGACCCTTATTCTCAAGAACCATCAAGAACATCAAGGCGACCCCGCTCAAGGAATTTGTAAACCCTAGAGTACTCACCGAGGACGAAATGCCCAGTATTTCGATCAGTATCCTCACAGCTCTTTTCCCGGTGATATTGATTGGGATTGCCGCACTTACCAACGTTTTTTTACCTGAAGGGAATATCCTTTTAAAAATTACATCCATCATTGGCAATCCTGTTATTGCCATGTTACTTTCGGTACTCTTGGCTATTTTTACTTTAGGTTTAAACCGCGGTCGTACCATGAAAGAGGTCATGGATTCCGTTTCCCACGCGGTAGCCGGTATTACCATGGTCTTATTGATCATTGCAGGTGCTGGGGGATTAAAAGAGGTTTTGATCGACAGTGGGGTAAGTGATTATATTGGCGATTTATTAAAAGGCTCCACTATTTCACCCTTGATCTTGGCATGGTTGATCGCAACGGTCATTCGTGTATGCGTAGGCTCGGCAACTGTAGCCGGCCTTACAGCGGCCGGTATCGCATTGCCACTCTTGTCATCCTCTGGGGTAAGCTCTGAACTCATGGTCTTGGCCATTGGCTCGGGAAGTTTAATGCTTTCCCATGTCAATGACGGTGGATTTTGGTTGTACAAAGAATATTTTAATTTATCGGTCAAAGACACCCTACGTACATGGACGGTTATGGAAACCATGGTAGGTGTAATCGGTCTTTTGGGAGTGCTTGTTTTGGACATATTCATTTAAATCATAACACATGGAAAATTTACCTTCAGAAAGAATAAAGGCATTGGGTTTACAACTGCCCCCTGCCCCGCCCCCAGCCGGACTCTACAAACCTGTTTTGGTAGTCGACAATTTCCTTTACGTTTCAGGGCAAGGACCGATGAAGGCCGATGGCTCCCTCATGGTTGGCCGCGTCGGTGAGGATTTGAATTTGGGACAGGGTAAATTGGCGGCTGAACAAGTGGGCCTTACCATGCTTTCGACCATTATCACCCACTTTGGTTCTGTGGATAAGATAAAGCGGCTTGTTAAGGTTTTGGGGATGGTGAACTCAACTCCTGATTTTGGACAACAGCCTTTGGTAATCAATGGTTTTAGTGAACTCATGGCCGACGTTTTCGGCAATGATAACGGGGTCGGGGTACGCAGTGCCGTGGGTATGATGCTCCCTGGCAATATTCCCGTAGAGATAGAAGCGGTATTCGAATTACATAAATAACAACTATGCAAGCCCCAAAATGGTATCTCATAAATGATACTTCAGATGTTGTTTCCCCCGCTTTATTGGTTTATCCCGATAGGATAAAAAAGAATGTGGACCACATGATCGGAATAGCCGGTGGTTCGGCGTTTTTACGCCCACACATTAAAACACATAAAATAGCCGAAATCGTGCAAATGCAAATGGATATGGGCATCCGAAAGTTCAAATGTGCCACCATTGCCGAAGCTGAATTATTGGCCCAATGTGGTGCCCAGGATATTCTATTGGCAATGCAAATGGTCGGCGCGAATATGCATCGATTTTTTAGATTGATGGCAACCTACCCCGAATCTAAATTCTCGACTTTGGTCGATAATCAAAAAACCTTGGATACCCTCAGCGCCAAGGCAAGTTCCAATAAAACCAGAATACAGCTTTGGATGGATATCGACAATGGCATGAAACGCACGGGGATACCCGTGGGAAGGAATGCGGAAGACCTGTACAGAAACATGGTCACCAATATTAATATTCATGCCAGAGGTTTCCATACGTACGACGGACATATCCATAATAGCAATATCGACGAACGCCAAAAAGCCTGTGATACCGCCTTTGAACCGGTTCTAGTATTGAAGCAGCAGTTGGAAAAAGAGGGCTTGGGGCTTATTGAAATGGTCGTTGGGGGAAGCCCATCTTTCCCCATACATTGCAAAAGACCAAACACGGAAGTTTCCCCGGGCACAACATTACTTTGGGATGAGGGTTATGGCGGTCTATTCCCTGAAATGGGATTTTTACATGCTGCCATTTTAATGACACGTATCATAAGTAAACCTTATGAAAACCGGCTCTGTTTTGATTTGGGCCACAAATCAATAGCCCCGGAAATGGCGTTCCCACGTATGAGGATTCTTGGATTGGAGAACAGCGTACAAATAGCACAAAGCGAGGAACATTTAGTCGTGAAATGTGAACAAGCCGATGCTTATGAAGTAGGGGATGTGTTTTATGCAATCCCCATGCATATTTGCCCAACGGTAGCAAAATATGACAGTGTCTTAACCGTTGAGGACCATAAAATAACAGGAACCTGGAAAGTGGTCGCTAGGAACCAAAAAATAACAATCTGATATGTTCATATTCGATGCCCACTTAGATCTTGCCATGAACGCCATGGAATGGAATAGGGACTTGACCTGGACCGTAGAGGCCATTCGCACCAGCGAGATAGGCATGTCCGATAAACCCGATCGAAATAAAAATACGGTTTCCTTACAGGCCATGCGCTGCGGAAATGTTGGGCTTTGTGTGGCTACCCAAATCGCTAGGTATACCAAAAAGACCAATCCACTTCCCGGATGGAAATCGCCCCAACAGGCATGGGCCCAAACCCAAGGACAATTGGCGTGGTACAAGGCCATGGAAGATATCGGCGAGATGGTACAAATACGGAATCTGACGGAACTCAATGCCCACTTAAGTCTCTGGGGAACGGCGAAAGAAAAAAAGCCCATAGGCTATATTCTGAGTTTGGAAGGGGCCGACTCGATTGTTTCCCTGGATTATTTGGAAAAATCATACGAACAGGGTTTGCGTGCCATTGGTCCGGCACATTATGGCCCAGGGACCTATGCCCAAGGCACCAATGGTGAGGGGGGAATAGGTATTAAAGGCAAGGCGCTTTTAAAGGAAATCGAACGTCTGGGTTTGATATTGGATGCCACACACCTGAACGACGAATGTTTTTGGGAAACCATGAAAATCCATAATGGGCCTGTATGGGCAAGTCATAACAACTGCCGCACTCTAGTTGACCACAATAGGCAATTTTCCGATGAACAGATCAAGGAACTTATCGATCGGAAAGCCGTAATAGGAATAGCCCTTGATGCCTGGATGATGGCCCCAAATTGGATCAGGGGTATGTCGACCCCACGGGGACTTGATGTTAGCCTGCATATCATGATCGACAATATCGACCATATTTGCCAATTGGCGGGGAATGTAAATCATGTGGGTATAGGAACCGACCTTGATGGAGGTTTTGGCACGGAACAATGCCCCTATGACCTTGATACCATTGCCGATTTACAAAAAATTCCCAATATGCTTCAGCAGAGGGGATATTCCACCGAAGATATTGAGAACATTATGCATAACAATTTCATTAGATTCCTAGAAAGAACCTGGAAGTAAATTTTGGTTCTTGAATATCGAGCGTTAGCTGATAATCTTTTCGCGCCTCATAAAGGTATCCAAACTATCCGCAATGTCGAAACATCTACTTAACTGTGAAGATTCATTACAGAATCTGGATTCGTCTTTATGCGCATTGCATTCAAAACCAGATAGGTGTACTTCCGAAAAATTCTCATTGATCATCTTACATTTCTCGTATAGCGTGCTTATAGAATCCTCCAATGTGGATTCAATGCCGTTTTCAGCAAGAAAACCCATTAAATAATTTGAAATGGCCGTTTGTGCGTTGCTACATACCAACTGTGCTACCACATCTTCTTCGGGGCGGCACAATTCATGGTTAGCTTCCTTTAATTTCTGTACAGCTTCCTGATACAATTTTTTAGCTCTATCTTCCATAATTGATAGATTTTATGGTTAAACGATAAACTTTGTCCCATACATCCTGAACCTGAATGATCCAGAATGTATGGTTTCAAAAAACAAAGTCAACTATTAAAGTACTTCTACTTTTTAAATTTA
This sequence comes from Maribacter sp., assembly GCF_049667165.1. Lineage (GTDB taxonomy): Bacteria > Bacteroidota > Bacteroidia > Flavobacteriales > Flavobacteriaceae > Maribacter_A. The sequence continues at coordinate 13,053 of NZ_JBATHS010000173.1, forward strand.
ATTACATATCCCTGTAAATCTCGAGTTTTTCCCATCTAGAGTGAACTTCCTCTTGTGCTTGTTTAAGAAGTTGCGCTCCTAATTCAGCATTATCCTTGACGACCCTAGAGAAACGGGTTTCCATATACATAAAGTCTTCAAGAGGTGCGGCTGGTGCTTTAGAGTCCAATTTGAACTTCTTACCTTTTGGTTTCGAAGGATCGAATCTAAATAATGGCCAGTAGCCGGTTTCCACTGCTTTTTCTTGATGAATGGCTCCATCCCTAAGATTATAACCATGATCACCACAATGTGAATACGCAATGATCAATGAAGGCCCGTCATACGCTTCTGCCTCTTCAATGGCTTTAAGCGTTTGTAAATCCTTGGCCCCTATGGCTACTTGGGCAACATATACGTTTTCGTAGGAAACCGCTTGTAAGGCTAAACTTTTCTTACTCGTACGTTTACCCGATACAGAGAACTTGGCGCTTGCCCCTAATGGTGTAGCTTTAGAGGTTTGTCCACCCGTATTGGAGTAAATCTCTGTATCCAACACCATAATATTGATATTTTCTCCAGATGCCAGTACGTGGTCAACGCCTCCAAAACCAATATCATAGGCCCAACCATCACCACCGAGTATCCACACTGATTTTTTACGTAAATATTGGGTTAATTGTGATAGTTTTTTCGCTTCAGGTGAATTTAGTGAAGCCAAAATAGGTTTAAGTTTATCTAGATTGCCAAAGTTTTCTTCTTTTTGGGCTTCCGTTTTTTCCGGGTTGTTCAAAATAGCCGCTACCAAATCGCTTCCAACTTCTTTTTCCAATCCTTTTAAAAGGTCGGCTGCAATTTCTTGTTTTTTGGTAAGTGCCAATTTCATTCCCAAACCGTATTCGGCATTGTCTTCAAACAATGAATTCGCCCACGCTGGTCCTCTACCAAATTTATTGGTTTTATAAGGAGTCGTTGGTAAATTACCACCATAAATAGAAGAACATCCTGTTGCGTTGGCAATTAAGATACTATCGCCATATAATTGGGTCAATAGTTTAATATAAGGTGTTTCACCACAACCTGAACATGCTCCGGAGAACTCGAATAATGGTTCAAGAAATTGAGATCCTTTTACATTGGAAATCTGCAGTTCGGTTCTGTTGTAATCTGGCAAGTCGATGAAGTAATTCCAATTGGGATCTTCAACCGCCTCTACCTCAAGCTTACTATGCATGTTGATGGCTTTAAAATCAGGATCTTCTTTGCTTATCGCGGGACAAACAGCCACACAAAGGTCGCAACCTGTGCAATCTTGAGGGGAAACTTGTAACACATAAGATTCTGCAGCGCCATCAAAAGGTCTACCTTTTGCAGGAACCGATTTTAAGGAAGAAGGTGCACCCACCAATTCTTCGTTCAAAACAACTTTGGCCCTAATCGCGGCATGAGGACAAATTACCACACACTTATTACACTGTGTACAGATATCCTCACCATCCCATACAGGAACTTTATCGGCAATCCCACGTTTTTCAAATTGTGTGGTTCCTGTGGGGAATGTACCATCTACCGGGAATGCACTTACTGGAAGTTCATCACCTTTTCCTGCTAGAATTCTACCCAAAACTTCTTTTACGAATGGGTCGGCATCACCTGTCATCATAGGCTTCAATTCCGCATCACTTGTAATTTGTTTGGGGTAATCCACTTTTTGAAGGTTTTCCAATGACTTATCAACCGCATTGAAGTTCATTTGAACAACCGCATCCCCTTTTTTGGAATACGATTTAACTATGGCCTCCTTAATTTTCTTGATCGCCTCATCTTTTGGCAACACCCCTGAAATTGCGAAGAAACAGGTTTGCAAAACGGTATTGGTTCGTTTGCCCAAATCAGCTTCTTGAGCCACTTTGGTCGCATCAACTACATAAAATTCCACATCATTTTCCACAATCTCTTCCTGCATCTTTTTAGGAAGGATATCCCAAACCTCATCTTTGGAGAAAGGTGAATTCAATAAGAATGTTCCCCCTTGTTTAATGTTCTTTAAGATGTCGTATTTTTCAATGAAGTTAAATTGATGACATGCAATAAAGTTTGCCTTGTGAATTAAATAGGTTGAATAAATTGGTTTAGGCCCAAATCGTAAATGTGAAACTGTTTGGGAACCTGCTTTTTTAGAATCGTATACAAAATAACCTTGTACGAAGTTATCCGTTGTTTCACCAATAATCTTAATGGAGTTTTTATTCGCCCCCACAGTACCATCAGAACCCAAACCATAGAACATACAGTTGAAGGTCGTTTTGACGGTTTGAAACCTAGTTCCTACTGCAAGGCTTCTAAATGAAACGTCGTCATTGATACCTACCGTAAAATGGTTCAGTGGTTTTTCTTTATCCAACTCATCGTAAACTGCTTTCACCATGGCAGGATCGAATTCTTTCGATGACAATCCATAGCGTCCACCAATAATAAGGGGCATGGCCCTATCGCTTTCCACAAAGGCCGTTACCACATCTTGATAAAGTGGTTCACCGACACTTCCTGGTTCTTTTGTTCTATCCAAAACCGCTACTTTAGTGACAGTTTTAGGTAAGGCGTCCACAAAATGACTGATAGAGAATGGTCTAAATAGGCGTACTATGATAGCTCCTACTTTTTCACCATTTGTAACCATAGTATCAATAGCTTCCATTACAGGACCTTGACCAGAACCCATAATGACCACCACTTTTTCCGCTTCAGGATGTCCTACATAATAGAATAAACTATACTTACGTCCAGTATGTTTGTAAAACTCATCCATTGTCTTTTCAACAATTCCAGGTACTTTATCATAATAAAGGTTGGCCGCTTCCCTTGCTTGGAAGAACACATCTGGATTTTGTGAAGTACCTCTAATGACTGGATTATCTGGATCCAAAGAATTATTCTTATGCGCCATTATTTCATCTTCCGGCATCATGTCCTTAATAATATCATCGGAAATACCATCGATTTTGGAAATCTCGTGGGAGGTTCTGAATCCATCAAAAATATTCATGAATGGTATTCTTGATTTCAAGGTCGCAACCTGTGAGATCAATGCCATATCTTGAGCTTCTTGTACGGAGCCTCCAAATAACATAGAGAACCCTGTTTGTCTAGCTGCCATAACATCGGAGTGGTCGCCGAAGATAGATAAGGCGTGTGTTGCGATGGTCCTTGCCGCGACATGAATAACGGTTGGCAATAACTCCCCTGCCATTTTATACATATTCGGAATCATTAACAACAACCCCTGCGATGCTGTAAACGTAGTTGTTAAAGCACCTGCCTGTAAAGAACCATGAACTGCTCCAGAAGCACCACCTTCACTTTGCATTTCTATTATTCTAGGTACATTGCCCCAAATGTTCTTTTGACCTTTGGAACTGTAAACATCTACATGTTCTCCCATAGGAGAGGCTGGGGTAATCGGATAAATGGCACAGACCTCATTCGTCTTGTGTGCCACTTTGGCAACGGCTTCGTTAGCGTCACAAATTAGCTTTTTGGATTTTTTTTCCATGATGATTTTCGCTTGTTTTTGGATACCTGAGCAAATTGGGGAAAAGAACCCTTACACGAATAACGATAACGTATTGCCGAGGTATCGGTTTTTAAATTTGGATAAAATTAATTAGAGTTGAACGGGCAGACTATGACATTTATCAGGTATTCTAAAACCCATATCCAAAATGATGCATCGGGCTTTGACCAGGGAAAATAAGCGTTTGAAAATTTAAGAAGATAACGACGCCATTAAACTGCCAATGAAATGAGCCACCATTATAAGGAAGGACTATTTAAATTTTGGCAAAAAAAAGAAAAGGGGCATTTTCAAGACATGAAAATACCCCGTAAAGTACAATACGTTAAAGTGTGATTTTTTTATTATTCCCCGTGCATCCAAACTTTTTTGGCCAGTAAAGTCTCTTCGGACTCTACATGGGCCTCATCAGGAACACAACAATCAACAGGACATACCGCAGCGCATTGTGGTTCATCGTGGAACCCTTTGCATTCGGTGCACTTGTCAGAAACAATGAAATAGAATTCATCTGAAACAGGTTCGTTTTCCGCATCAGCGTCAACTTCCCTACCGTCAGGGGTTGTTACCATTCCACTTAATGCGGTTTCATCGGAGTAGGACCATTCTTGATCGGGTTCATAAATCGCGTTGTTCGGGCATTCAGAAACACAAGCATCACAATTTATGCATTCATCTGTTATTATTATAGCCATTTTGCTTAATTTTATTTAGACTACGAAATTAATATAATGTACATTACCTTTTAATGATAAATGTCATATTTCGAAATCTAAGGTAGATTTATTTTAGCATCTAAATTTACCAAAATAAATAGTATAATCCATATAAATTAAAATCAATCCATATGATTGCAGCCACAGAAAAGAAAAAACAAGAGGTTTTAGAAGCCGTAGTGATCCGTTTTGTCGGTGATTCTGGAGACGGCATGCAATTGACAGGCACCCAATTCTCGGACACCTCTGCCATGTTCGGTAATGATGTTGCCACATTTCCGAACTATCCGGCCGAAATCAGGGCGCCACAAGGCAGTCTGTATGGCGTTTCAGGATTCCAAGTTCACATAGGCAGTGTTGAAATCAGTACCCCAGGTGACAATGTCGATCTTTTGGTCGCCATGAACCCTGCAGGATTAAAAACCAATCTACACGCTTTAAAACCGGGCCATACCGTAATTGTGGATACGGATGCCTTTACCAAAAAGAATTTGGAAAAGGCCCTTTACGAAACCAATCCCCTTGAAGATGGTAGTTTGGAAAACTATAGGGTAATAGAAGTGGCCATGGGTACTATGACCAAAGAGGCATTGAAAGATGTCGAAGGTTTGGATAATAAAAGTATCACCAGAAGTAAAAACATGTTCTCCTTGGGTATGGTCTATTGGATGTATGACCGATCTAAGGAGCATACCATCGCATTTTTCGAAAAAAAGTTCAAATCAAAACCTGAACTTATCGAAGCGAACACAAAAGTATTGAACGCTGGTTTTTATTTTGCTGAGACCTTGGAGATTATTCCCAATGCCTATACCATTTCACCAGCTAAAATGGCACCGGGCACTTATAGAATCCTGATGGGGAACCAAGCCACGGCTTGGGGATTTTTGGCCGCAGCAGAAAAATCAGGACTGGAATTGTTCTTGGGGTCATACCCCATTACCCCGGCTACCGATATTTTACACGAACTGGTAAAACACAAGCATTTTGGTGTAAAGGCTTTTCAGGCCGAAGATGAAATTGCGGGAATTACTTCTTCAATTGGTGCGGCGTTTGCTGGTGATTTGGCCATAACCACAACATCAGGACCTGGATTGGCCCTGAAAGGCGAGGCTTTAGGATTGGCCATGATGATCGAATTGCCGTTGGTCATTGTTAACGTACAGCGCGGTGGGCCTTCAACAGGTCTCCCAACAAAAACAGAACAGTCAGACCTGTTACAGGCCATGTATGGCAGAAATGGGGAAAGTCCTGTTATTGTTATTGCGGCAAGTACCCCTGCCAATTGTTTCGAATATGCCTATATGGCGGCAAAATTGACTTTGGAACACATGACCCCGGTCGTATTGTTGACTGATGGTTATATCGCCAATGGTTCTGCCCCCTGGAAAATCCAGTCGGTAGAAAGTATGTCCGAGATTAAAAATAACATTGTTAAAGAAGCGACTGAAAACTGGCATCCTTACGATCGGAATGAGGATAGTTTAGCGAGAACTTGGGCCATTCCTGGAACCCCAGGACTGGAACATAGGGTCGGTGGTTTAGAAAAAGACCGTATTTCCGGCAATGTATCCTACGTACCCGAAAATCACGAGTTCATGACGAAAATAAGGGCCGAAAAAGTAAAAAGGGTCCAAAATTATATCCCGGAAATAGTTCCTGAATTTACTCAGGAAGGTGATTTATTGGTTATTGGATGGGGCGGTACTTACGGTAGTTTACATTCGGCGGTAAAGGAATTGAACGATGAAGGTTTTAGTACTATCGGACTCGCACATTTCAATTACATCAACCCCTTACCCAAAAATACAGAGGAATTACTTAAGAAGTTTAAGAAAATCATTGTTTGTGAATTGAACAGTGGGCAATTTGTCAAGGTATTGAAAATCAACTACCACGGATTTGATTTTCTTCAGTTCAATAAAGTTCAAGGACTGCCTTTCGCGAACAACGAATTGGTGGAAAAATTTAAATCTTTAGTGAAATAAATATGGAAGCAGCAGTAAAAGAGTATTCTTATAAGGATTTTACAAGTGATCAAGAAGTCAGATGGTGCCCGGGTTGTGACGACTATGTAATTTTAAGGTCGATGCAAAAAGCGCTTCCTGAAATGGGGGTCAAAAGGGAAGATGTAGTATTTATTTCAGGGATAGGATGTTCTTCTAGATTCCCTTATTATATGGATACCTATGGCATGCACAGTATCCACGGTAGGGCCCCGGCCATTGCTTCCGGTGTTAAATTGGCCAATCCGAATCTAAGTGTTTGGGTCATTACGGGTGACGGAGACTCTATGGCTATTGGTGGCAATCATTTTATACATGTGCTCCGAAGAAATATCGACCTGAATATTGTACTTTTCAATAATGAAATTTATGGCCTTACCAAAGGACAATTTTCCCCGACTTCCCTAGTAGGTCAGAAAACAAAATCATCACCCTACGGGAATACACAACCTCCGTTTTCGGCAGGTGAGTTGGCTTTGGGCGCACGAGCACGATTTTTCGGTAGAATCTCAGGAAATACCCCAAAGGAGATGACACAGATGTTCATCGATGCTGAAAAGTTCAAGGGCACTTCGCTCATCGAAGTTTTACAAAATTGTCCTATCTTTAATGATGGTGCCTATGATAAGTATACCGATAAAGCTGTTCGGGAAGACCGGACCCTTTTCGTAACACATGGAAAACCCATGATTTTCGGAAAAGAACACGACAAAGGTTTGGTCCTGAACGGATTGAAATTGGAAGTGGTTACCTTGGGTGAAAACGGAATTACCGAAGCTGATATATTGGTTCACAATGCCAAGGAAAAAGACCCTACCTTACACCAAATGTTGATACGTTTGGAATATCCGATGGTAACAGGTATCATTAGGAGTTTTGATGACGTTACTTTGGAAGAAAGGGAAGATGCCCTTACGGCCCAAGTTAAAGCCGATTCGAACTTCAAGAAAACAGATGACCTGTTTTTCTCCGGGGATATTTACACTGTCTTTTAATATATAGTTTTATTTTACTATGGGTTCTGAAGCCATTATTGTATTTTTAATCGCAGGGATTGTCTTAGTGGCAGGAGCTAATTTTCTGTCTAATTTAATTTCCCCGAAATCGGACAATCCACAAAAAAGGGAACCCTATGAAAGTGGTATGAAAACCATTGGCCCCACATGGGTGCAATTCAAGGTTGGCTACTATTTATTTGCCATTTTATTTCTGATCTTTGATGTTGAAGTGGCCTTTCTAATACCATGGGCAGTAGTTTTTAAGGATGTTGGGGCCATTGCCTTTATCGAAGTCCTTATCTTTTTGTTGATTTTAGGATTGGGGTTACTCTATGCATGGAAGAAAGGAGCTTTAAAATGGGAATAGACAAACCAGAAATACCCGATGATTTTCCTGGAAAGGTGATTCCGGCAGGAAACGGTGCCAATGTGATCGTGACCTCGCTGGACAAGATCATCAATTGGGGACGTTCCAATTCATTATGGTCCTTATATTTTGGAACAAGTTGTTGCGCTATTGAAATGATGCAAACCGGGGCAGCAAGACATGATTATTCCAGATTTGGTTTCGAAGTAGCACGACCCTCCCCTAGACAGGCCGATTTGATAATCATTGCCGGAACAATCGTCAATAAAATGGCACCGGTATTACGGCGTCTTTACGATCAAATGGCCGAGCCAAGATATGTCATTGCTATGGGAGCATGCGCTATTTCAGGAGGACCATTTTTCTATAACACGTATTCTGTGGTCAAAGGAGCAGACCATGTTATTCCCGTCGATGTCTATGTGCCGGGATGTCCTCCGCGTCCAGAAGCCTTATTGGAAGGTATGCTGATGTTGCAGGATAAAATACGAAACGAAAGTATGAAGCATAAAAAGAATCCTATTGAAGGATTCGATGAAGGCCTCTAAACCAAATAAGTATGACCAACCAAGTATTACAGGAATTAATCGGTAGCTGGTTTCCCAATACAGAAGCCACTAAGGTGTCGGATGAGGTTGAAGTTCCTGAAAGTGAAGAAGGCCTAGCACAAAAACCAACCCCAGAAGCAGGTATCAATCATAGCCTATTGCAATTTAGCGAAGAAGGTTCCCAATTCTTAAACATATCTGTTCAACCCGCACAGCTTCATTCTTTAATGACCCAATTAAAAACCAATAAGGATACTCTATTTGATTACTTATTTTGCTTATCAGGTGTTGATTGGAGCGCTGAATTAGGAGTGGTGTATCATTTGGAATCGACCACCTTCAGACATACAGTGGTTGTAAAAGTCAAAACCTCCGATAGGGAGAACCCTACATTCGATTCTGTTTACGATATATGGGCCACAGCAGAATTCCATGAACGGGAGGTATTTGATTTTTTTGGAATAAAATTCAATAACCACCCAAATTTAAAACGCCTTTTTCTTACCGAGGAATGGGAAGGATTCCCATTACGAAAAGATTATGTAGACGAAATTAATATGGTTATCAAGTAACGGATCATGGAACCAACCAACGTAGAAACCAACTTTAGATCTGAGGAATATTTCATTAACATGGGACCTCAGCACCCTGCGACCCATGGTGTTCTGCGGCTATTGTTGACCATTGATGGGGAAATCATCAAGAAAGTGGAACCTGACCTTGGTTACATTCATCGTTCCATCGAAAAAATGTGTGAAAGGGACACATACCAGCAAATCGTTCACCTGACAGATAGAATGGACTATTTATCTTCAAACATAAATAATGAAGCTGTTTGTCTTACGATTGAAAATGCCCTTGAGCTTGAAGTTCCCGAGCGAGTAAAGGTTATACGGACCATCATCGGTGAATTGACACGAATTTCTTCGCATTGTCTTTGGTGGGGTGTTATGGGGATGGATGTGGGCGCCCTAACAACCTACTTTTATGGTTTTAGGGATAGGGAATTGATCAATGACATCTTTGAGGAAACCTGTGGGGCACGATTGACCATGAACTATAATGTTCCTGGTGGATTAATGTTCGATATTCATCCTAATTTCATAAAACGCACAAAAGATTTCATCGCACATTTTAAAACGAAGCTACCTGAATATGATCGGCTCTTGACAAACAATGTGATTTTTCACAAAAGAACCAAGGGTGTTGGGATATTGACCAGGGAGGATGCGATTTCATTTGGCGCCTCAGGACCCGTAGGCAGGGCTTCCGGTTATTCCTGTGATGTGCGCAAACACCATCCGTATAGTGCTTTGGACAAGGTTACTTTCAATGAAGCCCTTAAGACTGAAGGGGATACTTTTGCCCGCTACCTGGTTAGGATAGAGGAAATGTGGGAATCATTGTCAATCATAGAGCAATTGATAGACAACATACCCGAAGGGGAACATAGAGTGGCCACCAATGCGGTGATAAAGTTGCCCAAAGGCGAATTTTACCAGCGGGTGGAAACCGCTAGAGGTGAGTTAGGGGTTTATATTATTAGTGATGGCGTTAAAAGTCCATACCGCTTAAAATTCCGCTCCCCTGGCTTTTCAAATTTATCCCTATTGAACCATATCGCAGTAGGCGGCAAAATAGGGGATTTGGTAGCCACCATGGCAACATTGGATCTTGTAATCCCAGATATTGATAGATGAGAAAAGACAATGGACAGATGACGGGTGACGGGTGACGGGTGACGGGTGACGGGTGAAAAGTTGTTTTATTATGGAGAGTAGCTTTAAATTTGAGAAATTAAAAATATGGAACAAGGCTATGGATTTAGGCGATGATATAGATAAGTTAGCCGAGAGTTTTCCGAAAAAAGAACTTTATAACTTATCCTCACAGATAAGACGAGCTTCAGATTCCATTGCGTTAAACATATCTGAGGGAGCTATTGGACAATCAAATCCAGAGCAAAAAAAGTTTGTGGGATATGCTATACGCTCTTTAGCTGAAGTGGTAACGTGTTTACACAAAGCCAAAAGAAGAAATTACATAGTAGAAAAAGAATTTGATAACTTTTATGAAAAATCATTTCATTTAATGAATATGATGATTGCATTTAGAAATAGATTATAATGTTTAGATTAATCATTCAATATTGGGTATCGATCATCAGCCTTCCGTCTTCGGTCTTCGGTCCTCGGTCATTGAGCATAACAAGAGGTATTCACGATTGGCTTTACAGCACAATGTCTGAGAATATGGCCTATTTTATCGAAATGGTCTTGATCGCAATCGTCTATCTTACCATCTTTGCAGTAGCGGGATTGTTTTTGGTTTTGCTCGAAAGAAGGGTCGCTGCCTGGTTTCAATTGCGGATTGGCCCAAATAGGGTTGGTTTTCACGGATTGTTGCAAACAATGGCCGATGCCTTGAAATTACTTTCCAAAGAGCTGACAGGCACTGAAAAAGCAGATAAATTCCTATATAATCTTGCCCCCTACTTCGTGATTATTTCAGCCTTGATGGCTTTGGGGGTCATACCGTTTACGCAAGATTTCCAAGCATTTGACATCAATATTGGCATACTTTTCTTAATTGCGATTTCTTCCATTGGTGTTATTGGAATCTTATTGGGAGGCTGGAGCAGCAATAATAAATTTGCCTTAATCGGCGCGATGCGAAGTGGTGTCCAAACCATAAGCTATGAATTGTCTATAGGTTTATCCCTCTTGACCATGATCTTGATCACAGGAACATTACAGCTTTCCGAAATTGTTGAAATACAGAAAGATGGTTGGCTGATCGTGCAAGGGCACATTCCCGCCATAATCGCCTTTATGATCTATATGATTGCCGGAACGGCAGAAACGAATAGGGCCCCCTTTGATATGGCCGAGGCCGAATCGGAATTGGGTGCAGGTTTCCATACCGAATACTCAGGAATGAAGTTCGCCTATTTCTTTTTGGCAGAGTTTATAAACATGTTCATCATTGCCGCCATCGCGACCACGGTTTTCTTTGGAGGATGGTTATCTCCTTTCGGCATCACAGAATCAATACCGATTCTTGGTGTATTTTGGTTTTTGGTTAAAGCATTGGTCCTTGTGTTTTTGATGATGTGGTTTCGATGGACGTTTCCTCGGTTACGTATAGATCAATTATTGACGTTGGAATGGAAATACCTGCTCCCACTCAACCTAATGAATATGATAATAATGGCCCTGATTGTCTGGCAAAAACTAATCATCCAATTTTAAACTATGGGATATTTTTCAGATATATATAAAGGCATAAAATCACTCCTAACGGGCATGAGTGTTACCGGCAAGTATTTCTTGCATTCCAGAAAAGGGGCCATTACACAACAATATCCCGATAACCGCGACACGTTGAAGATGTTCGACCGTTTTCGGGGAGAGGTCATCATGCCCCATGATGAGAGTAACCAGCACCGATGTACGGGATGCCAAAAATGTGAGATCGCCTGTCCCAACGGTACTATCGAAATCATTTGGGATCGGGGAATCGATGAGGAAACAGGCAAGAAGAAAAAGAAAATCGACAAGTTCGTGTATCATTTGAGCATGTGTACCATGTGTGGACTTTGTATTGATGTTTGCCCTACTGATGCCATTAAGTGGGGTCAGAATTTTGAAAATTCGGTTTATGATCGAACTGCGTTAACCAGGGTTTTGAACAAACCAGGGTCTAAACTAATGCCAGGAGTAGAAGATTAAAAGCATGGAAAGAATTATTTTTTACACATTAGCCCTAGTCATGATTGTCTTTGCAATCGCTTCGGTTACCAGCCGTAAAATGTTGCGTTCGGTCATTTACTTGCTGTTTACCTTATGCGGTATTGCAGGTGTCTATTTTTTAATAGACTATAATTTTCTAGCGGCCATTCAATTGACTGTCTATGCAGGCGGCATCATCGTTTTGATCATATTTTCGGTATTGCTGGTGCACCACATAGAGATGGAATTGGAAATTGCCAAAACCTCCAAGCAGTTATTAACTGCCGTTGCCTGCTTATTGGGCTTAGGTGTGTTCTTAACAACCATATATTCCCATGAGTTCAATGTTGTGGAAAATTCATTGACCACCACCACAGCTGAGATCGGTGCCAAACTTTTGAGCTATGAAGCTGGCGGGTTCATTCTGCCCTTTGAAGTGATCAGTGTGCTTCTACTGGCTGCCATGGTCGGTGCCATCATCATTGCCAAGGGAGCCAAATTAACCGATAAAAATGATAAAGCCTTATGATACCAGGAATTAGCATTTACGAAATACTCACGGTAACTTCAATATTGTTTTTTATAGGTGTATATGGATTTATCACCCGAAAAAATTTGATTTCCATCTTGATTTCTGTTGAATTGATATTGAATGCCTCAGTCATCAATTTCGTAATCATCAACAAATATCTATATCCTGAAATGTTACAAGGCGTATTGTTTTCGCTTTTCATTATTGCCGTGGCAGCAGCTGAAACCGCATTGGCAGTATCCATTATTATTGGATTATATCGGCAAATCAGTTCGGTGGAAGTTAAAGATGTAGAAACCATGAAGTATTGATAAGTATTTAAAGTGAGCTAAAATTTGAATTTTAAAATGATAAATGGACAATAAAGACTTTGGGCGCGCTAGTCATTCTAGACACTTAAAACTTATAGAGCATGAACTTTAGTTATATCATATTGATTCCTTTAATTCCTTTGGTAGTTTTTCTGCTTTTGGGAATTTTCAACCAGAAAATAAAACCTGCCGTATCAGGTTATATTGGCGTTTTAGGCCTGTTGACCTCAACCCTATTGTCTTTTTACACCACTTATCAATATTTCTTTGTTTATGGCAAAGCAAATGGGGTGTATCAAACATTGGTGCAAAAAACCGTATGGATGAACTTCACCGACACGCTACGAATAGAAATGGGTGTTCTGGTTGATCCCATTTCAGTAATGATGCTTATTGTAGTTTCCATAGTTTCCCTAATGGTACATATATACAGCAGGGGCTATATGAAAGGGGATGATGGGTACACTCGATTTTTTGCCTTTCTTTCCTTGTTTTCTTTTTCCATGTACGGATTGGTACTGGCTACGAACCTATTTCAAATCTATATTTTCTGGGAATTGGTGGGTGTTTCCTCTTACTTATTGATCGGTTATTACTATACCAAACCATCGGCGGTATCTGCGGCCAAAAAAGCATTTATCGTAACACGGTTTGCAGATTTGGGATTTTTAATAGGAATCCTAATCGTTGGCTATTATACAGGAACCTATGATTTTGAGACCTTGAACAATCCCGAAGGAAATGCCATTCTTAACTGGGCATCTACTTCATTTATGGGATTATCAGTTTTGACATGGGCATTGATTCTCATTTTTATTGGGGGTGCGGGAAAATCGGCCATGTTTCCCCTTCACATTTGGTTGCCTGATGCCATGGAAGGTCCAACGCCCGTTTCTGCTTTGATCCATGCGGCTACCATGGTGGTAGCCGGTGTGTTCTTGGTAGCCCGATTATTTCCCATGTACTACTTTGTAGAAAACGGATTCGCACTGAATATTGTGGCCTATGTTGGTGCCTTCTCGGCCTTATTTGCAGCAATAATCGCCGTTACCCAAACTGACATTAAACGTGTTTTGGCATTCTCAACCATGTCTCAATTAGGGTATATGATGTTGGCTTTAGGTGTTTCTGGGTATGACGGCCATGAGGGTCTGGGCTATATGGCCTCTATGTTCCATTTATTCACCCATGCCATGTTCAAGGCCTTATTATTTCTATGTGCAGGTTCTGTAATTCATGCCGTACATAGTAATTATTTAAAGGATATGGGTGGATTAAGAAAGTTCATGCCCATCACCCACATCACCTTTTTAATTGCTGCATTGACCATAGCCGGGGTACCCCCATTTGCAGGATTCTTTAGTAAGGATGAAATCTTGGTAGCGGCTTTTGAACATAACAAACTTATCTATTTTGTCGGGGTGTTCGTTGCTGGTCTTACAGCATTCTATATGTTCAGAATATACTTTGGAATATTCTGGGGTAAGGAAACCAAGTATGAACATAAACCACATGAATCCCCATTTTCAATGACCTTTCCTTTAATGGTTTTGGCCTTATTGAGCATCGTTGGCGGATTCATTCCTTTTAGCAAACTCGTCACAGCGGACAAAGCGGGATTTGAAGCGCATTTGAATTATCCCCTCGCAGCTGTTGCGATTGGGGTCGGTTTCTTGGGAATAGTCCTTGCCTGGATTTTCTATAAAAAGGAAAATGATCTTGCAAATAAAATGGTCAACTTTTTCGGTCCATTTTACAAATGGACCAGTGATAAATTTTATTTCGATGAGATCTATCTTTTTGTAACCAAGAAAATACTTTTTGATCGTGTATCGGCTCCTATCGCAAAATTCGATAAGAAATATGTTGATGGTACCATGGTCGGTATTGGCAATAAAACAGTTTGGACCTCAGAAAAGATAAAAAGGTTGCAATCTGGTAAAGTACAGGATTATGCCTTCGTATTTATTGCTGGGGTGGTTGTACTTGCCATAGTATTTATTTACTTCTGGACGAAATAATAGGATGATATGGACATATTAACTCTTTTTATCATTGTACCCATGCTAACCATACTTGCCTTGGTTTTCACTCAAGGCTTGAAACAGGCGCGTATCGTTTCGTTGATTGGCAGTCTTGTACAGTTTGGTATGGCCATTAATCTTATCATCGCTTATTTTAAGGAACGCGCTGTGAATAGCGACATCATGGTCTTTACCAAAGATCTGGTTTGGTTCAAAGAATTCAATATTCACTACAATATTGGTGTCGACGGAATTTCTGTCGCTCTCCTATTGTTGACGGCAATCGTCGTACTGGCAGGCGTATTCATTTCATGGAAAATAGATGACCTGCCTAAGGAGTTTTTTGTTTCCCTAATCGTCCTTTCCATTGGTGTTTACGGCTTCTTTATTTCCCTCGATCTGTTTACCATGTTCGTGTTCTTTGAGATTGCGGTAATTCCCATGTATTTATTGATCGGTATTTGGGGCACAGGTCCGAAGGAATACTCTGCCATGAAATTGACATTGATGTTGATGGGTGCTTCTGCAGTACTTTTGGTGGGTATTTTAGGGATCTATTTCAATTCAAACGCTGATGGCGGGGCTTTGACCTTCAATATCTTGGAGATTGCCAAAGTGAACATCCCCATTGAAGCACAAAAGTTGTTTTTCCCCTTAACCTTTATAGGCTTTGCGGTAATAGGGGCATTGTTCCCCTTCCATACATGGTCGCCCGATGGTCACGCTTCCGCTCCAACTGCCGTTTCGATGCTCCATGCCGGGGTATTGATGAAGTTAGGAGGCTATGGGGTATTCCGAGTTGCCATGTATTTATTGCCCGAGGGTGCCTTACATTGGTCATGGTTCTTTATTATCCTTGCAGCAACAGGTGTAATTTACGGAGCCTTTGCTGCCATTAAACAAACTGATTTAAAATACATAAACGCGTATTCCTCGGTAAGCCATTTGGGTATGGTACTGTTCGCCCTTTTAATGTTGAACAAAACAGCCTGGAACGGAGCTATTTTGCAATCGCTCTCCCACGGATTTATGACGGCCCTTTTCTTTGCCCTGATCGGAATGATCTATGGAAGAACACATACAAGGGATGTCACTAAACTAGGTGGTTTACTAAAAGTAATTCCATTTATATCAGTCATATATGTAATAGCCGGTTTAGCCTCGTTAGGCCTTCCCGGTTTTAGTGGATTCGTTGCGGAAATGAACATTTTTGTGGGGGCCTTTGAACATGACGATATGTTCTATAGGATAGCAACGATTATTTCTGTTTCGGCCATCGTGGTTACAGCCGTTTATATTCTACGTGTGGTGGGTATCATGCTCATGGGACCTGTTACGAATGAAGCGTTCTTG
>NZ_JBATHS010000174.1:0-8932 GCF_049667165.1 Maribacter sp.
TGGTCGATGGGCAATGGACGGCCTCTGCCATGATGTGGGAACCCGTGAAAGCTTTGGAACAATCCTATATTCGTACGAAGCAGGAGGGTTTTAAAGGGTTTCGGGATATGATGGATATACGTACCAATTCCTCCAACAATACTGTCTATGCAGATGCCGAAGGAAACATTGCCTATTTTCATGGGAATTTTGTGCCAAAAAGGGATGGGTCATTCGATTACTCCCAACCTGTAGATGGCAGTAATCCCAAAACCGATTGGCAGGGGTTACATACCGTTGATGAGAATATTCTATTGGCAAATCCGGAGAACGGTTGGTTACAGAATTGCAATTCAACACCTTTTACCGCCGCTTTGGAGTTTAGTCCCAAAAAGGAAAACTATCCTAATTATATGTCCATCGATCAGGAGAACTTTCGTGGAATTCATGCGATAAACCTCCTCAAGGACAGAAAAGGGTACACGCTGGATAGTTTGATCAAACTGGCGCATGATCCCTATCTGCCTGCCTTTGAAAAGTTGATTCCAGTATTGGTCAGAGCCTATGATAAACAACACGATAAAAATCCTAAATTACGAGAGGCCATAATCGTTTTGCGAGGTTGGGATCTCAAAACCTCAAAAAAATCGGTGGCAATGACCTTGGCCCATTTTTATGGTACAAAGGTATTGGAGTTGGGGATGTCTGGAAAGATAAAGGAAAGTCCCGACCAAATGGAACTATTCGATCATGTCGAAAAATACCTTTCCAAGGAAGAAATGCTGGATTTATTTGAAACAGTGGTTTCAAAACTCAATGAAGATTTTGGCACGTGGAACATGCCGTGGGGAGAGGTAAACCGATACCAACGCATTAATGGTGATATTCACCAACCCTTTGATGATGATAAACCCAGTATTCCAATAGGGTTTGCTTCTGGCCGATGGGGGGCCTTGGCGGCATATGGGGCACGTTATACCAACAATACCAAAAAAATCTATGGCACCCGTGGTAATAGTTTTGTGGCTGTGGTTGAATTCGGTGAAAAAGTAAAAGCAAAAAGTATATTGGCCGGTGGACAAAGTGGAGATCCCGATTCCCCGCACTTCAATGATCAGGCCCAGCGTTATGCGGACATGCAATTCAAGGAGGTTCCTTTTTATAAGGAGGATGTACTGAAAAGGGCAAAAAAGACCTACAAACCAGGGGAACGGGAATGAAAGAAACTGATGCGTCATTCGAGCATAGATGGAATCGACGCTAATTCTTCCATGAAACAATCGATTGTGAATGAATACCGTGTTTCTCTGCCGTCCGCTTGGTATGGGAATATACCAAACTTCAATTCTTTCAAGTAAAAAAGTTAATTTAGCCCGTCAACCATTAAAGGAATCAATTGCGACAAGAAAAGGCCCTTGCAATATTAAAATCAGGTAAAAATGTGTTTCTCACAGGTTCTGCCGGTACGGGTAAGACCTATGTTCTTAATCAATATATAGCTTATCTCAAGGAACGGAAAATACCCGTGGCAATTACGGCCTCTACCGGTATTGCAGCTACCCACATGAATGGTATGACCATTCATTCATGGGCAGGTTTTGGCATCAAAAATCGTCTTACACGAGGGAATCTTGCTGTTATGCAAACCAAGAAATACCTTAAAAAACACTTGGAAGAAGCCAAGATCCTTATCATCGATGAGATTTCGATGTTGCACAAGGACCAATTGAAAATGGTCGATGAGGTGCTAAGGTTTTTTAAGGGAAACAATGAGGTTTTTGGGGGGATACAAGTGGTATTCAGTGGGGATTTTTTTCAATTGCCACCTATAGGCCAATCTGGCGAAAAGAGTAGGGACAAATATGCTTTTATGTCAGAAGCATGGGTTAATGCGAATTTGTACGTCTGTTATTTGACTGAGCAATACCGACAAGAGGGCGATAGTGTGCTGAACAGGATATTGAACGAAATCCGTACGACCAATATTTCAAAGGACAGTTTGCAACAACTTAAAAATGCAATGAACAATAAACTCAACGTCTTGGATACGCCGACAAGATTATTCACCCATAATGCGGAAGTAGATCAGATCAATCTAGGGGAATTGCAAAAATTAAAGGGACGCACAAGAAAGTACAAAGCATCTACCAAGGGCAATAAAAAATTAATAGAGACCTTAAGGAAATCTGTCTTGGCACAAGAAATTTTGGAATTAAAGGTAGATGCCAAAGTGATGTTCGTGCGTAACAATCCAGAGAACGGCTACGTAAATGGTACCCTGGGAAAGGTCATTGATTTCAATGAGGGGGGATTTCCTGTCATACAGACTCTTAAAGGCAATAGAATTACAGTAAAACAAGAAACATGGGGGGTCCAAGATGATCATGGTAAGATGTTGGCCAGTCTGGATCAAATACCCCTGCGATTGGCTTGGGCCATTACGGTACATAAATGTCAGGGAATGACCCTTGATGCAGCCACTATTGACCTTTCAAAGACCTTTGAAAGAGGGCAGGGTTATGTTGCACTCTCTAGGTTAAAGAATATTGAGAATCTTCAATTGGAAAGCTTTAATGAAATGGCACTTATGGTAGATTCTTTGGCCCATAAGGCCGACATGCGTTTTCAACAATTATCCAATTGTGTAGATATAGACAATGAGTTAAATGAGCTTGAAAAAGAGGCCAAGGCTTTTGTGAAGCATTGTGGTGGACTTATCGATCCAGAAGAAATCCAGAAACATTCTAAAAGAATAAAGGAAACGAAGAAGTCGAAAAAATCTACCTATGCTATCACTATGGATTATTTAAAACAGAAAATGCCCTTAGAAGAAATCGCCAAGGAACGGGGACTTTCGAAGGGGACAATTACCGGTCACCTCATACGCTTGCGAAAAGATTATCCTAAAGAAGATTTGGAATTTTATCGACCAGACACCAAATTACTTGAACAAGTGGCCGAGGCAAGAAAAAAGATAAAAGGGGATATAGTGGGACTTAAACCATTATTTGACGGACTCGAAAAGAAAGTAGATTATGAGCTTATTAAATTAGCCTTAGCCTTTTTGTAAAAGATTACTCTTTCGTTATGATCAAAGTGGCAACAGATCCCTCGGAGAGCAACCATTTGTTGGCATAAATCAATTCCCCCTTATCGTCATACACATTGATCTGTGCGGTATTCGGACTGGAAGAACCTTCATTAAGCGCCTCAAAATCCAACCGGTTAAAGCCTTTTTCCAAATCCACATTCACCCCTTTAAAGCTTCCCGTGAGTAGCACATTATAGTCGATGACCGTACCATTCACTGAAATCTTGACCCGATCTCCATCGACATATTCATGATCTCGACAGACAATACCCACAAATTTGCCATCGTTTTTGATATCGCCGAGGTATTGATCGCCGAAGCGCTCCGAAGAACCCCCTTGCTTTTCGGACCTTCCTACTTTCGGGTCTAATTTTAAATCATGACCGGCTTGAAGCAGCCCGTTGTTCAGATTCATATTTACCGGAATATTGGTAAGGGAATCCCTGAGATTGACATTCGGTTTCAGATCAATGACCGATGGAATATTCAAAGCCGCTCCTTGTGACGTATT
The DNA here is from genome assembly GCF_049667165.1 of Maribacter sp. Classification (GTDB taxonomy): domain Bacteria; phylum Bacteroidota; class Bacteroidia; order Flavobacteriales; family Flavobacteriaceae; genus Maribacter_A. The sequence continues at coordinate 3,582 of NZ_JBATHS010000174.1, forward strand.
ATTGTTGTCATTGGGATTGGTAATCGTTCCAATTTCTAGGGGTGTAGTATTGGGCAAGTCGGTCTGTGCGGTCGCAATAAAGGACAGCATAAACAAAGAAGTAAAAAATAGTGCAGGTCTTGCGTACATTGTTAATCCATAAAATTTCGCAATAAAGATAGCAATTACCCTGCCATAGGGACTTAAAGGCCTGTTAATTTCGTTATGTTGTAATATTGGATGCCCATCTTCAAACATAAATGAAATCTACACTATTGTTGATGGTTTAATGGGTTGCTTGTAATTGTTGAAGAAAGGATTTGTAGTTTTGGTTATCTGGATACAACTGTACAAGCTGGGTACCGATTCCCCGTGCTTTTTGAATTTCCCCATATTTTGAATATAAAAAGGCCAAGGTATATAACAGATCTTCATTGGTAGGTGATAGCGTCAGTCCTTTCAACAACGTATTTTTTGCCAATACCCGCTCATTGGCATTGTCATACAGCAAGCTTAGATTGTAATAGGCCCGTATATTTTCGGGCATATGTTCTATGGCTTTTTCCAGTTGGGCAATAGCTTCTTTACTTCTTCCTTCCTCTGCCAATAAAAGTGCCAAAGAGTAGTACGTTGGGCCATACTCCGGCTCTTGCTCTATGATGGTTTTAAAGGCGTTTTCCGCCTTGTCAAAGGCACCATTCCTATAGTATAGATTGGCTAAGCTGGTTCGTACGATATTGTTCAGATCATCGATTTCCAATCCTTTTTCATAATTTTCAATGGCCTTTTCGAGATCTCCATGTTTAAGGTAGTAACTGGCTTTTTTGGCCATTCCTCCAGCAAAATCAGACGTAGCGTTCAAATAGGTGAAAAATTCTTTTTTCACCTTATCATAGACTTCTTTATACGGGGTTGGAATTTGATTTTCTTTCAAATCTCCCAAAGCGTAAAAGGCCTTTACCCTAACCGATCGTTTTTCATCTTTTAAAAAGGGCAGCAGGTGAGTTGAATACTCGGAGGCATTGATATTCCCTAAGACATCGAGTGTAGCGGCTTTGACCAACGGAGAGGCATCGTCCAAAAAGGGCATCATAGTGGTTATATCATTGGCATTTAGGTAATGTTGAAGTCCACTAACAGCTGACGCTCGGGCTATCTCAGGCTGCATGGTATCCCGTATCAATTTTAACAACGATTCCTTTCCATTGGGATCACCATTGAGGCCTGGAGCCAATAGTTCTGAAAAGTGTTTGTTTTTTGGGATACCGTACTTTTCCTTATAATCTTGCCATGCCCATGCATCATCTTTGTCCTTGTGGCAACCGGTACAGGCATTTGGAGTGCCATATTTTAAGCTCAAATCAGGCCTGGGTATTCGAAAGCTATGGTCCCTTCTAAAATCATTGCCCATATAATACCGCCCTGTCATATGGCAATTTATGCATTGACCCGCTTCTGAACCGACTTCATGGAAATGGTGTTTTGGGGTGTCATATATATCGGGAACATGACATTGGGCACACAGGGCGTTGCCCTGAAATTTAAGTTCCAGTGAATGCGGATTGTGGCAGTTTGAACAAGTAACGTTGTTCTGATACATTTTACTTTGCACAAATGAGCCATACACGTAGTCTTCATCCAAAATCTGCCCATCTATAAAATAGAGCCTATCGGTAATCAATTGTGGAAAATAATGATCTAGCATCGTACCTTCAAAATTGAAAAGTTCGGAAACCTGCTCCCGTCGCATATGACACCTTGCACATTGGTCGACCAATTCTTTTGGATTGGTATTTAAGGTCATTTGCATGGTTCCCGATGCTTTATATTCTTCGCCCAATCGGTTGGCTTCATCAACATGCTGTTTGCCTGGCCCATGGCAAGCTTCACAACTCACATTGATCAATGCATATTTCGTGTCATAACCCTTGGTTTCCGGATCATAGTTTTTCCTGACATTTGTGGAGTGGCAATCAGAGCACATCGTATTCCAATTCAGTCCCCCTCTCGACCAGTGCAACCATTCTGAATGTACCACCTTGAAATCGGGATATAGATCAAACCATTTGTTTTTCTCGGTATCCCAAGCCGTTCTTAGACATTGGTACCTTCCATTTGGGAATTTAACGATGTATTGCTGTAAGGGGGTGATCCCGAAAGTGTAAATAATCTTATAATCATGGTTTTTACCATCTGGACCTTCTGTATTGACAAAGAATTCCTCCCCTTTGGCATAGAACTTTGATGTTACGCCCTGACTGGTGAATTTTTCTCCCTTGAACCCTGCCAATATGGTTTTTCTGTTCGCTAATTGCATGGCCTTGTCATGATGGGAACCTTCCCAGTCCTTATACTCGGTCTCATGGCATTTTTTACAGGCTTCATCACCTAAAAAGTTAACATCCGGAATTTGATCGGTGGAAGTGAATATTTCATGAAGATTCTCGGGAGGTATGTCTACATACTCGGATCTTTTTTCCTCATTACAAGAAATATGAAGTGTCATTATAACTAAAATGGATAGGAAACGAAAAAAAACCTTCATAAGTGTTGGTACTTGGATAGCAAGAGAAACTAATGGAAAATGATGCGATCTTTCATCTTGATCTCAAATGATAATCAGAATTGGATCTACATTTTTTCAAGTCCCAAAGATACTTAATTATAGACCTAATAGTAATTGGGTTACTGGATAATTCAATTAAAACTTGTAGGTGAAAGATAGGACATAGGTGTTTTTTCCAGCGGAAAATCCAACATTCATATGCTGTTTAAAATAAGGTTTGGTGAAAATGTAAGTACTGCCTATCCCAATTATCGCTCCAGCCAAAACATCCCAACCATCGTGGTATCCATCTGGCGCTTCAGTCCTGCTTATTGCTACCAATGTTGCCAAAATATAGGCTGGTGTTCCATATTTCCAACCATACCTACGTTGGATAAAAGAAGCGCCAGAAAATGCAGAAGAAGTATGCCCCGAAGGGAAGGAATCGAAATGGTTTCGTCCTTCAGGCCGTTGTTTATCGGTCAAATATTTCAAAGAATAGGTTATGGCCAATGTAGTACCGTAGGAAAATGCCATTTTTTTTGTGCCCTCATAATCCTTATGAATCAATGTCATAAGTCCAGCGGTTACTGGTAGGGCAATCTGAAGAACATCCCCAGTGTCCTCCAAAAGATATTCCCAACGCTCATGTTTCGAAGTAGGACCATCGATATCTTGGGAATACCCATTGTTGAGAATAATGGAAAAGCACGCAACTAAAAGTAACGATATATCACGCATCCTATGCGGGTTTATTGCCTTTGATTCAGCTAGTTACCCATAAAACGTTGAAAAATTGAATAATAGTACCCTTTCAATATAAATAAAAGCAATCGATAATAAATTGCTAGCCGTTATTCCAATACTGTGGGTGGGTGTCCTCGGTCTCTTGGTTCCAATAATCCTGGGTTACTTTTCGACCGTCAAAAGTATTCAGCCTACGTTGAAAAACCCATATTGTGGGGTTGAAAACCATATCGGTAACGCCAACAGTGTATAATTGGGGTTCTTCTTCCGAAGGTCTTTTTTCCTCTTGTACAATGACTTCGAAACCATTATGCTCCAATAATTTTTTTAGAAAATCCTTACGGTTTTCATCAACTTTCTTTTCAACAAAAGTTACCCTGGTATCTTCGATACTGCCAAATGAATGTTTTCCTTCGAGTGCCATGAGTTCTAATTAAATATACCACTAAGGTTGTAAATATAATCGTATAGTGGACTATATAGTCCAAGTGCCAATATGCCAATTACGGTAATCAATAAACCGAGGCGCATATAAATCTTATTCTTGAAAAAAGGGATGGCATTATCGCTCTTTCTCAAGAACATGGCGCGTACCACGATTAAGTAATAATATAGCGATATGGTTACGTTTACTACGGCTAGGAATACCAATAAATAATAGCCCTCACTGGCCGCGGCGGTAAAAAGAAAAAACTTGCCAAAGAACCCTGCGACCGGGGGGATACCCGCCAAAGAGAACAACGCTAACATCATCACCAAACTCAACTTGGGATTGGTGCGGTACAAGCCTTCATAATCAGTGATATTTTCCTTGCCGGTTTGCAATGATATCGCTTGGACTACCCCAAAGGCAGCCAAGTTTGAGAATATATAGATCAATACGAAGTAGACAATGGTGGCGGTTCCCAATTGGGTGCCTGCAATCAAGCCCAACAAAATGAACCCTGCCTGGGCTATGGAGGAAAATGCCAAAAACCGCTTCATGTTTTGCTGTCTCAATGCAAATAAATTACCAATGAACATGGTCAAAACAGCAATAACGTAAATCATGTTTTCCCAAACATGCATCAAAGGCTTCATGACGGTGAACAATAATATCATCAAAATGAATACTGCTGCTCCTTTTGAAATAACGGATAGATAGGATGCCACACTGATGGGTGCCCCTTCATACACATCGGCGGTCCAAAAATGAAAGGGCACCAATGAGATTTTAAAGGCCAACCCTGCAAAGAACAATATCATGCCCAAAATGGTAAGGTTGGTCGCAGAAATAATTTGAATAATATCTTCAAAATAGATGGATCCTGAAGTGGCATATAACATTGAAATGCCAAATAAAGAAACCCCGGATGCCAGTGCAGAAGACAGTATCAATTTAATGCCCGCTTCACTTGATTTTCTATTGGCGGTTTCATAGGCAGCCAAGGCGGCTATAGGTAGCGTTGATAATTCCAATCCTAAATAGAACATTAAGAAATCACCTGATGAAATCATAAAATACATCCCTAATAAGGAAGAAAAAAGGAGTATAAAAAACTCTGTACCCTTATTTTGGCCCATTACTTTTTCTTGCAACCAATCCGCAGATTGTAACAAAAGGATAAACACCCCGATATTTAAAACGTTCTTGAAGAAATGAATCATTCCATTCGTTCTGAACATGCCACCAAAAAGGCTGGATTCATCGGTAGGCAAAAAACCTACAATGGTGTGCACCCCAAACAAGAAAATGGCTAAGTGTACGATACTATGTTTTTTGTTCTGAGGAATAAAAATCTCAGCAATCAACAATAATAAGGTCAATGCCAAAAGCAGTATTTCGTGACGCATCAATAAGAAACTATCAAAATTCATTTTAGTTCTCTTTTAAAATGTTCAGTATTTATAAGGTCTCGACTGCCGTGCCCGAGGCAGGCGGGCGCTCGACCGGACAATTACTGTATCCTTTTTTAGTGTTAGCCAAATTATCTAGGGTTTAATTTTAATACTATGTATTTCCTTATTCATTATAAAACCCCTTGTATAAAAGGTTGTAAACTATCCAATATCATATCGCTTAACCAAAGGGGCGCAACAC
>NZ_JBATHS010000175.1:0-5810 GCF_049667165.1 Maribacter sp.
GATAAACAAGAATTAATATTGGCCATTACAACCGTTAATAATGGGCATACCTATCTGCCTAGAAGCATTCAGGATATTTTGTTGAATGATAGTATCGGTAACCCAATCCAACTAGCATTTATCCCAAAACTCACACGGCGGGAAAAAGAAGTCCTTAACCTGATTGCAAAAGAGCACACCAATCAAGAAATTGCAGAATTGCTTTTTATTAGTACCAAAACCGTAGAAAGCCATCGTAATAACCTCATTCAAAAATTAGGTGTCCGAAATACTGCCGGACTAATCAGGGTAGCCCTTGAAAAGGGGTTATTAGATTAAGATCAATACAAGGTATTTCCTATTTCCGTCTTTTTAAACTATAAACTATTTCTTCCTAGGGTTTACCCTGATTTTTAAAACCACAGATTTTACCTGATGTATGCCTCGGGTATTAACAGCAACTTACAGCTGTTAATCCTTAAATAAAATCTGATGAAAACAATTTCGAAAATTATTCTAATCCCTTTAATGGTTATGTGCATATTTTTTGCCTGTAGTAAAGAGGATAGCACAACAACTCAGGAACCAGAACCAGCGCCAACATTGGCGGCCACATTAAGCAGTATTGATCCGGAAAGTGCAGCAAAGGAAGCGGAAATAACGCTTACCGGTGAAAATTTTGGCACTGACAAGAACAAGGTAAAAGTGTTCTTCAATGCCGTCGAAGCCATTGTGCAATCGGTAACCAATACCGAAATAAAAACGATTGCACCGGCCAATGCCAGCTCAGGTGCTATAAAGATCATTGTAAATGGCACCACCATCGACGGACCGGTATTCACTTTTCTACAGCCCACATTGAACAGTATTGCGCCAGAAATCGGGCCTAAAGGTACAGAAGTAACCTTTACAGGGGCCAATTTTGGTTCGGACGCCACCAAAGCACAAGTTTTCTTTACAACGGCCATAAACGGGGAGACCCGAGCAGTTTTGGTGTCCATCACCAATACAGAGGTAGTCGTTGAGGTACCAAGTGATGCGGCTACTGGAAATGTACGGATGGTTGTGGATGATATCGAATTGGCCGGGCCCACATTTACGGTATTTGGGCCTGCAATTTCTTCATTTACTCCTGAAAGTGGTCCTAAAGGCACAGAAGTAACCATTAATGGCGAGGATTTTGGTACAGATCAAAATTTGGTCAGCGTATTTTTCAATGATAAACCGGCTTTGATCAAATCAGTCAGTGATACCGAAATAATAGCAATAGTACCAAGTGGTGCCCAGACCGGTTTGGTCAAGGCAATTGTCGATGGTTTTCAATTAAGCGGCGCTGAATTCACCTATGTCTTTACTGTTGAAGTAAGCACAATTGCGGGAAGCGTTGAAGGCTATGAAGACGGTGTTGGATCGGTTGCAAAGTTTGCCATACCACGTGGGATAACTACCGATGCTTTGGGCAATATCTTTATAGCGGATCGAGCCAATGGTAGAATAAGAAAGATTACACCGGATGGTATTGTGAGTAGCTTGGCAGGAGGTATTGGCACCAATAGTTCTATTGACGGGCAAGGATCCACTGCTGGTTTCTTTGGGGTTGAACAGCTTACCATCGATGTATCGGGCAATGTAATTGCAACCGAACAAGTAGTAGGGAAGATACGCCAAATTGGCCCGGATGACGGAATAACGAGCACCATTACCAATTTACTTTTAAATCCAACGGGAATAGTAATCGACAATTTTGAAAACATATTTGTCGCGGACGATAGAAAGATATTTAAAATTGACCCGAACGGAACGATCAGTACTTTGGCCGGAAGTAATGGCGGTTTTGCCGATGGCTTAGGCGTTAACGCCCAATTTCAAGTTTTGAGCGCCTTGGCCATTGACGCTTCCGGTAATATTTACGCTGCAGATCAGGCGAACAATAGGATTCGAAAAATAACGCCGAATGGCCAAGTTACCACAATTGCCGGAAGCACGATCGGATTTGCGGATGGGCCAGCAATTAGCGCACAATTTAATAATCCAACGGGCATTACAGTTGATAAACAAGGTAACCTCTACATAGTAGACAGCGAAAACAATAGAATAAGAAAAATAACACCAGAAGGGCAAGTAAGTACCGTTGCAGGAAGTACGTCTGGTTTTTCAGATGGAGACGGTGCAACGGCGCAATTCAATAGGCCAAGAGCAATAACCATTGATGCCGATGGAAATTTGCTGGTAACCGACACGGATAATGCCAGAATTCGCAAGATTTCATTTGAATAGTAGCCATCTCTGATAAAAAAATAATCTAGTCATGAAAAATATTAAAAAAATAATAGCGGTATTGGTCATACTGGGTGTTCATTTTATGAACTTCCAGATTGTGGCCCAAACGATGCCCAATAAGGAAATTAACTGTTTTGATAATTTTGAATATAATGATTCTGGAAACAATTTGGCAAACACCTATCTGCTAGCAATGCTTAATTGCAAAATGACTCCTCATCTTTTATTAAATCTTAGAAGAGATTCAGCAGCGGAAGCAGTCGCACTTTCTCAAAATAATAGTGAATTTGAAATTGAATTTAAGAGTAGGTTAGAAAAATGGTTTAACCCAAACAAACACAATCCAGTTATCAAGGTTTTACGAAATGTAAAAGCGGATGTGAATGCACCAGTAACCAAACAAGCGCAAAGTAGGAGAACCAAAAGGGACTTGTTAAAAACGGAACTCACCCCTATTGGATCAAATGAAAAAGAAAAATTAGTCATCGAGTTTTTTTATGAATCGAACGGAAAAGGTATTGATCCTGAAGCCATGCTTATCTCAACTAAAGACTATATCATCATAGCTTGGAGAGGTACCGACAGGGTTTCTAATACAACTCCAATAGTTGGTGGAGCTATTTATGAATTTGGTGAATGGTTAGAAACTAACCCTGACATGCTTTTGGTACCACCTCCTAGCAGCAATATCTCTGGTTTGGTGCATGAAGGTTTTAACAAAAGTATTATATATGGAGATATTCTTGGAAAACTAGCAAATAGATTACGTGAACTTGGTGTAGAAAATAAAAAATTATGGATTACCGGTCATAGTTTAGGTGGTGCACATGCTCAATTATCGGCTTTGTATTTAAAAAAGATGTACAATATCCAACCCTTTGCAGTATATGCCTATGCCTCACCGGCAGTGGGTGATCAAGCATTAGCCAATACTTTAGAGCGGGTACTTCCAGGAACTAGACTTCAAAGATTTATTTATCGCAACGATCCTGTCCCTAGATTACCGTCAGGAATGACACTCCCTTATGCAAGAGCTGGGATACTGAACCATTATAGCAGTGAGCAAGGCAGTAATAACTATCATTTTGACAAAAGTGAGCAACGTGAATTTCCGTCGCCATTCATATGTCATCATCACTCTCAATGGTATGCCAGAGCAGCATTTTATGAATTGATAGACAATCGGCCCAGCCTTGAAGGTAAAATTCCAGAAGCTCCACCAGCACCTACAGAATTTTGTACTCCTCTTGATGTATCGGAAGAAAATGGCAGTACTATTGTCCAATCCTTTTTTGGAATAGACCAAGATATGGAACCTGGTACTTATTATATTATGAATGCTAAAACAAAAAAATATTTAAATATAAAAGCAGGTGAAACCAATAGCAATGGAAAACCTTTTAGAATGAATTCTTTAAGTACTAGTAATCGTTTTAAATGGAATGTTGAGAATATACCCGCTGGCGTCTTAGGCGGATATGTAATTAAATGTAAAAGCGGTAGTAAAGTTATTGATGCCGATAGAGGTAATGTTGGAGGAAATAACAGTGGAGTACAAACATGGAATCGGTTACCAGCTGTTGTTGGAATTCTTAGAAATCATCAAGAATGGGAAATTGAACGTTTGGATAATGGAAGGTTCCATATAAAAAACATGTTAAATAATCAATATGTTTTAAATGCCCTAGATAATGGCAGGGTTGTTTTAGATAACAACAAAGGTTTGGGCGGCCAATGGTTTTTTGTAAAAGTTGCTAATTAGATATCTAAACTTTAAAATAAGAAAACCTTGAGGCTACACTCAAGGTTTTCTTTTAAAAAAAATATCAAAAAAAGTTCGTAATATTATTTTGAATACGCATCCTCATGCACTTTGGCCACTGCCCTACCCGATGGGTCGTTCATGTTCTTGAATGCTTCATCCCACTCTAAGGCAATCTTGGTGCTGCAGGCCACTGATGGTTCCTGAGGAACACAAAGTGCGGCTGCATCACTTGGAAAATGTTCCTCAAAAATGGAGCGATAATAAAACTCTTCCTTATTCTGAGGCGTTTGAATGGGGAATCGGAATTTTGCATTGGCCAATTGCTCATCTGTCACTTCCTCATTCACCACTTCCTTCAAAGTATCGATCCAGCTATAGCCCACCCCATCTGAAAACTGTTCTTTTTGGCGCCATGCTACACTGGCCGGTAACATATCCTCAAAGGCTTTGCGAACCACCCATTTTTCCATGCGTTCCCCGTTGATCATTTTATCCTGTGGGTTAATGCGCATGGCCACATCCATAAATTCCTTATCCAAGAAAGGAACCCGACCTTCAATACCCCATGCAGCTAAACTTTTGTTCGCACGAAGGCAATCATACATATGTAGTTTGCTCAACTTACGCACAGTTTCTTCATGGAATTCCCGAGCGTTCGGTGCTTTGTGGAAATACAGATAGCCTCCGAACAATTCATCGGCCCCTTCTCCTGAAAGCACCATTTTAATTCCCATGGATTTGATTACCCTTGCCATCAGATACATTGGTGTAGAGGCCCTAATGGTAGTGATATCATAGGTTTCGAGGTTGTAAACAACATCCTTTATGGCATCGAGACCTTCTTGGATTGTAAATTTAATTTCATGGTGGATGGTGCCAATATGTTTTGCCACTTTTTGGGCAGCAGCCAAATCTGGGGACCCTTCCAATCCTACAGAAAAAGAGTGCAATTGTGGCCACCATGCCTCTGTGGTATCATCGGATTCAATTCGTTTTTGGGCGTATTTTTTTGCGATCGCAGAAGTAACGGAAGAATCCAACCCACCTGAGAGCAATACCCCATAGGGTACATCGGACATCAATTGCCTATGTACCGCAGCCTCTAAGGCTATCTTAATTTCTTGTATGCTGGTTTCGTTTTCCTTTACAGCATCATATTCCATCCAATCACGGGAATACCACTTTTTAAGTTCCCCATCGCTACTGTGCAAATAATGCCCCGGAGGGAATAATTCGATTTTGGTACACGTACCTTCCAACGCTTTTAACTCTGATGCCACATAAAACGTCCCATTCTTGTCCCATCCCATATATAAGGGAATGATTCCCATATGGTCACGGGCCACAAAATACTCGTCCTTTTCAGTATCATATATGGCAAAACCAAAGATTCCATTCATTTCATCAAGAAAATCGACGCCTTTTTCCTGATACAAGGCTAAAATTACCTCACAATCGGATTGGGTTCGAAAATCATATTTTCCCTCGAACTGTTTGCGCAGCTCCCTATGGTTATATATTTCCCCATTAGCGGCGAGCACTAGTTTATTATCAGGACTGAACAACGGCTGTTTTCCAGACGCCGGATCGACAATTGACAATCGTTCATGGGCCAAAATGGCTTTATCATCGGCATAAATACCACTCCAGTCAGGACCTCTATGCCTAACTTTCTTTGACATTTCCAACAATTGCGGCCGTAAGACCTCCGTACTTTCCTTTACATCAAATGCACAAACAATTCCACACATATTAAAATATTTATATCAATTTAGAGGCAAATATG
>NZ_JBATHS010000176.1:0-5066 GCF_049667165.1 Maribacter sp.
CGATGATTAAAAGAGCTTTTATTCTGTAATTCGGCCCGAACAATATCGGCAATGGCTTCCGTTTTCTCAAAGCTTTGAAGCAGTTCTAAATACTTCATTTCACTTTCGCTGCTTACCTTATTTTCACTAACCGCGGCAATAGCAACTTCCAACCCATCAAAATTGTTTACATCAATACCAATACTTGTGAAAAATTCCGTGTCCTTGGCCTTTATATTCGCTTGTATTTCATTGATCACGTCATACAAATAATTCTTGCTCTCCATTTGGGGTTTGACAATAACTTCCGTCTTTATTTTTTTTGAAATAATCCGGTTTAAACCAAACCCTATCGCACCCCCCAATATCACGAGACCCAATAGAATCAAAGCATTCTTTTTCAAATACAGGAATACTCTTAAAAAGCCCCTAAAAATGCGATTAAACCCATTCCCGATCATTTGAAACATCTGTCCCAAATCTATTTCATCGGATGGTGGTGGTGTTTGTGGTTGTACTTGGTTGCTCATCGTAGTTTATGAATTAAAAATCTGTTCCAAAATTTTATCTGTTATTAAATAGGTCGGTTTCACACCAGCAGTGCCCAACCCACCCGAAGCCAAAGTACCCCCAGTTTCCAGGGGATTATCCGAGGCATAATACGCATACCTGACCTTCACATCCTCACGAATGCTATTGCGTATCTTCGAAGCCGATTGAATGGCTTTTTGATAATGTACACCTTCCATTTCCAATCCAATGACATTCCAAGTGGACTTATGAAAGAACTTCAAAATATCCCTGTTTTGCAAGGACGTTCCTAAAACCGTGACCATAGTGCCTTCAAAAACCTCTAGTCCATAACCCTGAAAATCCTTTGCGGATAATTCGTTCTTAAAGGGGTAATTATCCGATGTTCCTTCAAAAATATGTGCCGACGGAATCATTAAATCTCCCTTACCTCCTTCCAAAATACCAGCCTTTCCCATTATGGAAATCGATGCGATATCAAGGAAGACATCGCCTTTCTTAGTGCTCTTATACGGTTTCAATAATTCGTCGATCGTTTCGTAAGCCTGTTCCCCAAAAGCATAGTCCATCACAAATATAATTGGTTTTTGTTCATTTGGAATATCCTTTGTCAAATCATAACAACAGGCGTCCTTTCCCAATTTGGCCAAATCAAAAATCTGGACGTCTATATTGGTTCCTGAATCGTCATCTACGGTGATCATCCCATTTTTATTGGCGATTTCATGCACTTTCTTTTGTAACAAATGGTTTTCAGGGGAACTTAAAGCCTTATAAATATCCAAGGAGCCATTGTTGGGAAATTCTTTATGCAAGGCCTTTTTTGCGAAAAGGGAATTCATGACGCTATGCATATTGGCACTGATAATGTGAATAGGTCTCGCTAATAAATCGTTTTTTTCCATTACCTCTTTAATCCTATTCGCCCAACGTTCACCATGTATATGATGTCCTAGCCGTTCGCGTAATAATGAAGTGAAGGTTATCGCTCTTTTTTCCCCGGTAACTTCTTCTTCTATAGCCAATTTGCCCATCCAATAAATAATATGGAGGAATTTTTCCGGCTCCTTTTTAGTAGCAAATTTGTTATAGAAGCCCAAGACTTCCTCAAACGATCGGTTTAAGATATTTGCGGTATGTATCAAGGCAACTTCACGTTCAGACCGCGAAAGTTCTTGCTTTTTGGCAGCATTCTCAAGTTTTGCCCAATCACGAATGGTCCTATCGGTGTCCTCAATAAGAACGCGTTTACAGATTTTATGCGATTCGATGAACAAAAAGGTAAGGTGGGTAAGGATGTCGTAGATATCGGAACGTCCCCTTGTAATTTCAATATTCATCTGCTCGGCATCGATACGATAGCAATTTCTTCTGCGCTTGGGCGGTATAATGGGAGCAAAATGTGCCTTCCCATACCCTTCATCTGAGGTGAGGTTTATGAATCTGCATTGTTCAATACCTTCTGGTAACCGTTCTAAAACATAAACCAGTCCGTCGAGTTCTGTTTTCTCTTCGGCGATGGATCCATAAATTTCGGGGCGTAACTGTAAAAGCGCATTTCGTAGGGTTTCTCCTGAAACCCCCATGGGTTTATAGAACCCGCGGTTGAACAAGTGCCGCATGGTGATGTACAAACGCTCAATGGCATTGGTGGATTCTTGCGCTCTGGTAGTGTCTGTGGTATTGTTCATACAGAAATTTCATGCAAAATTACAAATAAAAAATTTCTTGAAATTTTATATTTTACCTCACCCGGTACTGCAAAAAAGCAGTTCCGACCTCTCCTAAGGAGAGGTAAACTTCGACACTGTGACCAGTCCGAACGGCATGCACACCTGACCATGTTCGGACAGGGACGGACATCGACCAATTATTTGGATGTAATTCAAGGAACAATCAGCTGTAACCCAAAGTTAATGGGAGATGCTATAGTTCAGTGACAAATACACCCAACGCATCGGCCACACTGCGATCATTTGAAAGGCGTTGTAGTTTGTTTTGACCCCCTAATTTTCCGATGGATTTCATATAGTCCTGAAAACCACCTTTTTTGATAGGCCGTATTTTTAAGGTCTGGAGTATTTTACCATCGATCAGATCAAAATAATAACTGTTCTGTGCCTGAAGGGAAGTATCCAATATTTTGATGAATCTCACCATATCGGAAGGTTTTTTTTCAAACTCGACAAACCATTCATGATAAGGGAGCCCATCATCTTTTGGAGTTATTTGGGGGGCAACGGTAAACTCGTTGATTCGGGCATCTGTCGCTGCAACGGCCTTTTGCATGGCTTCTTCCACCTCTTTGGCAATGACATGTTCCCCAAAGGCCGATATGAAATGTTTGATTCGTCCTGATACGACTATTTTATAAGGCTTCAAAGAAATAAACTGAACGGTATCACCCAAGTTATAGGCCCATAATCCTGCGTTGGTCGAGATGATCATTACATAATTCACCCCGATTTCAACATCCTTAATGGTAAGCCGCTCCCTTTCATCATCAAAAAAAGTATCGGCTTTTACGAACTCATAGAAAATCCCGGAATTCAAAAGCAATAACATGCCCTTTTCGGTCTGGGAGTTCTGGTATGCGAAAAAGCCTTCACTTGCAGGAAATAGTTCTATACTTGCCACTTTTCGGCCTATTAGGTTCTCAAATTTGTCCCGATAGGGTTCATAATTTACCCCTCCATAAATGAACAGTTGGAAATTCTTAAAGATATCACCGATTTTTTTATTGCTTTTGGTGCTCAATTTTTCAAAATACATTTGAACCCACGAGGGAATCCCGGCTATAACCGTCATATTCTCATGCATGGTCTCTTCGACTATGGCGTCTACCTTTGTTTCCCAATCTTCAATGCAATTGGTTTCCCAACTGGGCAATCTGTTTTTTTGAAGATAGCTGGGTACATAATGCGCCGAAATGCCGGACAATCTTCCCAACTTAATTCCGTTTTTCTCCTGCAATTCAGGACTTCCTTGTAGAAATATCATTTTTCCGTCCACAAAATCCGCATTCCCGGTTTCATCGATATAAGAAAGGATTGCGTTCCTAGAGGCCTCTACCTGATGTTTTATAGAGCTCTTTGTGATAGGGATATACTTGGCACCCGAGGTAGTCCCCGAAGTTTTTGCGAAATACACGGGTTTTCCGGGCCAAAGAATATCCGATTGGCCGGCGACCACCTTTGCTACATACCCCTTAAGCTCTTCATAATCCCGAATAGGAACCTTTTTTACAAAATCTTCATGAGTATGTATCTCTTCGAAGAAATGCTCCTTTCCAAAAAGCGTATTACGGGCTGTTTTGATCAATTCCTTGAATACGGCATCTTGGGTTTCCAATGGATGGTTTACCCATTGAGCTGTTTTTCTACTGATGCTTCTGGCAAATAGTTTAGCCGCTATGGATTTTATTGACATCTTATTTAAAATCTATAAAATCAAGTGGATTCACGGGGTTTCCATTATTCCATAATTCAAAATGCAGGTGGGGTCCCGTAGTGTATTCCCCCGTATTCCCTACCGAGGCTATTACTTCCCCCGCTCGGACAATATCGCCTTGTGACTTGCTCAACGACCCATTATGCTTGTAGACACTTAGAAGTCCGTCTTTATGCTCAACGATAATAACATATCCCGTTTCCGCAGTCCATTCCGCAAAAATGACAATACCATTGGCTACTACCTTGATCGGCGTGTCCTTTGGTGCAACAATATCAACAGCAAAATGTCTTTTGTCCCTATCGAAGGTATCCGAAAGGGTTCCGCTCAGGGGCGGAAAAAGTACTAAGTTCGATTTATCGCTATTGGTTTCAAATAAATTGTACTTGTCTTCCAGGGCCACCTCCGCCCGTAAGAGGGAATCTTCCTTAATCGGACTTAGATCAATACTTGAAGGGTCCAATTTAAATTGCTCGAACAAGGAATCCCGATTGATCTCGGTGTTTTCTATATCGCCGCGAAGCACTTTTCGGATATTATCCAGATACCTATTGGTATAATTCAAGGTGTTTACCAAGGAATCCGTTTTATACGTAAGTTCGGTGGCTTGACGCTTAAGTTTTGTGGATGAATATCCCGGAATATATTCGCGAAGTGGCGTAAAGGCAATCAACAAGATGGTAAGGCCGATCAGGCCTATAATAAAAAGGGATCCAGTAACAAAAACGTTCAAACGGCTAAGCTTAAAACTAATTTTTTCCTCAAAAGTACTTTCATTAAGGATTACCAAGCGATACTTGTGCAGCAGCTTTCTTTTGATATCCTTTCTCTTTTTTACTTTTTTAGCCATTTTAAACAAAGATAGACTTAGAATTGAATTTTAATATAGTTCTTATAAAATTTTATGTTTTGTTTAAGCCTGTTCGCAGTTCAAATACATACGTTGAATCAAGATTTTCTTTTTACACAATTAAAAAAAAGCCATTGCGTTAATATTAACAGCAAACTAATAAGTTTTTAGTACATTTGTTATCCATTAAAACATAATAATATGACAGCTTTACATACATTTTTGGCAATTGGTCCATGGCAAATAGCAATTGTTG
>NZ_JBATHS010000177.1:0-6892 GCF_049667165.1 Maribacter sp.
GCCTGAAGTTTAAGCAGCTCCTCGGCTTTTTGTTTTTTATGGGCATAAACGGCTTCTTCCTCTTCGATTTCGCTATAGATCTTATGGTTCAAAGCGGTATCGGCCGCTAATATTTGCTCACGTTGCCTTACTTTTTGGGTAACCCAGGTTTTGAGGATGCTCTCCTCTTCTTCCAATTTAATGTCATATTACCCGTTGGGGGCCAACAGTTTGGCTACAATGGGCGAGGTTTCAATAGCGAGGAACAATAGAAAAATAAAGAACGATGGGAACCAAGGTAATTCGCCCAAGGCATTGATGCGGGCCATGAGTCCATCGAAGCCATCGATAATGGGTTGCGAGCCAGTGACCGTGGTTGCGTATTCGGTCTGCAAATTGACGATTTGGGACTCCAGGCCTTTTATTTTTTCCCCGTTGGCCGCTTTCAATTGTTGCAATTCGGCCAAAGCGGCATCGTGTTTTTCCCGCTTTTCTGCATACACTGGGCCTTTACCCAAAAGCATAGTGCCAGCGGTACCTTCGGCCTCAGTGATATAGATATCGTAGAGGGCATTGGTTTCCGCTTCCTGTGTATCGATTTCGGTTTTTAATGTGGCAATATCCTGATTCAGCTTTTCAATTGCCGGGGTGTATTGCAACGCAATTTGGTCCTTATTGGCCAAAGTGAGTTCGTTTTTCTGTTCCAATAATACCTGATTGATTTCCTTTTCGAAAATCTTCATTTCAAGGGGTTTTGAAATCACAACAGCAATGATAACAGCTAAAATAATACGTGGGGTCGCCTGTAATAGCTCATTGCTAAACCTATCCCGTTTCTTGATGGTAGAAACAATAAAGCGATCCAGATTAAAAATCAATAGTCCCCAAATAAGACCAAATAAAATTGCGGCATAAATCGTGTCGAAAACGGTAAAAAGGGCATACGCACTGGCCAAAAAGGCCATGACTGCAGTAAAGAATACGGTGGCGCCAATACCGGCATACTTGTTTTGCTCTCCTTCAGAGCAAGTTTTTAAAATGGCGGAATCTGCCCCTGAACAGAGGATAAAAAACTGTTGTAACATAGTGTTCTGATTTTTGATTGATGGTTCATATAGATAATTAGAACGCCAAGTTTAAAGATTTGTTACAAAAAAGCCCCGAAAATCGAGGCTTGTTTCAGGAATTTATGATTTTGTTTAGTTTTGGATAACTATGGGTTCTGTGGATAGTCTTACAACAGGTTGTTTGCTCTTGCTGCCCCTTGTGTCGATATTGATATTCGTATTCTTCTTGAGAATGTCAATGGCTTTATCTGAGCTGATTTCCTTTCCTCCATAATAGAAAATAGCATCTTTTTTAGCCATTTCAATCACATGGTCCAAGGGTGAAATGGGCGTTGGTGGTATAGGAGGTAGGTCAATAGAAATCTTCTTAGAAGAGGGCATAGGGTCCATAGTATTTAAGTTGTCGTAAGGATCTTGATTTGCAATGATTTCATCGATAATATTAGGAGCCTCCGCGTCTTGATGTCGAAGTGGACTGGGCGGGGCAGGTGGAGGTGGAATATCGCTTTTCCCTCCTTTTTTCACTTTAAGTGATTCGGGAACCTTTGGTGGTGCTGGCGGCTCTGGGAAATCGGGAAAAGGCTCGGCATTTTCTTTTTGTTCATGGGTCATTAATCCATGTAGGTGTTCCAATCTTTCTACATCGGATTTAAGAATTCGAATTTCTTTGGCATCACTCAATTGGCGATTGTATTTTTTGGCCAAGACATTGTACTCTTTGATCTGTTTTTTAGTGGCACCTTCCTGAGGAGGGCATTCTGGAAAAGGATTCACCACTTTCTTTTGTTGGGCATTCATCGACCTGTAAAGTTTTTCTAACGTTCGAAGGTCTTTTAATGGGATTACCCTGGTTTTTACAGGTTGGGTAGTATACTTTTTGGCCAACGAATTGTAGGTATCGATTTGTTCTTGGGAAGCCTCTTTTTGCTCGATGGTTTGCAGATTTGGATCGGTGTATTCTTCCGGACCGATAATGTTCACCTGGGCAACCCCATAATCAACCAAAATCGCCTCTATACGTTCCAATAGGTCCAATGACACATCGGCTTTTGGCCGAATTGCTGCCCTAACAACCTCAGATCGTTGTTCTTTGGAAAGTTGGGTATTATATACTGACAAATGTGATTTAAGGCTTTTCAAAGTAATGACATCCCTTTCTTGAAGAATAAGGTCCCCATTTTCGGTAATTCGAATATCGATATTTTCTGTAGGGATATATTGCGTAATACCTGGGACACTTGTTTTGACCGTTGATTCAATCACCGTGACTTTTCTTTCACTAAACCCGAAGATCAAAAGGGCCATAATGGGTAGCAATGCGATACTTCGCAGTACCATTGATTTTTTCGATGTTTTTGTTTTCATGACTGTAAATCGTTTTTTGATTGATGAATAATTGATGGCGTTGGCCAACTTGGCTGAATGCTGATTATAGGGGTCTGATGAGAACCGTAATAATATATTTTGATATAAGGCAGGAGGTACTCCTTTGGTGAGCACTTCCCGATCTGCCAAGAACTCATGGTTGAGTTTAATGGACTTTTTTATCACATAAATGAATGGATTGAACCACATAATTACTTGAAGGAATTCTATGAAAAGCACATCCAAACTATGTTTTTGCCTAGCGTGGGTTTCTTCATGTAAAAGTACTTCCTGTGGAATCTGCTTTGCCTCGAACCTTTGTCTATTCAAGAAGATATAGCTGAAAAAAGTATGTGGGGTGATGCTTTGATTTAGAAGCACATTGGTAATTCGGTTGATTCTAAGTTTCGGATTCCTTCGGATCTTTGCGATGATGTCCGAAAGGTTCTTAATGAATTTGAAACCAAATAGCGCCAAGCCCAGAAAATAGACACTCCATAATACCACCGGTACATAGGCCATTAAATCTCGTTCATAAGGGGCATTCATGAGCGCTGCTTGATTGGGATTTGGTCGCCCTACGGTGCGGGCAACAACAGGGATGTCGACATATTCAACAAACGTTAGCAATGGAATGGAATAGGCCAGTAATATAGCTCCCAATAAATAATAACGTTTGAAAGTATGCATAGTTTCCCGTTCAAGAAATAGCTTGTAAAGCGATATGAGAATAGCAAGAATGGCGGTGGATTTGAAAATATACAACAACATGCCTATTTCTTTTTAAGTTCTTGGTCAATAAGTTTTTTAAGATCTTCCAATTCGTCTTTGCTCAGATCAGTTTCCTGGGTAAAGAAAGATGCAAATTGGGAGGCGCTGTCATTAAAGAAATTTTTTATCAATCCATTTACATGTTTTGAGAAATAGTCCTTTTTCTTCACCGTTGGGTAGTATTCCCTTGAGCGACCAGCGCTTTTATAGGCCACGAAACCCTTATCGGTCATGCGCTTTAGCAAGGTGGCTATGGTGGTAGGCGCAGGGCGTGGTTCTGGATAAGCTTCCAACAAATCCTTCATAAAGGCTTTTTGTTGCTTCCAGAGGATGTTCATAAGCTCTTCTTCCGTTTTTGACAATTGCATGTGCTGTGATTTTGGATTGACTTCTACAAACATAGAATAAATATTTTAATTCTACAAGTGTAGAGTAATATTTTTTTCTGAAGCCATAATTTCTAACTAGAAATAATATTTAATGTAGTTTTACAAACATTAAAAATAAGGCATGGAAGTATTGGAAAATTTACAATCAAGGAGCGGTTCAAAATGTGAATTGTGCGGCGCAACGGAAAATTTAAAAATCTATGAAGTACCCCCGGTATCGACTGGTGGTGTTGATGGCAGTTTACTTGGGTGTGAAACATGCATTGGGCAAATCGAAAACCCGGAAATGACCGATTCCAATCATTGGCGTTGTCTGAATGATAGTATGTGGAGCGAACACCCTGCTGTTCAAGTCGTAGCATGGCGAATGCTATCGCGCTTGAAATCAGAGGGATGGCCCCAGAATTTATTGGATATGATGTTTTTGGATGATGAGATGCTAACTTGGGCAAAGGCTACAGGGGAAGGTCAGGATGCAAGTGAGAAAATAGTTCATAGGGATGTGAACGGGGTAGTCTTGGAAAATGGGGATAATGTAATACTTATCAAAGATCTTAAAGTAAAAGGGTCGAGTATGGTGGCCAAACAAGGTACGGCAGTGCGTCGTATTTCCTTGGATAGGGAAAATGCGGAATACATCGAAGGTAAAGTCGGGGCACAACAAATCGTGATCATCACGAAGTATGTGAAGAAAATCTGATTTTTACTAGAAACTGTAAACTTTCTGCTAAACGGTCTTAGTGCTTTATTCGAATAGCGTAGCGGTCTTGTTTCTTACCTTGCACTCATTTCCGTAAAATACTTGTAGAAATAAGGAATCGTCTCTATCCCTTTATAATAAAACCAGAGGCCAAAATGCTCGTTGGGTGAATGAATGGCATTGCTATCCAGCCCGAAGCCCATTAATATCGTTTTGCTGTCAAGTTCTTTCTCGAAAAGTGAAACGATAGGGATACTGCCACCACTTCGTTGTGGTATTGGCGTTTTACCGAACGTTGTTTCATAGGCTTTGGAAGCCGCCTTATAGGCTATGGTATCAATCGGGGTTACATAACCCTGTCCCCCGTGATGTGGGGTTACCTTGACTTTTACCCCTTTAGGGGCTATGTTGTTAAAATGGTTTGTAAAAAGTTCTGTGATCTCTTCCCAATCTTGATGGGGTACCAAACGCATGGATATTTTGGCATAGGCCTTACTTGGAATTACGGTCTTGGCACCTTCTCCTGTATAACCACCCCAAATTCCGTTGACATCCAAGGTAGGTCTAATGGAATTCCGTTCATTAGTGGTATACCCTTTTTCACCAAATACACTTTCAATTTTTAGCGCATTTTGATAGGCTTCAAGATCAAAGGGTGCCTTGGCCATTTCGGCCCGCTCCTCTGCGGATAATTTCTCAACCTTGTCATAAAATCCCGGAATGGTTATATGATTGTTTTCATCATGTAAAGCGGCGATCATTTTGGCTAATATATTAATGGGATTTGCAACGGCACCTCCATAAAGACCGGAGTGCAGGTCGCGATTCGGACCGGTTACCTCCACTTCGACATAACTCAAACCGCGTAATCCGGTAGTGATAGAAGGGTGTTCCCTGCCGATCATTCCGGTATCGGATATCAGAATCACGTCATTTTTCAATTTTTCTTTATTGTTGGCGACATAGGCAGCAATATTCACACTACCCACTTCTTCTTCCCCCTCGATCATGAATTTAACGTTGCAGGGCAATTGGTCCGTATTCACCATAAACTCCAATGCCTTTACGTGCATATACATCTGGCCTTTGTCATCACTCGCTCCTCGTGCAAAAATGGCCCCTTCAGGATGTTCTTCCGTTTCCTTGATGACAGGCTCAAAAGGAGGGGAGTCCCACAGCTCCAGGGGATCGGGTGGTTGTACGTCATAATGGCCATAGACCAATACAGTGGGTAAATCAGGATCGATTATTTTTTCGCCATACACAATGGGATAGCCCTTGGTCTCACAGATTTCCACATGGTCGCATCCTGCCTCCTTCAATGCTTTTTCAACCATTTCGGCTGTGTTGATCACATCTTGGTAAAATGCCGAATCCGCACTGATTGATGGCATCTTAAGAAGTTCAATGAGCTCGTTTTTAAATCGTTCTTTGTGTTGGGCTAGGTATTCTGAGCTAGTTTGCATGAATTTGGCTTTGAAGTATGGTCAAATTTACAAAAACTACTTTTTAAAGGGCATGAATCTTAAATTGAAATTTTTCTATATGCAAGCAATTCAATGATTTCCCTGTTTTTATGTACCAGGGATAAAATGGACGGGTACGAATTTTGTGCGGATGATAGGAAAGCCATGATGGTTTTCAATACCCTTCAGCTGATTAAAATCAGCTATGGGTTACATGTTCAGCCCATGGGCCACCGTTCTTTGGCCGCGTCCAATATGGTGGCCGTTGCAGTGGCACCGCATCTAGAACAGCCTGCCTCTCGTACGGCCAAAAGTTGGTCTAAGGTACGAACCCCGCCTGCTGCCTTCATCTTGACCTTTGGCCCTATGGAATTTTTCATCAAGGTCAAATGGGGAATAGTCGCCCCGGTATAGGAATAGGTGCCCGCTTCATTCTTTACAAATCCGAATCCCGTTGAGGTCTTAACGCAGTCAACCCCGGTCTGGGTACATATTTCACATAGCTTTACAATATGCTCCTTTTGTTGAACATAATCGGTTTCAAAAATGACCTTGATTACGGCGCCATTCGTATGGGCGGCATCGGTTACCGCCTTAATTTCATCGGTAATGTACTTCCAATCCCCGTCCAATGCCTTGCCGATATTGATGACCATATCGATTTCGACTGCGCCTGCTTTACAAGCCGCAAGGGTCTCAAAAACCTTGGTGTCCCGGGTTGAATTGCCTGAAGGGAACCCAATGACGCAACCAATGTTGACATCAGTGTCTTTTAGCAGTGACTTGGCAGTTTCGACCATATATGGTTTTACACAGACTGAGGCTACGTCATATTTCTTTGCCACAGCACACCCCCTTTCCAAATCACTTTGACCGAACATCGGGTGTAAAATGGAATGATCGATCATCTTGGCTAATTCTTTTACCATAGTAAGGATTAAAGGCAATGTTATAGGGTCTAAATTACGAAAAGAACTTTTTAATGCGAGAGTATCGTAAATTGAAATTTTGCTTTATATTTGCATCCCGATAATCGTAAAGGATTATCGAGCATTCTATGCGGGCGTGGTGGAATTGGTAGACACGCTAGACTTAGGATCTAGTGCCGCAAGGTGTGGGAGTTCGAGTCTCCCCGCCCGTACAAAGGGAAAAGCC
>NZ_JBATHS010000178.1:0-1843 GCF_049667165.1 Maribacter sp.
GAGGAATCACATCCAGATTGGCATCCATGCTACAATTCTAACTTACCACGCTACTTAATGTGATTTCTCAGTCGTTCCTCCTTCGAAATGACGGGGGAAGTCATTCCGAATGCATATGAGGAATCACATCCTGCTGAGCGAATAAGAATTGTTTAGAGTTAGGAGTGCGATTTCTCAGTCGTTCCTCCTTCGAAATGACTAGATGATTTGATTATTGAGTGTTTCCCATTTTGGATTAAATTCAGTGATTAATTTGTTTTTCTTTTCCCGTCGCCAATTTTTCAATACTTTTTCCCTGGCAATTGCTTCATTAGGTTTTTCGAAACCTTCATAATAAACTAGATAGATACAATTGTACTTACCTGCAAAAGACCTTTTTGCATTTTGACTGTCAAAATAATGTTGAGCGATTCTTCTTTGAATATTATTGGTTAATCCAATGTATAGTGTAGTTCTATATTCATTGGTCATGATATAAACAAAGTAGTTATGAAGCATAGATAAATATAACTATTCCGTCTGAGATTTCTCAGTCGTTCCTCCTTCGAAATGACGGGGAAGTCATTCCGAATGCATATGAGGAATCACATCCTGCTGAGCGAATAAGAATTGATTAGAGTTAGGAGTGAGATTTCTCAGTCGTTCCTACCGCGAAACGACCATCATTGTCACTTCGAGTGAATTTTCGAGGTATGAGAAAATTTGTATCGAGAAGCATTCGTGTTCCAAAGATTCTCGATACAATTTTTCCTTTGCTTTTCACTTAAAGGAAAAACCACTCGAATTGACAATTGATACTGAGCATGTTGCATTGGAATTTTAAAGAACCTAAAATCTAATCCCTAAACTCAATATGGGATTTTATAATATTTCTTATACCAAGAAATAAAATAATCTACCCCTTTTTTTATGGGCGTATGGGGTCGATAATCATAATCCTCGATCAAAGCATCTACATTGGCCCAAGTTTTTTCGACGTCCCCGGGTTGCATAGGAAGCATTTCCTTTTTGGCTTTAATTCCCAGCGCTTTTTCAATGATATTGATAAAATCCAATAATTTCACGGATGTATTGTTTCCAATATTATAAAGCTTGTAAAGTTCATTATTTACAATTCTTTCTTTGGTGCTTTTTTCAATGATGCGCACTACGCCCGCAACAATATCATCTATATAGGTAAAGTCACGTTCCATATGACCCTTGTTGAATACCTTAATGGGATTCCCTTCCAGTATAGCTTTCGTAAATAGGAACAAGGCCATATCAGGCCGGCCCCAGGGGCCATAGACCGTAAAAAAACGGAGGCCAGTAGTTGGGAATCCAAACAAATGGCTATAGGTATGGGCCATCAGCTCATTGCTTTTTTTAGTGGCGGCATACAAACTAATGGGATGGTCGACATTATCGGTAGTCTCAAAAGGCACTTTCTTGTTCATTCCATAAACACTAGAGCTGCTGGCATAGACCAGATGTTTGATGTCATGGTTGCGACAACACTCAAGGATGTTCAAAAAACCAACAATGTTACTATCTATATAAGCTTCAGGATTTTTCAAACTATAACGAACCCCAGCTTGGGCAGCCAAATTGCACACCACATCGAATTTTTCAGTACTAAAAAGTTGGGGTAGAGTATCTCGGTCTTCCAAATACATTCGAATGAATTTAAATGCCCTTGGAAATTTATTGCTCCCTGAAATGGTGTTGAATTTTTCAGCTTGCTCCCTTTCAATACCCAGTTCCTTTAAGCGTCCAAATTTTAGGACTACGTCATAATAGTCGTTGATGTTGTCTAGCCCGACAACCTCATGACCGTTAACTATTAATTTCATTGTTGTATGGA
>NZ_JBATHS010000179.1:0-2313 GCF_049667165.1 Maribacter sp.
ATATATGGCCATTGACCATAATAGGCGTGTCGTGCATATAGAGACACCATATGATGATATCATTATTAAATTGAATGGCAAACTGAACAAAACATATATCAGCTATGGCTCCCGTGGGGCAATGAAAAGGGACCAACAAATGGTACAAGATGAAAATGCCATGGAATTGGAAGAGGCCGTAGCCGTAAAACGGGCGGTAAGCAAAAGCTCCAGAATGTACAAGAATTCATCGTGGGACTTGGTCGATGCCATGGATGACAAGGATTTTGATGTTTCAGCAATCGAAAAAGAACAATTACCTATAGCACTGCAGGACAAATCCACATCTGAAATAACCCATTATATCGAAACCAAGAAGAAGGAGCGCAGTGATATACAAAAAGAGATTCAGGAACTCAATGCAAAACGGGATGCGTTTATCGCAAAAAACCAAAAAGAAAATGCCAAAGGGGAATTGGAAAATGCCATGCTCGAAGCCATAAAAAAACAGGCGGAAAAGAAAAATTATAGCTGGGACTAATAGTAGTATTACTAATCTAACACAAACGCTATGCGCTCTTCAAAATGGTGTATGGCGTTTGCTGTTTATTGTGCTGCAGGACAGTAACAATCGTAGCGACGTTCTGTTTGTCCAAAATCGTACCCGAGGGTTATCTGATGGAAACCTCCATTATCAAAACGAATATCCCCCATCTGATAGGAGTAATTATAGGAAATCATAAAGTTCTTGATATTCGCGCCAATAATCGGTGTGATCAATTGTAGTCGTTGTTCGCCAAAGGTACCATCGACCAAGAATTGTGCGCCATCAAAACTTCTGCGGTAAGAGATACCACCCCAGACCCTACCAAAATCAACGTCTCTGTAGACCTTGGCATTGATATCGATAGTTTTTTCTTCGGTAAACTCGGTAAGTTGCAGCATTACAGAAGGCTCATATTGCCATTCACTCCTTCCAAAAACATATCCGGCAGAAACGAGATACCTCCTCAGGTTGTCAAATTCAATGGCCGTATATAAATCCCTGCCACTTCCCAAGGCGTTCAAAATGGAAAAGTGTGCATAAAACTCCATTAGGCTATACGACATTCCGAGATCCACATTAAAATAACTGACGCTATTGTTGGCTCCGGTGATTATTGGATCAGGGATTACCGAACGAAATTCGGATTCATCCAAACTACTTTGCAATAAACCACCACTGAGTCCGAATGACAATTGATTCAAATAGCGCTCGTCACCCCCTAATTTCAAATGATGTGCATAGGTTAATTTAAGACCGGTCTGCGAATGGTACCCATTGGCATCATTAAAGAATATGGCGCCAACACCACTAGGACCATCCCCTAATCTAAAATGTGCATTGAGGGTTTGTAGGTTTGGTGCCTCATCGACAGAAAACCATTGTTTCCTTATAGTTCCCCTTATTTTACCTCCTACACCAATACCCGCCATCGAAGGGTGCACCAGATAGTAGTTATCTGACAAATAATCAAAATAAACAGGAACGCCTTCTTGGGCCATTGACTTAAAGCCAAAAGCCATTAAAGCGAAAAATAGCACCAAGCGAAATTTCATATAGATATTGGGGATTTCTATTTTAATATCGTCCAAACATAACATATAACGGATGAAATGCCACATTATTATATATCGTTGAAGTAGGAATTAGTTTGTATTTTTGCTGAAAACAAAAAACTATGAATACGTACTCAATAACAGTGAAGGAAACCAATAACCCTGCAGTTCTAAAATTTGAGACCAACCAATTCATAACCAAGAACAATAATTACGAGTTCAAAAATATCGATGAGGCCAAAAAATCCCCTTTGGCACAACAATTATTCTATCTTCCCTTTATCAAAACCGTTTATATTTCAGGGAATTTCATAGGTCTTGAACGCTATGATATCGTCGCGTGGCCCGATGTTCAGGAAGAAGTCGCACAACAGTTGGAAGATTATTTAAATTCGGGGGAACCGGTCATCATAGAAGAAGATTCCCCAAAACAGACGGCAATTACGGTATATGCTGAAGTTACGCCCAACCCATCGGTAATGAAGTTCGTTTGCAATAAACGCATTGTGCCCGCAGCCTTCGAGTTCAAAAATATCGATGAGGCCAAAGACTCGCCATTGGCTACCCAGTTGTTTCAATTTCCTTTTGTTAAGGAAGTCTTCCTTGATGAGAATTATGTATCGGTCAGTAAATTTGATGTTGCCGAATGGGATGCCATTACTATGGAGTTGCGTGAATTTGTTCGTGAATTTTTAGCCCAAGGAAACGAAGTGGTCGCAAAAAACAGTATAGCAC
>NZ_JBATHS010000180.1:0-8919 GCF_049667165.1 Maribacter sp.
AGGAGAAACTGTTAAAGTTATTGATGGACCATTTAATGGTTTCGATGGTACAATCGAAAAGATAAATGAAGAAAAGCGTAAACTTGAAGTAATGGTGAAAATTTTCGGAAGAAAAACGCCATTAGAATTAAGTTATATGCAAGTTGAAAAAGTATAAATAAGAACTGTTACATAAAAAATTGTGTTGCTTCCAATTTGACACAATTAATTTAATTTTAAACAATGGCAAAAGAAATAAGTAAAGTAGTTAAACTACAAGTTAGGGGAGGTGCAGCGAATCCATCGCCACCGGTAGGACCCGCCTTAGGTGCTGCCGGAGTTAACATCATGGAATTCTGTAAGCAGTTCAACGCACGTACGCAGGACAAGCCTGGAAAGGTTTTACCAGTTGTTATCACGGTATATAAGGATAAGTCATTTGACTTTATCGTAAAGACACCGCCAGCGGCAGTTCAACTTTTGGAAGCAGCTAAGATTAAGAAAGGATCTGGCGAACCTAACAGGGTAAAACTAGGTAACGTAACCTGGGACCAAATCAAGGCAATTGCTGAAGATAAAATGGTCGACCTCAATGCATTTACTGTAGAATCGGCAATGAGTATGGTCGCCGGTACAGCACGTTCAATGGGTATGAAGGTATCAGGTAAACGACCTTTTTAAAATCTTAAAAAGCAATTAAATGGCAAAGTTAACAAAGAAGCAAAAAGATGCCCACGCTAAAATTGATAAGGATAAATTATATTCAATTGAAGAGGGATCGGCTTTAATAAAAGAGATAACCAATACAAAATTCGATGCATCCGTCGATTTAGCGGTTCGATTGGGAGTGGATCCCAGAAAGGCAAATCAAATGGTCCGTGGGGTAGTGACCCTACCACATGGTACAGGGAAAGATGTCAAGGTTTTGGCTTTGGTGACCCCAGATAAAGAGGCAGAGGCGACGGAAGCCGGTGCTGACTATGTTGGGTTAGACGAGTATTTGGAGAAAATAAAGGGCGGTTGGACTGATGTTGACGTGATCATCACCATGCCAAGCGTTATGGGCAAGTTAGGTCCTTTAGGACGAGTTTTGGGGCCAAGGGGTTTAATGCCCAATCCAAAGACGGGTACGGTTACCATGGATGTGGCCAAGGCGGTTTCTGAGGTAAAAGCGGGGAAAATAGACTTTAAGGTCGATAAAACCGGTATTGTACATGCGGCCATCGGAAAGGCATCCTTTCCTGTGGAAAAAATTGCAGGTAATGCCAAGGAATTGTTGGAGACCTTGAACAAATTGAAGCCTTCCGCATCAAAAGGTGTCTACATGAAGAGTATTTATATGTCGAGCACGATGAGTCCGAGTGTTCAACTAGACCCAAAAACAGTTTAAATAACTGGTAGTTCAAAATTTTAATTATGACAAGAGAAGAGAAATTAAACGTTATAGAAGATTTAACTGCTCAGTTATCTGAAAATGCAACCATCTATTTGGCTGATATTTCAGGGTTGGACGCGACCACTACCTCAAATTTGAGAAGAGCGTGTTTCAAGGCCAACGTTAAACTTTCAGTAGTTAAGAATACACTTCTAGCTAAAGCGATGGAAGCCTCTGACAAAGATTTCGGGGAACTTCCCGGGGTTTTGAAAGGAAATACCTCCTTGATGTTCGCCGAGGCAGGAAATGGTCCGGCAAAGCTTATCAAAACTTTTAGGAAAAAGTCGGATAAGCCTTTGTTGAAAGGTGCTTTCGTTGAGGAAGCCATATTTGTTGGTGATGACAAATTGGATACTTTGGTGAATATTAAATCCAAAGAAGAAATGATCGGGGAAATTATTGGTCTGTTGCAATCGCCAGCCAAGAATGTGATTTCCGGTCTTAAATCAGGTGGAGGTAAACTTGCCGGTATCCTAAAGACATTATCAGAAAGAGAGTAGTACGCACTTAAACAATTATATTTTAAAAATTTATTAAACGATAGAAAAATGGCAGATTTGAAAAATTTCGCAGAACAATTGGTTAACTTGACCGTAAAAGAGGTTAATGAGTTGGCCGATATATTAAAAGATGAGTATGGTATCGAGCCTGCAGCTGCTGCAGTTGCCGTTGCCGCAGGTGGTGGAGCCGCTGAAGGTGGTGAGGCCGTTGAGGAAAAATCAGAATTCGATGTAATTTTGACAGCCGCAGGAGGCTCTAAATTGGCCGTTGTAAAATTGGTTAAGGAATTGACCGGCTTAGGATTGAAAGATGCTAAGGATATTGTTGATAGCGCACCAAAAGCCGTTAAGGAAGGTGTATCTAAAGACGAAGCTGAAGGTATTAAAAAATCATTGGAAGAAGCAGGAGCAGAAGTTGAGCTTAAATAGTCGCTACTACCATAACAGTTTGGGTTTAGGTCTTACCGCAATATGCGGTCAGACCTAAGCCTTTTTATGCATTAAGTATATGAAGCCATATATGACCCGCTAGTATTCACGATCAAAATTTCGTCCATAGATGTTCACAAATCAGACTGAGAGAATAAATTTTGCATCCGCTAAGAACACACCGGACTATCCGGATTTCTTGGACATTCAGATTAAATCATTTCAAGATTTCTTTCAACTTGAAACAAAATCTGACGAAAGGGGCAATGAAGGTTTATACAATACCTTCATGGAAAACTTTCCAATAACAGATACACGAAATCAATTTGTGTTGGAATTTCTTGATTATTTCATAGATCCACCAAGATATTCAATCCAAGAATGTATAGAGCGTGGGCTAACCTATAGCGTTCCGTTAAAAGCGAGGTTGAAATTATATTGTACCGATCCGGAACATGAGGATTTTGAAACCATCGTACAGGATGTATATTTGGGTACGATTCCTTATATGACCCCAAGCGGTACTTTCGTCATCAACGGGGCAGAGCGCGTTGTTGTTTCACAATTACACCGTTCTCCCGGCGTTTTCTTTGGCCAGTCATTCCATGCCAATGGCACTAAATTATACTCGGCAAGGGTAATCCCGTTCAAAGGGTCCTGGATCGAGTTTGCTACCGATATCAATGGGGTGATGTATGCCTATATCGATAGAAAGAAAAAATTACCTGTTACAACATTGTTCAGGGCGATCGGATTTGAAAGTGACAAGGATATTCTTGAAATATTCGACCTTTCCGAAGAGGTAAAAGTATCAAAGGCTGGATTGAAAAAGGTCTTGGGCCGAAAATTGGCCGCCAGGGTATTGAACACTTGGCATGAGGATTTTGTGGATGAAGATACAGGTGAGGTTGTTTCCATTGAAAGAAACGAGATTATTTTGGATCGTGATACGGTTTTGGAGAAAGAGAATATCGAAGAGATATTGGACGCGGATGTAAAGACCATTCTTTTACACAAAGAGAATAACGCCCAATCCGATTATGCCATAATCCATAATACATTACAAAAAGATCCTACAAACTCTGAAAAAGAGGCTGTAGAACATATATACCGTCAATTGCGTAATGCGGAACCACCCGATGAGGAAACCGCACGAGGTATAATCGACAAACTGTTCTTTTCTGATCAACGCTACAACTTGGGTGAAGTGGGGCGGTATAGAATGAACAAGAAATTAGGGTTGGATATCGGAATGGACAAGCAGGTCTTGACCAAGGAAGATATTATAACCATTATTAAATATTTGATCGAGCTGATCAACTCAAAGGCAGAGATCGATGATATCGATCACCTTTCCAACCGTCGTGTAAGAACCGTAGGGGAACAGTTGTCCTCTCAGTTCGGTGTTGGATTGGCGCGTATGGCGAGAACCATTCGCGAGCGAATGAACGTTCGTGATAATGAGGTGTTTACCCCAATTGATTTGATCAATGCGAAAACGCTTTCATCAGTGATCAACTCATTCTTTGGTACCAACCAGTTATCACAGTTCATGGATCAAACGAATCCCTTGGCCGAGATTACGCACAAACGTAGATTATCTGCATTGGGGCCTGGCGGACTTTCAAGGGAAAGGGCAGGTTTTGAAGTGCGTGACGTTCACTATACCCATTACGGTAGATTATGTCCCATTGAAACCCCTGAAGGACCTAATATTGGATTGATTTCATCATTAGCGGTCTTTGCGAAGGTAAATCATATGGGCTTCTTGGAAACGCCTTACCGTAAGGTTGATAATGCAAAGGTAAATACCAACGAGTATTTGTATTTAAGTGCTGAGGAAGAAGAAGGAATGAAAATTGCCCAGGCAAATATTCCGCTTAAGAAAGATGGCACTATTGACAGTGAAAAAGTAATTGCAAGGGAAGAAGGGGATTTTCCTGTGGTCGATCCAAAAGAGATCAACTATACCGATGTTGCACCGAACCAGATCGCTTCGATTTCGGCGTCCTTGATTCCTTTCTTGGAACATGATGATGCCAACCGGGCCCTGATGGGATCGAACATGATGCGGCAGGCGGTACCGTTGTTGAAACCACAATCGCCAATCGTAGGTACTGGTCTAGAAAGACAAGTGGCTTCTGATTCGCGGGTCTTGATCAATGCCGAAGGTGATGGCGTTATAGAATACGTTGACGCCCAGAAGGTCACTATTAAATATGATAGGTCAGATTCTGAAAGGTTGATCAGTTTTGACGAGGATGAGAAAACCTATAACTTGGTAAAATTCAGAAAAACAAACCAAGGGACCAGTATCAATCTGAAACCGATTGTTAAAAGAGGGGATAAGGTCAAAAAAGGACAGGTTCTTTGTGAGGGCTATGCTACTGAGAAAGGGGAATTGGCCTTAGGTAGAAACCTTACTGTTGCTTTTATGCCATGGAAAGGATATAACTTTGAGGATGCGATCGTTATCTCTGAAAAAGTAGTGCGTGAAGATATTTTCACATCGATACATGTCGATGAATATGCCTTGGAGGTACGGGATACCAAATTGGGTGCGGAAGAATTGACACATGATATTCCCAATGTTTCCGAAGAGGCTACAAAAGACCTTGACGAGAACGGTATGATCCGTATTGGTGCTGAAGTCAAACCAGGGGATATCCTGATCGGTAAGATTACCCCCAAAGGGGAATCAGATCCCACACCTGAGGAAAAATTGCTACGTGCTATCTTTGGTGACAAAGCAGGGGATGTTAAGGATGCGTCCTTAAAAGCCTCACCATCTTTACGAGGTGTTGTAATTGATAAGAAATTGTTCTCTAGATCTATCAAGGACAAACGAAAGCGTTCTGAGGATAAGGAAGCGATTTCGAACCTTGAATTGGAATATGAGGTAAAATTCCAACAGCTTAAGGATGTTTTGGTAGAGAAATTATTCACCTTGATCAATGGAAAGACATCACAAGGTGTATTGAATGATTTAAGCGAGGAAGTATTACCAAAAGGTAAGAAATACACGATGAAGATGTTGAATTCTGTTGACGATTTTGCCCATTTGGTTGCTGGCACTTGGACAACAGATAAAGACACCAATATCTTGGTTGCTGACCTATTGCATAATTATAAGATTAAATTGAATGACCTTCAAGGGAATTTAAGAAGGGATAAATTCACGATTTCAGTTGGTGATGAATTACCTGCTGGGATTATGAAATTGGCCAAAGTGTATATCGCTAAAAAACGTAAGCTTAAAGTTGGTGATAAAATGGCCGGGCGACACGGTAATAAGGGTATTGTTTCTAGAATCGTACGTCAGGAAGATATGCCTTTCCTTGAAGACGGTACGCCTGTTGATATTGTCTTGAACCCATTAGGGGTTCCTTCACGTATGAACATTGGTCAGATTTATGAAACTGTTCTTGGTTGGGCAGGATTGAAATTAGGTAAAAAGTATGCAACACCAATTTTCGATGGTGCTACTTTGGACGAGATCAATGCCTATACAGATGAAGCAGGAATTCCAAGATATGGCCACACCTATCTTTATGATGGGGGTACGGGACAACGTTTTGACCAACCTGCGACTGTAGGGGTTATCTATATGCTGAAATTAGGACATATGGTAGATGATAAAATGCATGCCCGTTCCATAGGACCATACTCTTTGATTACACAACAGCCCCTTGGTGGTAAAGCACAATTTGGTGGTCAGCGATTTGGAGAGATGGAAGTTTGGGCATTGGAAGCCTATGGTGCATCGGCAACATTACGTGAAATACTTACGGTTAAGTCCGATGATGTTATTGGTCGTGCCAAAACATATGAGTCTATCGTTAAGGGTGAGACTATGCCAGAACCTGGTTTACCAGAATCTTTCAACGTATTGATGCACGAACTTAAGGGATTAGGTTTGGACATCAGATTGGAAGAATAGATAAATCTATTTTTAGAAAGGATTTTAGAACACATTTAATTTAGTATCACCATTTATTATGGCTAGAATAAAAGATAATAACCCAATAAAAAGGTTCAATAAGATTTCAATCGGTTTGGCATCTCCAGAAGCTATTTTGGCAGAGTCAAGAGGTGAAGTCTTAAAGCCTGAAACCATAAACTACAGAACGCACAAACCTGAGCGTGATGGTCTTTTCTGTGAGCGTATTTTTGGCCCGGTAAAGGATTATGAATGTGCTTGTGGTAAATATAAGAGAATACGTTACCGAGGTATTGTTTGCGATCGTTGTGGTGTTGAGGTTACCGAGAAGAAAGTCCGTAGGGATAGGGTAGGACATATCAATTTAGTGGTACCTGTTGCCCATATTTGGTATTTCCGATCCTTGCCAAACAAAATTGGATACCTATTGGGATTGCCATCCAAGAAATTGGACATGATCATTTACTATGAGCGTTATGTAGTAATACAACCTGGGATCGCAAAAGGACCCGAAGGGGAAGAAGTCAATAAGATGGATTTCTTGACCGAGGAGGAATATTTGAATATCCTAGAGACGATTCCACAGGAAAACCAATATTTGGAGGATAATGATCCGAACAAGTTCATCGCAAAGATGGGGGCGGAATGCCTTATTGATCTGTTGGCACGTATCGATCTTAAGGTATTATCATACGAATTAAGGCACAAAGCCAATACAGAGACATCAAAACAACGTAAAACCGAAGCATTAAAACGACTTCAGGTTGTTGAAGCTTTACGGGAATCCCAAGATAATAGGGACAATAGGCCAGAATGGATGATCATGAAGGTGATTCCGGTCATTCCGCCAGAATTACGTCCTTTGGTACCTTTGGATGGTGGTCGTTTCGCGACTTCCGATTTGAACGATCTATATAGAAGGGTGATCATTAGAAACAATCGACTAAAACGATTGGTAGAGATCAAGGCACCAGAAGTGATTCTTAGAAATGAGAAACGTATGCTTCAGGAAGCCGTTGATTCCTTGTTCGATAATACAAGAAAGGCCTCTGCCGTCAAGACAGAATCGAACCGACCTTTAAAATCCCTTTCTGACTCCTTAAAAGGAAAACAAGGGCGTTTCCGTCAAAACCTTTTGGGAAAACGGGTTGACTATTCTGCGCGTTCGGTGATTGTTGTTGGACCTGAATTGAAATTATTCGAATGTGGGCTTCCAAAAGATATGGCCGCTGAACTTTACAAGCCTTTTGTCATTCGTAAATTGATCGAAAGAGGTATCGTAAAAACGGTCAAATCCGCCAAAAAGATAATAGATAAGAAAGAGCCGGTTGTTTGGGATATATTGGAGAACGTTCTTAAAGGACATCCGGTATTATTGAACCGTGCCCCAACATTACACCGTTTGGGTATTCAAGCATTTCAGCCAAAATTGATCGAAGGAAAAGCGATACGCTTACACCCATTGGTCTGTACGGCCTTTAATGCGGATTTCGATGGGGATCAAATGGCGGTTCACCTTCCATTGGGCCCTGAAGCTATTTTGGAATCCCAATTATTGATGCTTGCATCACATAATATATTGAATCCAGCGAATGGTTCTCCTATAACAGTTCCTTCGCAGGATATGGTCTTGGGTCTGTATTATATGACCAAAGAAAGAAAATCTACGCCAGAGGTTCCTGTAAAGGGTGAAGGACTGACTTTTTACTCTTATGAGGAAGTGGAAATCGCTTTTAACGAAGGCATGGTAAATCTTAATGCAGGGATCAAGGTCCGGGCAAAGGATTTTAATGAAGAAGGTGAACTGGTGAACCAGATCATTCCGACCACTGTGGGTAGGGTGCTTTTCAATATGGAAGTTCCTGAACAAGCGGGTTATATCAATGATGTTTTGAATAAAAAGTCACTGCGTGATATTATCGGTAAGATCCTTGCCGTAACCGATGTTCCTACTACCGCTGATTTCTTGGACAAGATCAAGACCATGGGGTATGAATTCGCTTTTAAAGGAGGACTTTCCTTCAGTTTGGGGGATATTATCATACCACCGGAAAAACAATCGATGATCGATGATGCCAATGTGCAGGTAGATGGTATTATGGCCAACTATAACATGGGGCTAATCACCAATAATGAACGTTATAATCAGGTGATCGACGTATGGACTTCTACCAATGCCATGTTGACCGAATTGGCCATGAAACGTATTCGTGAGGACCAACAAGGATTCAACTCGGTGTATATGATGTTGGATTCAGGTGCAAGGGGTTCAAAAGAACAGATTCGCCAGTTGACAGGTATGCGGGGATTAATGGCCAAGCCTAAAAAATCCACGGCAGGTGGGGGTGAGATTATCGAGAACCCCATCCTCTCCAACTTTAAGGAGGGACTATCAATTTTGGAATATTTCATATCAACCCACGGGGCTCGAAAGGGTCTTGCAGATACCGCTTTGAAAACGGCCGATGCGGGTTACTTGACCCGTCGTTTGGTCGATGTTTCCCAAGACGTGATTATCAATACTGAAGATTGTGAAACACTACGGGGAATTGCGGTTGAGTCATTGAAGAAAAACGAGGAAATCGTTGAAACGCTTGGGGAGCGGATTTTAGGAAGGGTTTCCCTTCATGATGTCC
>NZ_JBATHS010000181.1:0-2705 GCF_049667165.1 Maribacter sp.
TACGTATCCTTTCCGAACTCTCACAATTATTGTTGGGGTCCGTACTCGTTACAAAATAGTCTTCCCCGTCAACCAGTGCCGTTGTCAATGGAAGAATGATCGTATCGGTTTCCGTGGCAAAAAAGGAGATATCCCCCGTCGCGGTAACCATGAGGTCGGCCAAGGTAAGTCCGTTAGCACCAAAATCATTGGTGCAGAAAGCCTGGTTCGCGTCCGCCACTGGCATTTCAGGAATTCCTCCTATGGCAAAATTTTCCTGAAGCTCAAAATCAAAGGTTGTTCTACAGGGTGTGGTATCGTTTTGTGTACTTTTTAATACGACCGTATAATTACCTTTTGGTAAGGTGGCAATGTCGATCAGGTAATTGGCCGTCCCCCCATTAAAACCAATCGTATTGCTCACGACAACCTCGGACGAATCCAATTCGGTAACATTATAGGTAACTATATAGCCTCCATCTGACAGCATCGGGGCATCGACCACAACATCGATTTGCGTCGCATCACAATTATTGTCCACAACAAGGTCGAGCGAAATATCCTCCGGAGCAGGAATCAGGGTAAATATTGTGCTTATACAATCAAGATCAAAACTATTTGGAATAGCAATGGCGACCTCATATTGACCAGCAACAGTCAAATTAGTAGAAGGAATGTCAAAATCGGCATTTCCGTTAGTAAAGCTGATATTTTGTGCCGTATAATTCGCGGAATTATTATCTGGATCGGTCCTCGTATAGGCAATACTATATATATCGTTTGATAGGTTTCCTGAAGTGTCCAAAACATTCGTAAGCCTAATCGTTGCATCGGTATTGGGACAAATATCCATAGCCGAGGCACTGGCATCCGAAACCAAAAAAGTAGCTTGCGGTACGATAATATTCGGACAAACATCCCTTACAGGGTTGATGCCCTCAATCCCGATAATATCAAGGGTAACATATTCATTTGGGGCGACTATGGATGGGTTTACACGCAGTGTTCCCTGTCCTCCACTGAGCATGGCATCGTCAAAAGCTGTCTGGATGCCATCGCTATCATTTATTCGGTATTCTATTCGGTATTCCCCATTGGGAAGAATGGTATTGTCATAGGATAAAGGCACGTCATAGGGTGTTCCCACGCAGAAATTGGGAGGTGAGAGCGTACCATCCAACGCAGGAAGGATTATGATGCTGACTTCGGCAAATAACTTGGTACATACGGGGTGGGTCGGAAAAACCGTATACCTAAAATTGTAGGTACCATATCCAAAGTTCGTATTGATCGCCTGAACATCTATTTCATGATCGGTAAGGTCGCTTAGCTGGTTGGTTCCGGATTCGGACCAAGTACCATTGGGATCTTCCCCGATCAGGTAGTCGTTAAGGTCAACATTGGTCAATGCCGAAAGATCTTCATTGGTGCAGACGACCAAACTAGTGGGAGTGCCCGGGTTTGGTGCCGGATGCACTTCCAGAACCACGGTCGATTGCCGGCTAGGGCAGCTGGCTACAGTAGGAACGGTGTACGTAAAGGTATAAACACCGGGACCGGCTTGAAACGCATCAAAAGTATAACCGTTCAAAAAGTTGGTGGCACCTGCGGGCACTTCTTCCCAAAGGCCATTAAAATCCTGTACCTTTTCGTCTATTTCACTGCCCAAAAAACTGTGTAGGTTTACGGATGAATCATCGCTGCAGGCATTCGCACTGCCATCTATATTGTTTTCGCCTGGGTATCCCCCCAGGTTTATGCTAACCGTTGCCGATTCCCCGCAGGCCGTATTCGTATACACAAATTGGTGTACCCCACTATAATTGATACGCCATAGATCCACAACACCATTTGTTCGGTCAAGAGCTACATAGTTTGCGGGATCGGTTGTGGCCCACGTACCTCCAGGGCTTGGCAGGCCTCCCAATTTGTCGAACAAGGTATAGGTCCTGGTAGCCGGGTTTTGGTCTTTAGCGCAGACTGTGACGGTTGCATCCGAACCTGCACATTGAGCATCGACTTGATGGGAAATTATAATAAAAATGAATAGTAACATCCATTTTAAAATGGAAGAGGGAATATTGTGGTCGGTCATTGTAGTCTCATTGGAAGCTATTGGTTGTCAACTTCTACGGACCCAAATGTATTGGGGTAGATTTTATGGGGGAAAAGATTGTTGTGAAAAGGGCAAAAAGAAAGGTGAATCCTACAAAACATGTTCAAATTGTATTAATTGTCCAATGAATTTCATCGATTATTTTTGCATTTCATCGAGATAATTCACCGTGTAAAAGTCGTCGTATAGCTCTGGCTTCTTAAAATGCAATCCTTATCTTTATGGCATAATTCAAGCTGTATGCGCATACATTTTATCGCTATTGGAGGCAGTGCGATGCACAATCTTGCCCTAGCACTTCATCATAAAGGATATCACATTTCTGGGAGTGACGATGTTATCTTTGAACCTTCGAAGGGGCGGTTGGCCGCGAAAGGGCTGCTGCCAGAGACCTTCGGTTGGTTTCCCGAAAAAATACATCGGGGTTTGGATGCTGTCATCCTTGGGATGCATGCAAAACCTGACAATCCTGAACTTTTGAAAGCACAAGAATTGGGGGTTACGCTGTATTCCTATCCAGAATTTCTATATGAGCAATCGAAGAATAAAACACGGGTGGTCATTGGGGGTAGTCATGGCAAGACCACGATTACCTCGATGATATTACATG
>NZ_JBATHS010000182.1:0-2923 GCF_049667165.1 Maribacter sp.
GTATGCAAGTACATTCGAGGTATTCCCTGAAGAATTGCAATACGCCCATAAAAAAGCGCCTAATAAACTTCTTATACAATCAGAAGCTTGCATAGATGCCGAAATCCCTGTATGGAATGATGATCAATGGTATTGGGAAAAAGAAGCTACGGATTGGGGCTTTGATTGGGCACCAGATAAAGACAAGCCTTTACACCCTAAATATGCACCTGTAAATCGATACGCTCGTGATATTATAGGATGTTTGAACAATTGGGTTGACGGTTGGGTAGATTGGAATATGGTACTTGACACTAAAGGAGGTCCAAATTGGTTTAAAAACTGGTGTATTGCACCGGTTATTGTAGATCCCGAAAAAGATGAGGTCTATTTTACGCCGCTCTACCATACCATGGCACATTTCAGCAAATACATACGTCCAGGCGCTGTTAGGATCGGACTCGAAAATTCTAATGGGACTTTGTTGGCTACAGCGGCCAAGAATACAGATGGTTCAATTGCGGTCGTAGTATTCAATCAGGATAAAGAAGAAAAGCATTTTCAACTTTCATTGGGAGCGTTAAAAAAAGATATGCGTATTAATGCACAAGCTATTCAAACAATCATAGTACAACCAAACTAAAAATAAGTAATATGTCTACAGCCACAGTTAAAGTCCCATTTGGGCAAAAAGTCGCATTTGGCGTTGGTATGTTTGCCAATCAAATGTTTCCCGCGATTCTTGGAATATTTATGGTTGTCCTTGTTCAATCATTTGGATTTACTGGATGGTTATGGTCTCTTGTTTATTTTTTTCCAAGAGTTTTCGATGCCATAACAGATCCAATAATGGGTTTCATTTCTGATAATACCAAATCGAAATGGGGAAGACGCAAACAGTATGTTTTAATTGGTGCAATTTTAATGGGCGTGGCGTTTACAATTATGTGGCAATTGTATACGGATAATTCATTACAATATAATTTTTGGTATTTCTTTTTATGGTCCATTGTCTTTTATTTGGGGCTTACCTTTTTTAGTGTACCCTATGTCGCTATGGGCTACGAAATGAGCGACGATTTTCACGAACGAACCAACATTATGGCTGTGGCCCAATGGATCGGTCAGTGGGCTTGGGTGATAGCACCCTGGTTTTGGGTGATTATTGATGATCCAGAATGGTTTCCGTCCCAAGATATCGCTGTTCGCGAATTGGCTGTCTGGGTGGCCGTACCTTGTGCAATTGCTGCCATGGTACCTGCCTTGTTTATTAAGAGTAAATCGACCCTTGAAGAAAATTATGAGCCACTGAACTCGGCCAATATCGGGGGTAGTTTGATGAAAATTTTAGAAAGTTTTAAGGATGCCTTTAAGATTGCGGAGTTTAGAAAGATATGTGGTGCCACGTTTTTGATTTTTAATGCATTTAACACCGTAGCTGCGCTAACCTATTTTGTTATTGTTTATAGACTATTTAATGGTGATGCAACTGCTCCTGGTATTTGGGTCGCATTATTCGGTTGCATAGGAGCTTTGGGAACGACTTTTATTGTAATTCCCGTGGTTACTTGGATGTCAAAAAAAATGGGTAAGAAAAAGGCGTTCATGTGGGCCCAAGCGATTTCGATTATAGGCTACCTAATGATGTATTTTCTCTTTGTGCCAGGAAAACCTTGGTTGTACATTATTGCATTGCCCTTCTTCTCTTTTGGAATAGGGAGTTTATTTACCATCATGATGTCAATGACTGCAGATGTAATCGATATTGATGAATTGAAGTCAGGTAAAAGACGGGAAGGTATTTTTGGTGCAATTTATTGGTGGATGGTTAAAGTAGGCTTTGCCATAGCTGGAGCACTTAGTGGCGTAATTATTGGCATTGTTGGTTTTAACCCTGATTTGGCAACAACCGAACAACAGGGAGCGGTTGATGGCCTGCATGCTTTCTTTTGCTTTTTCCCCATGGTAGGAACAATAGTGGCAATGCTTATAATGCGTAATTATGATGTTACAGAAGAACGTGCCAATGAAATACGGACGGAATTGGACAAACGCAAAGGCAAAGGAAAAACCACACCGCAACTCTCTTCTTACTACAAAAAAGGTAAACTATTAACACTCGCTGGTGTTGATTCAGGATCCAGGTCAAATACAGACTTGGATTTTACTTCAAAATCTGAACGGGAAATCAAGAAACTCTTTACAACCACCTTGAATAAAGGTGTGCACGGTTTTTGTTTTAGCCCGTACCTGGAAGGTCAAAATATCGGTGATCAATTATCAGAAGACCAAATACAGCGAAGAATGGATGTGATCGCACCTTACACAAAATGGGTAAGGTCTTTCTCATGTACCGATGGAAATGAGTTCATTCCTAAAGTAGCACATAAGAAAGGATTAAAAACAATGGTTGGTGCCTGGATCGGGAATGACAAAACTAAAAATGAGAAGGAGATAGAGGCCCTGATCAATTTGGGACAAAATGGATATGTGGATATAGCTGTCATCGGTAATGAGGTGTTGATGCGAAATGAATTGACAGAGGGTGAAATTCTGTCTT
Source organism: Maribacter sp. (assembly GCF_049667165.1). Lineage (GTDB taxonomy): Bacteria > Bacteroidota > Bacteroidia > Flavobacteriales > Flavobacteriaceae > Maribacter_A. Next base: position 2,540 of record NZ_JBATHS010000182.1, read on the forward strand.
ATATTGACAGGGTGAAAAGGGCATTGCCAAACATTAAAATAGGTTATGTTGATGCCTATTATCAGTTTCTAGATCGGCCGGCACTTATTGATGACTGCGATGTAATTTTAATCAACTGCTACCCATTTTGGGAAGGATACAATTTTGATCTTTCTATGCTTTACCTTAAACAGATGTATTCAGTTGTCAAGAAAGTTTCAAAAGGTAAACCAGTGATTATTTCTGAAACAGGCTGGCCTAATCAGGGAGAAAAAATAAATGAGGCCGTACCTTCATCACTAAATACCATGAAGTTCTTTATCAGCGCAAATAATTGGGCAAAGAGTAATGATATAGACTTATTCTATTTCTCGTCGTTTGACGAATCATGGAAAGTCCATCATG
>NZ_JBATHS010000183.1:0-50339 GCF_049667165.1 Maribacter sp.
CAAAGCGGGGATCGGCAATTACTTTTATCGGGATTGAATCCTTTGCGCCCTCATAATCCATAACAACGGTATAGTTGCCCGGTAAAACAGAGATCTTTTGTGCGCTATGGGTAGACCCAGGTAAATCGGCCGACTTTTCATCCAAATGCCAAACCAAATAATTCAATCCTTTAACCAAGGAATCCCCAGTAATGGTATTGATCCATTCCTTTTTTTCATTGAATATAGTGGCCGTTACCATTGCCGTAGAATCTTTTAGTTGCTTTAGATAAAAAGGGATTTCGGTCTTCTGGAAAACCTTGTTTTCTCCCTCGAACGTCGTATGGAAGCCGGTCCATATATTTCCGGGCGGATTGATAAAAAGTCCTTTTACCTGCACGGCGTCATTTACGGGTAAGGCTGTAATGGTATCTTTGATTCTATTGCCCGCAATTTCCCTTAGGCTCAACAAATCATCCAAGACCCATATCGCCCGCCCGAAGGTCCCTACGATCAAAGCCGATTCCGGCTCTTGTATGGTCAAATCCATTGTCGACACGGATGGAAATCCGTTTTTGAATTGTTTCCAGGATATCCCTTCATCCATACTGATCCATAACCCATTCTCTGTGCCCAAGAAGACCAACTTCGGTTCAACGGGGTCTTGAATAATACTCAGGGCATATCCTTTAACCTGACCTCCATCGGCAATTCGTTGCCAAGTACGTCCGAAATCAACCGTTTTGAAAATGTAAGGGGCATAATCCCCTTTTCGGTAATTATTGGCGACCAACCATGCAGTACCTGTATCATAACGCGACGCCTTGATTTGGGCGATCCAAGCTTCCTTTGGTAAGCCTTTCACGTTTTTGGTCACATTTTTCCAGGAAGAACCCCCGTTCTTTGTCAATTGCACTTGTCCGTCATCGGTACCTACCCAAATGATATCCGTATCCAAAGCATTGGGGGCAATGTCAAGAATACTATTGTATTGTTCAGCTCCTGATATATCCAAGGTCAGCCCTCCATAATCCCCTTTTTGATGTTCTGGATTGTTGGTGGTCAAATCCGATGAAATGATGTGCCAAGTAGCCCCTTTGTCTTCGGTGACATGCACAAATTGCGATCCGTAATACGCTTTATTTGCATTCTTTGGGTCACGGGCAAAGCCTGCATTCCAATTGAAGCGTAAAACCGTTTTGGAATCGGGTGAAGGTGGCTTTATGCTAACATAGTAACCGGTAAGTTTGTCGTATCTGTATAAATTACCGTTTTGTGAGGACCCGTATCCGAAGCGTGAATTTTCCAAATCCGGTGAAATATCAAAACCATCACCCCCTACCAAATATTGCCAATACAGCGTACGAATACCCCCTCTTTTCCATGTATACCCCGGACCGGACCAATTGCCATTATCCTGCATACCCCCATACACATTGTAAGGTCTATCTTCGTCAACACCGATATGATAAAATTGGGCCACAGGAATGGTTTCTGGAAAATACCAACTTTTGCCATGGTCATGGGTTATGCCCAAACCACCATCACCACCGATCATAAAATGTTCGGGATCCTTGGGGTTGACCCAAAAGGCATGAAAATCGGCATGGATACCTTTGGTCTCATCGGCAGGGATCATGGGTTTCGGGTCAAATGTCTTACCCCCGTCATAACTGACCGATAGCGGTTGGTAAATATTATACAACCGTTCAGGGTCTTTGGAGTCTACCGCAACATCCTGAAAATAAAAAGGCCTATTGTTCGTGAATTTTGGATCCTCATTGATAACGTACCAATGCTTCCCCCCATCATCACTACGGTACAATTGGTTCTTAATAGCCTCAATTTTGGCGTACATGCGATTGGGATCACTGGGGGCTATGGCCAACCCTACTCGACCCAATTCTCCCGTTGGAAGCCCAGCTTCAGCCCCTAAAGGTTGCCAAGTGTTGCCTGAATCCTCAGTGACATAGAGACCCGAACCTTTTCCGCCCGAAGTAAAAAAATAGGGCGTACGTTGATGCTCATATACCGCAGCAAATAGTTTATTAGTATTTCTAGGGTGCATTACAAGGTCCCCTATCCCGGATTGTGTATTGGTATATAAAATCTTCTTCCAGGTTTGTCCACCATCCATAGTTTTGTAAAGCCCTCTATCCTCATTTGGGGTAAAAGGATCGCCCATGGCCCCGACATATACCACAAGCGGATTTCGAGGGTCGATGATGATGCGATGAATCGTTTTGGTCGCTTCCAGACCCATTTGGGACCAGGTAGAGCCTCCATCCGTGCTCTTGAAAATACCCATGCCCAAATTCATCGAATTTCTCGGGTTACCTTCACCGGTACCTACCCAAACAACATCTGGATTATCTTGCTGAATCGCCAAAGCCCCAATATTTTGGGTAGGCTGGTCATCAAAGACCGGAAACCAAGCGCTTCCTCCGTTTTTGGATTTCCAAACCCCACCGGAAGCCGCACCGACGTACATGATTTTCGGATTGTCGTTTACAACATCAATGGCGGTAATTCGTCCACTCATGTTGGCAGGACCCACGCTTCGAATCTTCAGGTTTTCGAGATGGTCCATGTCCACCGATTGCGCATTTACGGCACATAGATTGATCGTTAAAAAGAATGAAAGAAGTAAACGGATTGATTTAAACATAAATATTAACACTTTATAAGACACCCATAGAGTGACTATGTGAAACGAAATTTAGTTATTGCAAATACTATCATTGGATCATTGCCATGAAATCGAATTCGGAAATTATAGGGACCCCCAAACTATCGGCTTTTGTGCGTTTGCTTGGGCCCATTTTATCACCAGCTACCAAATAGGAGGTTTTTGAGGATATGGAAGAGCCTACCTTAGCCCCATTATCCTCCATCAATTTTTTAAGCTCATCCCGACTGACCGTCTCAAAAACTCCGGAGACCACGAATGTTTTACCCTTGAGTATTTCAGTTTGGTTCATGAGTTTGTCCGCCGATAACTCGAACTGTAAGCCGTAACTTCTCAATCGGGAGATGTTTTCCAGATTCCTTTCATTACCAAAAAACTCCACGACACTTTGGGCAATTCGTTCGCCGATTTCATCCACAGCCATCAGCTCTTCCATAGAAGCGGCCATCAAGGCATCGATATTTTTGTAGGCCTTTGCCAATTTCTTGGCTACGGTCTCCCCTACGAATCGGATTCCTAAGGCAAACAGAACCCGCTCAAATGGAATCTTGACCGATTCGGCCACGCCTTTGACCAAATTCTCCGCGGATTTTTCCGCCATGCGTTCCAACGGCATGATCTGCGCTTTGGTTAAAATATAAAGATCGGCGTAATTTCGAATGAGTCCTTCCTTGAACAGTAACTCTACCGTTTCAGCCCCAAGGCCTTCAATATCCATGGCCTTGCGGGAAATAAAATGTTGGATACGTCCTGTAATCTGGGTTGGGCATCCATAGAAATTGGTGCAATAATGTTTCGCATCCCCTTCGCTGCGTACCAGTTCCGTGCCACATTCCGGGCAATGGGTAATGTATTGGGTCGGAGTTGAATCGATGGGACGCTTTGTTAAATCGACCCCAACTATTTTAGGAATGATCTCTCCCCCTTTTTCAACAAAAACGGTATCACCCTCACGAATATCCAATTTTTCAATTTGGTCCGCATTGTGCAATGAAGCCCGCTTCACAGTTGTTCCCGCCAACAATACAGGCTTTAAATTGGCAACCGGGGTAATTGCCCCGGTACGCCCCACCTGATAGGTAATTTCGTTCAATATCGTGGAGACCTGTTCTGCCTTGAATTTAAAGGCCATGGCCCAACGAGGGGATTTGGCGGTATATCCCAATTCTTCTTGATGTTGTATGCTGTTGACCTTGATAACCACCCCATCGGTCTCATAGGGCAATTGATGTCGATGTACATCCCAATGATCCACAAAGGCCATGACCTCATCGGTAGTTTTGCATAGTTGTGCGATTAAGGGCACTTTAAAGCCCCATTCCCGGGCTTTTTCGAGCATTTGATATTGGGATGTGATTCCTGTATTCGGGCCCACGATTCCATACAATAAACAATCCAATGGTCTTTGGGCAACGATGGCGCTATCCTGTAATTTTAAACTCCCTGAGGCCGTATTCCTTGGATTCATATAAGGATCTTCACCTGCAGCGATGCGTTCTTCATTCATTTTGGCAAAGCCATCCAAGGGTAAGATAATCTCTCCTCTAATCTCGAACTTCGGAGGATAATCACCTGTGAGTTGTAAGGGAACGGAACGTATGGTCTTTATATTCGTGGTCACGTCATCGCCTTGAAAACCGTCTCCCCGGGTCACAGCCCTTACCAATTTTCCGTCTTCATACGTAAGACTTATGGAAGCCCCATCATATTTCAGCTCACAGGTAAATTCGACCTCGGCATCCCCTAAAATACGTTGGATACGTTTCTCCCATTCCTCCAGATCCTCTTTGGAATAGGAATTGTCCAAGGAATACATACGATGTTCATGAACCACGGTATTGAAACTCTTGGTGACCCCGCCACCAACGCGTATGGTCGGGGACGTTTGATCGTGAAAATCAGGATGTGCCGCCTCCAAGGCTTGAAGCTCTTTAAGCTTCATATCGAACTCATAGTCAGAAATAGTGGGGTTATCAAGCACATAATAATTGTGGTTGTGTTCCCGTAATTCTTGGCGCAAGGCTTCTATTTTTTCTTTGATACCCATTTATAGCTCGTCTTTTTTAATCCATTTTGGTAAGGATAATGGTTGGTATTCCTCCATTTGTTTTAATAATCCATCAACAGATTTGTCCACCAACAACATATTATAATGCTCACCTTTCAAAAAACCTAGGTCGACCATCTTTCGGATCATTTTCAACAAATCATCATAAAATCCATTGGTATTCAATATTCCAATAGGTTTCTGATGCAGGCCTAACTGGGCCCAGGTGATCATTTCGAACAATTCTTCCAAAGTGCCATATCCTCCGGGAAGGGTAATGATACCATCGGATAGTTCGTGCATTTTAAGTTTGCGTTCGTGCATGTTCTCTGTGACGATCAATTCTGATAACCCCGTATGGCAAACTTCCTTTATTTTTAAAAAATCAGGAATAATGCCGATGACCTTGCCTCCATTGTCCAAGGCACCTTGTGCCACCTTTCCCATCACCCCAATTTTGGCGGCTCCATAGACCAAGGTGATTTTTTGTTCAGCAAGGGACTGCCCTAACCCATAGGCCGAAGATAGAATATCGGGGTCATTACCCTCACTACTACCACAAAACACGACAATGCTATGCATATCTTCCAATGTTCACATTTAAAATCCCCAGACTATCTTTTCTCAAAAGTATTTATTTTCAAATTATAAAATCATAGATCATCCTCTTCAAACATTTACAAAGGGAGCACCCCTTTCAGCATCCTATCATTCCCAAACATATCCTTACGAAGTTCGACTTCTGAAAAATCATGCTGCAAAAGTGCGCTTGTCTCTTTGCCCAAGTATTGATTTATTTCCACATACAACCTACCGTCAGGATTTAAATTATTCTTGGCAAATTGAATGATCTTACGGTAAAAGACCAAAGGGTCATCATCATTGACGAATAAAGCCGATTCCGGTTCATTTTTAAGAACGTTTGGTTTCATCATTTCCTTTTCCAACATCCTGACATAAGGTGGGTTTGATACAATTACATCAAACTTTGCTTTAAGCCTTTCCAATTTCAGGATATCCCCTTGAACAAAAGCGACTTCAACGTTGTTTAATACGGCATTTTCCTTTGCGACCGCCAAGGCTTTTGCCGAAATATCCAATGCATAAACCTTGGCCTTTGTTATATTTTTCTTCAACGCTATCGCGATACACCCACTACCCGTACCGATGTCCAAAATACTGATTTCCCCGTTTTCCACAAGGGGAACATCCTCAAGAACCCACCGTACCAATTCCTCCGTTTCCGGTCTTGGAATGAGGACATTTTCATTTACCTTGAAATCCATTTCCATAAAATGGGCCGATCCAAGAATGTACTGGATAGGTTTTTCCAGTCGCAATTGGCTTAACACCTCGAACAACGGTTGTTCTTCGTCTTTGGAAAGTGTCAAATTCGGTTGTAGTGCCAAAACAAATCGTTCCAGATCAAAATAATGCGCAATGGTGAGGTAAAAGAAGCTATCGACTTCCTCCATGGGATAGATGACATCAAGTTCGTTATGGAAGATTTTTTTGATTTCGAGTAATAGCATAACCTATAATGATTTCAGCATCCATACAGGGCAAGAAAAATGACCGGTATCGCCCATGGGCTTATCTAAATATTCGAATCCTGATTTTATGTAGAGTTTTTGGGCCGCTTCCATATAAGGCATGGTCTCTAAATAACATTTTTCAAAACCAAAGTGCCTTGCCCTCTCCAAACAGATTTCCATCATTTTTGCACCGAGGCCACGGCCCCGGGCTTCTTCCAGAAAATACATCTTTTGGAGTTCACAGACGGTATCATCATAATTCTCTAATTGTGCCACCCCGGCACATCCGATTATTCGGGACTTATGTTCGATTACAAAGTAAGTGGCCCTGGGCACATTATAATTTTCGTACATATGATCCAACGCCTTGTCCGCATAGGCGGTTCCCACTTTCGGAACACCCAAATCGACCAAGACCTTCCGAATTACAGTTGCCACTTCGATATTATCTTTTGGTTTGATTTCCCGTATTATCGCAGTATCCATAGCTTGTTTACCAGATATCTTTTAAAGTCCTATTTTTGTGGAGTGAAGATACATGAAATATAATTTTATTCTGAATCTTAAACCTATTTTTCGGACTTATCAGAATGAGCATCCTAAAGTAAAATTGTTTAATTAAATGCCCATAGACGCTCGATATATGCTACGCGCCCTACAACTTGCCAAAAATGGCTTGGGGGCCACGGCTCCCAACCCTATGGTAGGGGCAGTTATCGTATATGGCAACAAGATTATCGGTGAAGGATATACCAGTCCCTATGGTGGACCCCATGCGGAGGTGAATGCCATCAATGCCGTCAAGGATAGATCCTTATTATCCCAATCGATACTCTATGTGACCTTGGAACCCTGTTCCCATTTTGGCAAAACCCCTCCTTGTGCTGATTTGATCGTAAAACATAAGATTCCCAACGTTGTTATTGGCACCTTGGACCCCCATGAAAAAGTAATGGGCAAAGGAGTTGCACGTCTTAGAGATTCTGGATGCACAGTAACAGTCGGGGTACTTGAAGAAGCATGTAGGGAGCATCATAAACGCTTTCTGACTTTCCACCAAAAAAAACGTCCTTATATTATTTTGAAATGGGCGGAGACCCTAGACGGCTTTATAGCCCCATCTCCCAACAAAAGAAATGCCAAGCCCCAACCGTATTGGATCTCAAATAAATTCTCGAGGCAGTTGGTCCATAAATGGCGCAGTGAGGAACAGGCCATTTTAGTGGGCACCCATACGGTTTTGGCGGATAATCCCAAATTGGATGTGAGAGCGTGGTTCGGCAGACCCACGGTCAGGGTCATCCTTGACAGGCACTTAAAAATACAGGGGAAATACCATATCCTTGATCCCGATACAAAAACAATTATCATCACAGAGGTCAAGGATACGGTAAAGAGGCTTAAGGACATTGACTATGAAGTAATCGACTTTTCGGAACATGTGCCCCAACAAATTTGCCAAGTGCTGTACAAACACCATGTAACCAGTGTTATCATTGAAGGTGGGGGTAAAACCCTACAATCCTTCATAACCGCCAACCTGTGGGACGAAGCACGGGTTTTCATAGGCCCAAATACATTTGGGGAAGGAATACGAGCGCCATCATTGATGGCAAATAAAGTGTCACGGCGGGAAATTGGATCGGATTATCTAAACCTATATATGAATGATTAAAAACATCATTTTCGACTTTGGGGATATCTTTATCAATCTGGATAAGGAAATTGTTTTACGTGAGATTCAAAGACAAGGAAATACCACCCTTGCCCCAGAAGCGTTCACATTAAGCAGCGCCCTGGAAATAGGGGCCATTACCCCTGATGTTTTTGTAAAGGGTCTGAATGCCATTTTTCCAAAGGCCTCCTCCCAAGAAATCATAGCCATTTGGAATGGAATGATATTGGACTTCCCCGATTACAGGTTGGAGTTTATCGAACGTCTGGCCAAGGAAGACACCCATCGACTTTTTTTGTTAAGCAATACCAATGCCCTGCACATTTCATATGTAATGGAAACCATGGGCGAAGGGAGGTACCGTCGCTTTAAGGACAGTTTTGAACAGTTTTATCTTTCACACGAAATACAATTGAGAAAACCCAATGCAGACGTCTATGAATTTGTACTTCATGAAAACCATCTTAACCCTGCAGAAACCCTTTTTATTGACGATACCAAAGAAAATACCGACGCGGCAAATCGATTAGGCATACAGACATGGCATCTAAAGGTAGGACAAGAGGACATCATCGCACTAAAATCTAAATTGTAAATGATCGACCTCGTCTTAAGTATCTGTTGCTCAAGCCTGATTTTTGTGATTTTCAAGCTTTATGATGTCTATAAAATCGAGACCTTATTTGCCATCATCACAAATTATTTTGTGGCTTGTCTGGTAGGATTGTATTTTTATTCAGGTGAGGTGAAACCTTTGGAAATCGCTGAACAACCCTGGTTCCTTGGTACACTCCTCCTTGGGCTGCTTTTCATTGTTGTTTTCAATCTAATGGCAAAAACATCACAGACTGTTGGGGTTTCCGTGGCATCGGTAGCCACCAAGATGTCATTGGTAGTGCCTGTTATCTTTGGTGTTCTGGTGTATAAAGAAACCCTTGGCTTTTTGAAAGTTTTGGGGATTATCATGGCATTGGCTGCCGTATATTTCGCTTCCATCAAACAACGGAAGGTTGGCTTTAAAAGATCGGACCTGATCCTACCCGTCTTGGTATTTCTAGGATCCGGCATCATCGATACAAGTATCAAGTATGTACAGGAAGTGTATATCAAGGAACATGAGTTCCCGCTTTTTTCGGCAACGGTTTTTGCTGCGGCTGCCTTTGTAGGGCTTGTCTTTCTAATCTTCAAAGCGTTGAAAACCCCGTTGAAAATAAATTTTAAAAATATCCTTGGTGGAATTGCCCTAGGGGTTCCCAACTACTTTTCGATCTATTATTTGTTGCGGGCCTTACAAAATCCGACCTTGAACAGTGCATCGGTCTTTACAATCAACAATGTGGCCATTGTAATGCTCTCGACCCTTTTGGGCATCCTATTGTTCAAGGAACAGATCAGCGCCAAAAATTGGGGGGGCATCGTCTTGGCTATCCTCAGTATAACCCTGGTCGCTATATTCTAATGAAAACTACCGATCGCTATAAAACATTGGCCAAACCATCGCGCGAAATTCTCTTTAAAGAAAAAAAGAGTAAGTTTTTTGCTACGGCATACCCTATTTTAAGTGAAGATGAGGTAAAACCCATCATTGAAGCATTGAAGAAAAAACATCATACTGCCAACCATTTCTGTTTTGCCTGGCAATTAGGCGTCGAAGATGTACGCCATAGGGCAAATGATGACGGGGAACCCAATAATTCCGCAGGGATGCCCATTTACGGCCAGATACAGTCCCATGGGGTAACCAATGTCCTCGTGGTCGTAGCCCGGATTTTTGGGGGTACAAAATTAGGGGTCGGCGGATTGATCGGTGCCTATAGATCAGCAGCCAAAATGGCCCTCGAAGAATCCCGTATTGTCATAAGAACCATAAAGGTGCAATTTGAACTTACATTCGGTTATGAGACGATGGACAAAGTTATGCGGGTAATCAAACAGCACAACTTGGAAATCGTCAACCAGCGATTGGAAGCGAAATGCATTTTGACCATAAACGCACCTAAGAGTCAAGCGGCGGATATCTGTCGATTATTCAGTTTTGATCCTTCGATTTATGTAACTGAAAAACCGATTTAAACCTTTAGTTTGTCAAGCAGATAATCAGGACATTTGACAGGCTTGTTTTTTTTTGCGTCCATAAACGCAAGCACGGTATTTGCCAGAGCCAATAATTCGCCTTGTTCATTATGGATTTCGTAGTCAAATTCAATCCTCACCATGGGTTTTTTACGAATGATCGTTCGAACTCGCAAAAGGTCATCATAAACCGCCGATTTTTTAAAATTGATGCTGATTGAAATTACAGGTAGGATGATTCCGTTTTCTTCCATCGACTTGTAGGAAACCCCTAACGAACGTAACCACTCTACCCTACCCATCTCCAAATATTGCGGATAATTCCCGTGGTAAACCACGCCCATCTGGTCGGTTTCACTATAGCGTACTCGAAAAGAAAAATCATGAAAATCCATATTTATTCAGCTAAAAATTATATATTTAGAGGCCTATCCCCAAAGGTGGCAACATGCGAAAAAAAAAGGGTAAATTCAACCCCAAATCATTTTTTTTTTAGGATTTTTGTTCACATATTTGCGAGACCTAAATTACACTTGCATAACTATCCGGACTTATTCCTAATTATGCTTAAAAACTAACCATAAACTAGAGAATTTTTTTATAATGAGTGTAACTGCAAATTCCGTTTGGAACAATTGTTTGGCGTTTATCCAAGATAACATCCAACCGCAGGCATTCAAAACATGGTTTGAACCTATTAAACCGGTAAAACTCTCTGAAAATTCGCTGAGTATTCAAGTTCCCAGTAAATTCTTTTATGAATGGTTGGAGGAACACTACGTGAAGTTGCTTAAAGTAGCCCTCACCAAAGAGTTGGGGGAAACTGCCAAATTGGTCTACATCATACGCATGGAGAATACCTACGGCAACCGCGAGCCGTTCACTGAAAAAATACCGAGTTCAAATAGGGGCCATATGGGGCCGCAGGAAATGGATGTTCCCATTAAATCAAAAAACCCCGAGCTAAGAAACCCATTTGTCATTCCGGGTATTCGAAACATCAAGATCGAATCCCAGTTGAATCCCAATTACAATTTTGACAATTTTTTGGAAGGCGACTCAAACCGTTTGGCGCGATCGGCAGGTATGGCTGTGGCGAACAAACCTGGTGGCACCTCCTTTAACCCGCTGTTGATCTTTGGCGGTGTGGGATTGGGCAAGACCCACTTGGCCCATGCCATTGGTGTTGAGATCAAGGATAAATATCCCGAACGGACAGTGCTGTACATCTCTGCTGAGAAATTTACGCAGCAGTATATCGAGTCGGTCAAGAAAAATACCAGGAATGATTTTATACATTTTTACCAATTGATTGATGTATTGATCATTGACGACGTTCAGTTTTTATCTGGCAAGTCAGGCACACAAGATGTTTTCTTCCATATTTTCAATCATTTGCACCAAAATGGGAAACAGGTCATCCTAACATCGGATAAGGCACCGGTCGACATGCAGGATATTGAACAACGCTTGCTTTCGAGATTCAAGTGGGGATTATCGGCAGAATTGCAGAATCCCGATTATGAAACGCGAATCTCCATCTTAAAGAACAAACTATATCGAGATGGTGTTGAAATGCCAGACGATATCATCGATTATGTCGCCAAGCATATTAAGACCAATATTCGGGAGTTGGAAGGTGCCATTATATCCTTGATCGCCCAATCATCGTTCAACAAAAAAGAGGTTACCTTGGATTTGGCCCAGCAGGTGGTCGAGAAATTCGTTAAGAACACCAAACGGGAAGTCTCTATAGATTATATCCAGAAAATAGTATCCGACTATTTTGAAATGGATGTGGCCACCTTACAATCAAAGACAAGAAAAAGGCATATCGTACAAGCTAGGCAATTGGCCATGTTCTTTGCCAAAAAGCTGACCAAGGCCTCTTTGGCCAGTATTGGTTCCCAAATAGGGAAAAGGGACCATGCCACCGTATTGCATGCCTGTAAAACGGTTGACAACCTTGCCGAGACCGATAAGCAGTTTCGCAAGTATATTGAAGATTTAACCAGAAAACTTTCTTAATTTTTTTTTAATGGCAATCAAGGTTCTAATGGTCTGCCTAGGAAATATCTGCAGGTCGCCTTTGGCCGAAGGTATACTTCAAAGTAAAGTAGATCCAGCTAAGGTATTTGTAGATTCGGCCGGCACTGGCGGATACCACATTGGTAGTAAACCCGATAGCCGAAGTATTGCCGTAGGGCGCAAATACGATATTGATATATCCCATCAACGTTGCAGGAAATTTTCGGTCGACGATTTTGACGAATTTGATATGATCTATGTAATGGACCTAAGTAATTATGGCAATGTGATTGCCCTAGCCCTCAATGAACACCAAAAAAACAAAGTCAAATTATTGTTGGATGAGGTAGATTCCAAGACGAAAGAAGTACCAGACCCCTATTATGATGACAATGGTTTTGAACATGTTTTTCACCTTATCGATAATGCTTGCACGGTCATTGCCAAAAAAATGGAAAGGATATAACCCCCTCATATGGATAGTAATAGCACCCCCAAAGGAAAACTTTATTTAATCCCCACCACTTTGGGTGAAAACGAGCCATTGGAAGTATTGCCCATTTCCATCAAAAGGGTTATCGAGGCCATAGATTATTATATTGTCGAAAATGAAAAATCGGCAAGAAGGTTCATCAAAAAAATCAGTCCAAGAAAATCACAACCTAAATTACATATTGAAGTCCTCAATAAATATACGGAAGCTGAGGCGTTGCCAACCTTTTTACAACCTTGTCTTGAAGGATTTAATGTAGGCGTGATATCCGAAGCTGGATGTCCTGGAATAGCCGACCCTGGGGCCGATGTCGTTAGGATAGCCCATCAAAGGAACATACAGGTCGTTCCTCTAGTAGGACCATCTTCCATTGTTTTGGCCTTGATGGCCAGTGGTTTGAACGGTCAGAATTTCGCTTTTAATGGGTACCTGCCCATTGAGGCTGCCCAGCGCAATAAGGCCATCAAGTCCTTGGAGAAAAAATCGGTGGAGAGCCTTCAGTCACAAATATTCATTGAAACCCCGTACCGAAATGACAAACTGTTCGCAGAGTTATTGAAAAACCTATCGAACAACACACAACTTTGTGTAGCCTGTGATATTACCTTGGCCACAGAATACATACGAACACAAAGTGTCATGAACTGGAAAAAGTCTACGATAGATCTTAATAAAAGACCCGCCATATTCATCATACAAGGGTAAAAAATAAACCCTGACGTCTCCGTCAGGGCCTACCATTTTCATATTTACACAAAATCTTACACCTTGGCGTTACGCTTTGGGGAAACCAAAGAAATATCGTAACCTGAGAAATACTTTAAATAACTAATAATGGTTGTACCATAGGCATCCTTGAAATTCGCCTTTCCATACGAGCGCAGATACTTCATCACATTACCTGGCCCCGCTAAATGCGCTGCGGCCAACATACCTGACTCCGTAATCTCGACACCTTTGATCTTTTTGCCAACGAACTTCTTGATATCCCTTCGCATGATCCACTTATTACGGGCAATATTAGTTTCAAATGTTTTTTCCTGTAGCCCGGGATCATTAAGAAAAACGGAAGAATTGAAAACACCCATCAACTCAAGGGTACCTACCCCGAATTGGTACTTGCCTAAATACCCTAGGCTATTGGTTGCAAAATAATTCCCTGACGACTCCTTGAATGCCAGGGCCTCTTTAAAACCATGAAAAGTACTGCCTAAAAAAGGCGGTGTATCCATGGTATGTACAATAACAGTTTTGTTTTTGGGAAACAAAACTTTAGTAGGTTCAGTGACTTTTAATGTTCTAGGTACTGTTGTCGTTGTTGACAGACCATTGAAACCAACAAAAGTCAAAAGCATGATAAGAGAACTAAAAAAGATTATACATCTTCCCATATCTCTGTTTTCTTAAGACTTACAACCAAAAAGGGTTCGCTTAAATTTCACGCTACAAAGATAGAATGCTAAAAATGCAAGTGTAAGAAGCTCTTGTTAAAAATATTCAATTTTAGTTAACAAGTCTTAAAATTACGATTAATAGCCTATCTCTTGATATTCTGGCTATTTATCCATCGGATATACTGTGCCTTATTTCGGTTGTGTTGCGCTCCGGTCTTAGCAAATTTGTGATATCCAAAATCCTCTACATTGGCAACCATATAAAGATACTCATGGTTCTCAGGGTTTAGAACGGCATCTATAGCCGAAATATCAGGCATGGTAATCGGCCCTGGAGGTACACCCGCATATTTATATGTATTGTACGGAGAATCGAGTTCAAGGTCTTTGTATAGGACTCTTTTGATAACGGTATCAAAGTTGCCAGAATGCTTTTTTATGGCATAGATAACCGTGGGATCCGCCTGCAACAGCATTCCCTGTCGCAATCGGTTCAGATACAGCCCGGCCACCCGAGGCCGTTCATCTACTTTTGCCGTTTCCTTATGCACGATCGAAGCCAACGAAACAACCTCATTCGGGGATAAGCCCAATGCTTTCGCTTTGGCAACACGTTCATCATTCCAAAAACGTTTGTATTCTTTCAACATGCGGTCCCTGAACTTTTCGGCTGGGGTATTCCAGAAAAACTCATAACTATTTGGCATGTACATCGCTAATTTTGTTTCCTCGGTGAATCCATTGGCCTTATAAAAAGCAACGTCGTTCAGTACTGACAAAAGCCCGAGACTGTCAGGTTCCAACTGGGAAGAAATCCGGCCGGCCAAATCGGCCAAGGTCTCTTGGTTGTTGAAGGATACCTTTACAGGAATATTATTGCTTCGCAACGAATTGACAATAGCATTGTTGTTCATACCTTTCGCAAGCATGTATTTACCCCCCCTGACGTTTGGGGTGTATCCTTTTCTATCGGCCACCTGCATGAATGAGGCGGTGTTCTTCAAAAGGGGTTTCAACAAGGCATTCACATCATCGATACTGGCATCGGAAGGAATGTAGACGAATGCTTCTTTTTCGTTGAACTTGGTATTGGGTGAAAATACCGCATCGTATACCTTATAGGCGAATATTCCCCCTACAACCAGCCCCAAGGCTACCACGATCAACAAGATCCTCTTTATATACATTAAGCGTTTATTTTTTGCAGTAAAACTTCATTTTTAAATCCTCCCTTCGAAAAAATCCAATCCTTCTTTATTCCCACTTCAACAAACCCCATTTTTTTGAACAGATGCAGGCTGGCCAAATTATCTTCCAATACGTTGGCATACAATTGGCGCAATCCCAAGACCTTAAAGCCGTATTCGTACAAAAGCCCGATCGCCTCAGCGCCAATGCCCTTGTTTCGCTCTTTTTCCTCGAGAACAACCAATCCGATACCAGCCCTTTTATTCTGTGGATCAAAATCGAATAAATCGATTAATCCAAGCACTTTGTTCCCTTTACATATACACAAACGCAATTGTTTGACGTCATAGATATCCCTATGGGCATTTTCCAAATAATGCCTTAGCACTTGTTTGGAATAGGGCGTAATGGTACCGCTGATTTCCCAAATATCGGTATTGTTCTCCAATTGGTATAGAAAATCAAGATCCCCGGGTTCGATTGCTCTTAAATGAATCTGTTTTCCTTGTAAGTTCACCATTCGATTTCTCCTTTAAAAACCTGTTTCGCCGGCCCTATGAGGCGTACATTTCCATAACCTTCCGCCTGCACTGAAAACCGAACCTGCAATTTACCCCCTCGGGTTTCGATATCAACAACCTCTGAGGTCACTTTCTTGGCATGGTGCATCGCAATGGCCACCGCGGTAACACCCGTTCCGCAAGAAAGGGTTTCATCCTCCACCCCTCGTTCATAGGTCCTAACAGCAAAAGAACCATCGGCCATTGGTTCAACGAAATTGATATTGCTTCCTTTTTCACCATAGAGGCCATAGCGCAATCTTGAACCCTCCTTGTACACCTTCAAATCCTGAAGATGCTTTACCACCTGAACATGATGAGGGGAACCTGTATTCAGGAAATAGGCATTGGGTTTCGTTTTTATTTCAGTGACGTTGCCCATTCCCAACTCTACCCTATCACCCTCGATGGTCGCCAAATGGGGTCCATCTACGGCGCTGAATTTGGTTTCCGAGGCGATTAAACCGAGAAAATTTGCAAAGGCAACCAAACAACGACCTCCATTGCCACACATGGTACCCATATTACCATCTGCGTTGAAATATACCATTTTAAAATCCAAGGATTCATCATTCTCAAGTAGAATGAGTCCATCAGCACCTATCCCAACCCTCCTATCGCAAAGCCTGGCAATCAATTCGATATCGTTTTTGGGAAAGGTTTCCAACCGATTGTCCATCATAACAAAATCATTCCCTGTTCCCTGATATTTGTAGAAAGTATGAACCATATTAAATTTTATGGGGTAAATATAGTTTAATTTTAAGGGTTTTTTAGCAGTTAAAAAGGAGTTAAACCGTAAAAACAGGATCTTAAATTCGTTTAATTTTACGCTATGAATATAATGCTGGTTTAATATAATACTACATACTTATGAAGAAAATAGGGAGTTCGTTACTTATTGCACTTTTTGCAGGGGCTATAACCTTAGGCGCCTACAAACTATTTTTTGAGAAAACGAATTATGCCGTTGTCACTGATGATAACGCCTCATCAATCATCAATTCAAGCTTGTCGCCCACATCGGCCAAAGGGGCAGGGATCAATGAAGTTGATTTTACCATGGCTGCCGAAACAACGGTAAACGCAGTTGTGCACGTTAAAAACGTGACCATAAGCAGGGGTCCGACCAGTTTAATGGAATTCTTTTATGGGTATGAAGGGAACCAGAAAGCTCAGATCGGTACGGGTTCTGGGGTCATCATATCGCCCGACGGATATATCGTAACCAACAATCACGTCATCAAAGGCGCCAGTCAATTACAAGTTACCTTGAACAATAATAAAACTTACGAAGCGGAATTGGTCGGCACAGATCCAAATTCCGATATTGCCCTTCTCAAAATTGACGCAAAAAGACAATTGCCCTATTTGGCTTTTGGGGATTCTGACAATGTCAAAGTGGGTGAATGGGTATTGGCTGTAGGCAATCCGTTTAACTTGACCTCTACGGTAACGGCTGGAATTGTCAGTGCCAAAGCCCGGGCCCTTATGAGTACGGACCAATCCTTTATCCAAACCGATGCTGCCGTGAATCCTGGCAACAGTGGTGGGGCTTTGGTCAATACCAATGGGGATCTTATCGGAATCAACACCGCTATTTCGTCCCAAACGGGATCATATGTGGGGTATTCCTTTGCCGTACCCAGCAATATAGCCAAGAAGGTCATCGATGATATCATGGAATTTGGTAGCGTCCAAAAAGGTGTTTTGGGCATTAAGACCGTATCCTTGAATACACCATATGCCATCGAAAAAGGAATAAACGAGATCGATGGGGTCTATATTGAAGGTGTAGAGGAAGAATCAGGAGCGGACGAGGCCGATTTAAAAGAGGGTGATGTAATTAAAGCAATAGATCAGATTGAGGTCCATAAATTTGCAGATTTAACTGGATACCTTTCTACCAAAAGACCTGGTGATGAATTGGAGATAACAATAGACCGTCAAGGAGAACAACTAATGGTTCCGGTAACTATAAAAGAGAGACAGACCTTATTTGTTCCTGTTATGGGACTCGAGGTCAAGAATTTGACCGATAAGGATAAAAAAACATTCAAAACCAAGAAGGGGGTCAAAATCGTTGGGGTCCCTGAAATGTATCGTGGATATGGTCTAAATGGAAAAGTACTTCTTTCTGTCGACGATGAGGAGATAAGTGATATTCAGGAGGCAAAAACCCTTTTTGGGCGTATTTCGAAATACGGAAAATCAAGCATTACCATGATCAATGAAAAAGGGGAAAGGGAACGTCTGATATTTCAGTAAGACAAATTACGGAGGTTATGAACGAGGTCGTTTAAAAAACGACCTCGTTTTTTTTTGATATGGGAAAGCGCGATAGTAAGGGCTGAAACTTTTACTTTTGATAAAATTATTAACTTCAACAACCCATGAACCCGACAAAATCATACGAGAAAGAATTGGCCTTCCAGGCCGATCGCAGAAAAGCGACTACGGAATTCATCAAAATCACCAGTGACCTATGGTATGACAAGGCCATTGAAGTGGTGCTGTTCAAGAATCAAATTATAGACCGCAGTGTAAGTGATATCATTCACTTACACGAGTATGCAGGGGAGTTTGTGCAAAAGCCGATCTCTATTTTCGATTCCATTGAAATCCTTCGGGCTATCAATGATATAAAACTACCACCGGCCAAATTGGATATCGGCAAGTTAACGTATGAATATCATTCCGACGACCATACCTACAATGACATCAAGGCGTTTGTTATCGAGAAATTGAAGGATGCCCATAGTGCCAAGGAAATTCAACCCAAAGATGTGGTCTTGTACGGTTTTGGACGGATCGGACGGTTATTGGCCCGCGAATTGATGGCCAAAACAGGCAAAGGCAACCAGCTCCGTTTAAGGGCCATTGTCACCCGTGGCGACATCAATGAAGAAATCCTGGAAAAACGAGCGAATCTATTGCGTACGGATTCCGTTCATGGTAGGTTTTTGGGTACGGTGGATACTGATGTAAAGAACAGTGCCCTGATTATCAATGGCACAACGGTTCATGTCATCAGCGCAAGTAATCCCGAGGATGTGGACTATTCGCACTATGGGATTGAAAATGCGCTTTTAATCGACAATTCAGGGGCCTATAGGGACCAAGAGCAATTGTCCCGTCACTTAAGGGCCAAGGGGATTTCAAAAGTATTATTGACAGCTCCCGGAAAAGAGGTTCCGAATATCGTTCATGGAGTCAATCATTTGGAATACGACCCGGACAAGACCCATATTTTTTCCGCCGCATCCTGCACCACCAATGCCATTACCCCTATCCTAAAGGTCGTCGAAGACTCCCTTGGTATAAAAAAAGGGCATTTGGAAACCATTCATGCGTATACGAATGACCAGAACCTTGTTGACAATATGCACGGAAAATACAGACGTGGAAGGGCTGCAGCCTTGAATATGGTCATAACGGAAACAGGTGCCGGAAAAGCCGTATCGAAGGCACTCCCCTCGCTTCATGGAAAATTAACCTCAAATGCCATACGTGTTCCGGTCCCCAATGGTTCATTGGCTATTTTGAACTTGGTGATTAAAAACAAAACCTCATTGGATGGTATTAACACCATACTCAAGAAATATGCTTTGGAAGGTAACCTCGTTGAACAAATAAAGTATTCCTTGAGCAAGGAAATGGTATCGTCTGATATTGTCGGAACATCAGCGCCCGCAATCTATGATAGTAGGGCAACCATAGTTTCGGATAACGGTGAGAATATTGTTCTTTATATCTGGTATGATAATGAATATGGGTATTCGCATCAGGTCATAAGACTTGCCAAGTATATAGCCAAAGTGAGACGATTTACCTATTATTAGGTTTTTAGCTTAAAGCATACAATTAAAATAGAACCTTTGCGTTCCTAGCTTTATAAACCTTGTGATCAATTTTTTTTCTTAATTGATTTTAATGGTTTACTTTAGTTACCTCTAAATCATTTACTAAACTTAGAACCATTTTAAAATGAAAGGTTTAAAAACACTACTTTTAATATTGGCCATATTCGCTTTTAATTTTCACAGCGCTCAAGAAGAACCAGCCGACACAGAGGAATTGTCCTTGGACAAAGGGAATATTGATAGCCAGTTCGAATATGTCTTCAGAAAATCAGGTAATTATAGGGCCGATGGCATACGTTATGAGGTAGTTCGCATAACCTCTTTGGATAAATTGCGTAAGAATGTCGTGGATTCCCTCAAAGCCTCTTATAAAAAAGCAGCGGAATTGAACGCTACCATATCGGGCCATGAGGCCACTATTTCCTCCTTGAACAAAAAGTTGGAAGAAACGACCAATAATTTAACAGCGGTCACCGAGGAAAAGGATAGCATGTCCTTTTTAGGGCTATTGGTTTCAAAAGCCACATATAATTTTATTCTTTGGACCATTATCGCAGGGTTACTTTTATTGTTCCTTCTGTTCGTCTATAAATTCAGGAGAAGCAATACGCTGACCCAGGAGGCGAAAACTGCACTCTCAGAGGTCGAGATCGAATATGAGGATCACCGACGAAGGGCATTGGAAAGGGAACAAAAAATAAGTAGGCAGCTGCAAGACGAGATAAACAAATACAAGAAATCAAAATAAAAAAAAGCTCCTTGATGGAGCTTTTTTTTGCTAGCGCTATGATCGAAATCGTTACTGCTTCGATAGAAAACCTCCTTCACGTCGTGCCCTTATTCGACCAGTACCGGGTATTTTATAACCAAGAAAGCAATATTGAAGGAGCAAAGGCCTTTCTAAAGGAACGATTCAGAAAAAACGATTCGATGATTTTCCTTGCCTATTGTTCGGATGAACCTGTAGGATTCACGCAACTCTATCCCCTATTCTCTTCCGTTTCAATGCAACGATCCTATGTCTTGAATGATTTATTCGTGCATCCAGACTTTAGAAAAAAACAAATCGGTGAGGCACTGTTGAACAGGGCCAAGAAATTCTGCTTAGACAATAAGGCAAAAGGCCTTGCCCTCGAAACCGCCATTGATAATCCTGCTCAAAGACTGTATGAAAAATTGGACTGGGTGAAGGACGTTGACAGTTTTCATTACTTTTGGACTGCACAATAATTTAGATCTATCAGCTATTATGCGAATTGATATTATAACCGTATTACCCGAATTGCTCAAGAGTCCGTTTGAAGCTTCCATCCTAAAGCGGGCTATCGAAAAAGAATTGGTCGAGGTGCATCTGCATAATTTAAGGGACTATACCGATAAAACCTATAACCAAGTGGATGACTATCAGTTCGGAGGTGGGGCAGGTATGGTATTGATGATAGAACCTATTGATAAATGTATCTCGGCCCTTAAGGCCCAACGCGAGTATGATGAGGTCATTTATATGACTCCCGATGGACAGACCTTGAACCAAAAAATTGCGAATACGCTATCGCTTCTTGAAAATGTGATCATTCTTTGCGGACATTATAAAGGGGTAGACCAACGGGTTAGAGATCTCTTTATAACCAAGGAAATCTCCGTTGGGGACTATGTGCTTTCGGGGGGGGAATTGGCAGCGGCCATTCTATGCGATACCATCATTCGGCTTATTCCTGGAGTGCTCGGCAATGAAACTTCCGCCCTCACCGACTCGTTTCAGGATAACCTATTGGCACCTCCGGTATATACGAGACCTTCGGAATACAAAGGAGTAAAGGTGCCTGAAGTTCTTTTGAGTGGAAATTTTCCTAAAATCGAGGAATGGCGTGAAAATGAGGCTCACAAAAGAACAAAAACCTTGCGACCAGACCTGCTAACCGATGAAGCACCATAAACCACATAATGTTTTACATATTCCCGTCAGAAACCTTAATCTTCAAGGTTAAGGTCCTTGTTTTGGTTTTCTCGAATCTATAAATGCAATATTCAGATCGCACAAAAAACGCTTAATGGCCCTGGAACCACTGGAAGCTTGATGCTTCTTGTTTGGCCCCTTCGGTCGGGAGGAATATTTGACCATTTTGGAATACCTTTTTGCTGACGTTTTTGCCTTCTCGTTGCGATCGCGACACTTAAAAAGCCAATAATCGGGAAATCATGACCCTTTTTTGGAAAAATTAGAAATAAAAATCTTGTGCATTTTAATTTATAGCTTATTTTTGCACCCTGTTAAATCAACCTCTGACGAAAATCGTGAATGTTGGTTGAATATCATTGTAAAATAAAGTAATGGAAGCATTAATCAACTTCGTAGAAAACGAGTTCATTTCAAAAAAAGAATTTCCCGAATTCTCCGCCGGTGATACCATCACGGTATACTATGAAATTAGGGAAGGCGAAAAAACACGTACCCAGTTCTTTAAAGGGGTAGTCATCCAAAGAAGGGGCAGCGGCGCAACGGAAACCTTTACGATACGAAAAATGTCTGGAACAATCGGGGTTGAACGTATTTTCCCGATCAACTTGCCAGCATTGCAAAAAATTGAGGTTAATAAGAAAGGTAAGGTTCGAAGGGCCAGAATATACTACTTTAGAGGACTTACCGGGAAGAAAGCAAGAATCAAGGAAGTACGTTCCTAAGAAAATATATGTACGCTCTGAAAAACACCCCAAAGTCATGGGGTGTTTTTTTTATGAACAATTGTTAACAACCATAGTTCATAAGGTGTTGATTTTTAATTCATTGTAAATCGAAAATTATAATGTACTTTTATTTTATGGAATAATAGGAAAGCCCATAGGGTTCGTTTAATATTTCATTATAAAGGTTACGTTCTTTATATTGTTGTTTAGTTTACCAAGACCTTGCATCGGGATTCGTCCTGATTGGAATGAATTGGATAGACGAGCATGAAGACCAAAGGGCTCACGTCTTGCGGAGAATTATGTGGATGTTTTTGATAGAACTATAAAACCCAGGTTCTATAGCTACGTTGAGAATATTAAGACAGCGAGAAGAAATACAAAGCGTTACTTGATTGAAGGATTAAGGACTATCTTGTATTTCAAACGTTGAAATAGCCTAGTTGATGGCAATCACTGGTTGCGGTTTTGTTGAAAATACAAGACATATATTGACTACCTATTTCTAAAAAGCCATATCAAATGTACTTGTACAATGATATGGCTTTTGTTTTTTATGCCAGTAATAAGCGAACATGGTGTGTTCAACCCCATACCAAAAGAATCCTTCACAAGATAAATAATCCCTATTTCCCGATCTTTGGGGCGACCATAAAGTTGTATATTTGCAGCACTAAAATCAAATTTTCTATTAAATGCCTAAGATTTACTATACCAAGACCGATGAGGCCCCTGCCTTAGCTACCCAATCTTTTCTACCCATTGTTCAAGCATTTACCAAAACTTCGGGCGTAAACATAGAGACCAAGGATATTTCTTTGGCTTCTAGGATCATCACCTCTTTTCCGGAATTCCTGACCGAGGCCCAACGAATGGATGATGACCTTGAAGCGTTGGGGAATCTCGCCAAAAATCCGGAAGCAAACATCATAAAACTACCAAATATCAGTGCTTCGATTCCTCAATTGAACGAAGCCATTGAAGAACTTCAAAATAAAGGTTTTGCAATTCCCGATTATCCTGCAGACCCAAAAAATGATGCAGAACGTAAAATAAAGGCCACCTATGACAAAATCAAGGGCAGTGCCGTAAACCCTGTTCTTAGGGAAGGAAATTCTGACCGAAGGGCACCTAGGGCCGTTAAGAATTATGCGAAACAAAATCCACATAGCATGGGTGCTTGGAGCAAGGATTCCGCTACCCACGTTGCGACCATGGATCATGGGGATTTCAAATCAAATGAAAAATCATTGACCCTTGCCGCTGCAACCAGTGTTAAAGTGGTACTTACCGGTGATGATGGTACTACCATGGTTTTAAAAGAGAATATTCCGCTGTTAAAAGGTGAGATCATCGATGCTACGATAATGAGCAAAAAAGCCTTGGTCGCGTTTTTAGCCGAGCAAATCGAAGATGCCAAGAGAAAGGGAGTATTATTCTCCTTACATCTGAAGGCCACCATGATGAAGGTCTCCGACCCTATTATCTTCGGTCATGCCATCGAGGTCTTTTTTAAGGATGTGTTTGCCAAATATGGTCCTACCCTTGAGGCTATTGGGGTAAATGCCAATAACGGCTTGGAAAGTCTATTGGATAAACTCAATGGGCTTCCTGAGGAAAAAAGAAATGAAATTGAGAACGCCATCAAGACTGCGATAAGCCAAGGACCTGCTTTGGCCATGGTCAATTCAGAAAAAGGAATTACCAACCTTCACGTGCCAAGTGATGTTATTATCGATGCCTCTATGCCTGCAATGATCCGAAATTCAGGAAAAATGTGGAATGCGAAAGGTGAAGCACAGGATACCAAAGCGGTTATTCCCGACAGCAGTTATGCAGGCATCTATTCTGCGACCATCGATTTTTGCAAGGAGCATGGCGCTTTTGACCCAACCACCATGGGTACGGTTCCGAATGTTGGACTAATGGCTCAAAAAGCGGAGGAATATGGTTCCCATGATAAGACCTTTGAAATAGGAAAAGACGGCAAAGTATCCGTAATTGACATAAATTCTGGAAAAACCTTATTGGAACACACCGTCGAGAAAGGTGATATCTGGAGAATGTGCCAAGTAAAAGACGCCCCTATCCAAGATTGGGTAAAATTAGCCGTTTCAAGAGCCCGGGCGTCCCAAATTCCTGCTATTTTCTGGCTAGATGAAGAAAGAGCCCATGATAGGGAGTTGATGAAAAAGGTGAAAGCTTATTTGCCCGATCATGACACCACTGGATTGGACATTAAGATCCTTTCCCCTATTGAAGCTACAAAAGCTACCTTAAAACGATTGAAAGAAGGCAAAGACACCATTTCTGTTTCAGGGAATGTTCTACGTGATTTCCTAACCGATCTCTTCCCGATTTTGGAAGTCGGTACAAGTGCCAAAATGCTTTCCATAGTACCCCTTATGAATGGGGGCGGCCTTTTTGAAACAGGGGCCGGAGGCTCTGCGCCCAAACATGTCGAACAATTTTTGGAAGAAGGCCATCTACGATGGGATTCACTGGGTGAATTCTTGGCACTTGGTGTCTCGCTCGAATTCTATGGCGAAAAAAACAATAATCCCCAAGCGCGTATTTTAGGGGATGCTTTGGATAGTGCCACCGAAAAATTCTTGTTGAACGATAAATCCCCCTCGCGTAAGGTGATGGAATTGGATACAAGGGGAAGTCATTTTTATTTGGCGATGTACTGGGCCGAAGCATTGGCGAACCAGGATCAGGATATGGACTTGAAAAACACCTTCACAAAGGTTGCGGAAGCAATGAAGGGCCATGAATCTAAAATAATCAATGAATTAAAGGAAGCACAAGGCAGTCCGCAAAATATCGGGGGATATTATTTGCCCGATAAAAAACGCATTGCCAATGCCATGCGACCTAGCAAGACATTCAATGATATATTGTCCCATATCTGATTCGTTGATACACCCTATTGAAACCCTTGTCATTTGTCAAGGGTTTTTTTTCTTTTAAATTAATGTTAATACGCCATTATCCCTTGGTATTCTTTTTACATTTATAAAAAATTGCATCAATGAATAAGAGGTTTCCAACTTTTATCATCCTGTTCTTTATTTTTTCATTTTCTCTTTTTTCCCAACAAAAATTCACGCTCAGTGGCAGCGTATCGGAAGCATCGAGCAACGAAACAATGATCGGCGTGACCATCGCCATTCCTGCCTTGAATACAGGGGTGACTACAAATGAGTATGGTTTCTATTCCATCACCCTACCCCAAGGGGAATATGAAATACAGGTCAGTTATCTGGGTTTTCAAGACCAACTACACACCCTACAATTGACCGAAAACAGCAAGCTGAATTTCTTGATGGTCGAAGAGGCCCAACAATTGGAGGAGGTCATAGTTACCAATACGAGTGAAAAATTGGACATTCGCAAACCCCAAATGAGCGTGAATACGATGTCTGTATCAACGATCAAAAAGATACCGGTGATTCTTGGGGAGGCCGATGTCATCAAATCAATACTTTTATTGCCCGGGGTTACCAATGCGGGTGAAGGGTCTTCGGGCTTCAATGTTAGGGGTGGTGCCGTAGACCAAAACCTGATTCTTCTCGATGAGGCCACGATTTTCAATTCATCCCACCTTTTCGGATTTTTCTCGGTATTCAACCCTGATGCCATAAAAGATATAAAACTGTACAAAGGGGGTATTCCTGCCCGCTATGGTGGCAGACTATCATCCGTTTTGGATATCTTCCAAAAAGAAGGCAATAGCAAGGAATTTCATGTGAATGGAGGTATAGGTCTGGTGGCGAGCCGCCTGCTTGTTGAAGGACCCTTGAAAAAAGACAAAGCGGCCTTCCTCATCGGGGGCAGGTCATCCTATGCCCATATTTTCCTACCCTTGTTCGACATCGACAATACGGCCTATTTTTACGATCTGAACACCAAAATCAACTTTAAACTGAACGAAAACAACAATATTTTCTTATCGGGATATTTTGGAAGGGATGTTTTCAGCATCAGTGATAGTTTTGTGAACACCTATGGCAATGCCGTAGGGAATTTTCGCTGGAACCATTTGTTATCCAACAAGTTATTCTCTAATCTTTCATTGATTTATTCAGACTATTACTATGGTTTGAAATTGGATTTTGTAGGTTTTGACTGGAACTCGGGCATACAAAATTTCAATGTGAAATATGATTTAAAACACTATATCAATGATCATCTTCAAATAAACTATGGTCTTAACAATATCTATTATCGTTTCAATCCAGGCAAGATAGCACCCAGTAATTCCAATTCGGGGATCGTTGAAGATCAGCTTATCCAGAAGTATGCCAATGAGTTTGCCGCTTACATCGATATTGAACATGAGATAACCCCAGAACTAAGTCTAGGCTATGGCTTGCGGTTCAGTAATTTCAACCGTTTGGGCCAAGATGAGGTGAACCTCTATGAAAATGACCATCCGATAGTATTCAATACAGAACTTCAAATATACCAAGAAGCGGATCCCATAGGCGTATTGAATCCTAAACGGAATGAAAGCTTGGCCAAATTCAACAATTTTGAACCCAGGATCAGTTTGTCTTATACTTTAAATTCAGAAAGCTCTGTAAAAGCCAGTTATAGCAGGTTGGCACAGTACCTACACCTACTTTCAAACACCAATTCCCCAACACCCTTAGATGTATGGACCCCCAGTGGAACGTTTATAAAGCCACAGCTCTTGGATCAATATGCTATTGGATATTTCCAGAATCTTAAGGAGGGTTATTATTCGGTAGAGACCGAGATTTTTTACAAGGATATCCAAAACCGTATCGATTATGTGGATGGGGCCAACTTGATTGCCAATGATGCCATAGAGCAAGTCATATTGAATGGTGAGGCAAGAGCGTATGGCCTCGAGTTCCTGTTGCGCAAAAACATTGGTAAACTTCAGGGCTGGTTAGCCTATACCCTATCAAAATCGGAGCAAAGGACCCCCGGGCGCAATGCAATGGAATCCGGCATCAATAATGGAGCGTGGTACAATACCCCTTATGATAAAACCCACGACTTTTCAGTCTATGGGAACTATGAACTTAATTCCAAATGGAGTTTCAATACCAATTTTGTTTATCAGACAGGGCAACCTACCAACTACCCTATTGGACAATATGAATTTCAGGGACTGACCGTGCCCTATTATGGATTGAGAAACAAGGAAAGACTCCCAAGCTATCATCGTATGGACGTTTCTGCCACGCTTACACCAAAAAAGAACCAGTTTAGAAAATTACAGGGCGAATGGGTGTTCAGTCTGTATAATGTGTATAGCAGAAAGAATGCGGCCTCAATATCCTTTCGCAGAAATCAGGATACGAATGTGAATGAGGCGGTCCGAACTTCGATTTTCGGGATAGTACCGGCCGTAACCTATAACTTTAAATTTTAAGCCATGGGTAAATATTTTATTTTATTGGTTTTCTCTATAATGCTCATCGGTTGTGAGGATGTAATCGAAGTCGATGTCCCCAATGATGAAACACGCCTTGCAATCGATGCCTTGATCCGTGTGGATACCGATGTCGTAACAACACGGGTACAGGTTGCCGCTACAGAAACTACCTCTTTTTTCGAGGAAATAGGGCCCGCGGTATTGGATCAGATCCACCTTTTAAATACATCGACCAATACTGTGACAGATTTGGTGGAAGAACCTATTGGATCAGGAATTTACGTTGCGAATTGGTCGACCGATCAACTTATGCAAGGTGCATTACAATTGACCATAGTGTATAATAATGAGCTATACGAAGCAAATACGGCCTACGTTCCTTCAGTGCCTTTCGATGACTTAAAAGAGGGGGACGGCACGTTGTTCTCAGAAAATGAAACCGAAATTTTGGTTTCTTATACCGATGATGCAAACCGTGTTGATTTTTATCTTTTTGATTTTGATTTCAATGAATACCTGGTCTCTGAAGATACATTCTACCAAGGCCAATCCTTTGAATTTTCATATTTCTATGAGGAAGGACTCGAATCTGGCCGTGAACTTAATATCAGTATTTTAGGGGTAGATGAGGCATTTTACAACTACATGAATCAATTGATCGTGCAAAGCGGTGGAGATCAAGGTCCCTTCCAGACCCCGGCAGCCACAGTGAGGGGTAATATCATAAATACCAACAATAGTGATAATTTGGCCTTGGGGTATTTTGCCGTGTGCCAAGAATTTGCAGAGACCATAGTCCTGGAGTAAAATTTGAAGTCTTACGTTTTACCATTATAAGCCCAAAATTGGTATTTTTATGGTCCAAGATGTACGTACCATGAAAACGGATAAGGACCTTTTGATCAAGGGAGTAAAACACTTTGCCTATACCTTTCTATTGATGTTCGCTGCCCCGGTTGTGATATGGCAGGCGTTTAAAAATCAAGAACACGCTTTTTATATTCCGGTCCTGATACTAGGTTTGGTGTTGGCCATTGCAGCCATAGCAATGGGATTCTATAGTGTACATCTGATGATGAACGCCCTGTTCAATACCCCAAAAAAGAAGAAGTAACGAAAGCTATCCCCGGTCATTGCATTTCCTTGCCTTCGGCATCAGTGGACCCCCATTTGTTTTCTAGATCCATATAATTGAAATCCAATACGGAATTCTGGCGTTCCAATCGACCGGCCGCGAAGGCACGCTGTAAGACATCCTCTATAAGATAATCCTCTTGAACCACATCGGGCCTATACTCTTCTTTTAGGCTTATCTTGAACATTTTGGCCGTAGTATTGTACCAGAATGCACGCCATCCGCTTCGCAACTCCTTAACCAGGCCAAAAGCCGTATTACCGGTTTGCCGGTATATCAGTTTAACCAATATCTGTCCCTCGGTACGGGTCAGTTTTTTCAGTTCGTCCGAAAATTCACCTTCAATATATTTTTGGACTTCCCTAGTGTATTTTTTCCGCTTTCTCGGTTTCTTTATCCTCGAAAGGCTATCATTGAGTTCAGTGAGCCTTTCGGCAGCCATTTTGGCATAAGGAAATACCTTAATGGTCTTACGTCTTAAAATATAATACCTGAGTTTATCCTCATAGGAAGTAAATTTCAAGTTACTGAATACATACACCTCATCCAATGGAATGGAATGGTACATGATCGAATCGCCTTCAATGATGATCAGTTTCTCCGTAATCGAATCCATGGGCTGTTCCTTCACTTGTGCGGAAATAAACAAGCTACATAGACCGAACACCAAAAATAAACTCCTTTTATCCATACAATAGGGCAAACGCAAAAGCCTTGCCAAAATTAACGATTATTAATCATGGTTATTATTAATTAAAAGTGAATATTGTTAAGTTTGTATCCTAAAATATTTCATATGGCTACAAATAAGGTTCTTACCAAAAAATCAATGGATTTTCTGGAAAAATACTTGAACAATGCAGCTCCTACGGGCTATGAATGGGAAGGTCAAAAAATTTGGATGGAGTATCTAAAACCATATGTCGACACTTTCATTACCGATACCTATGGCTCTGCTGTAGGTGTCATTAATCCAGAGGCTGATTACAAGGTGGTCATCGAAGGGCATTCCGATGAAATTTCGTGGTATGTCAACTATATCACGGATAACGGACTTCTTTACGTGATTCGCAATGGAGGAAGCGATCATCAAATCGCCCCTTCCAAATGGGTGAACATCCATACCAAAAAAGGTATTGTGAAAGGCGTTTTTGGCTGGCCAGCGATCCACACGAGGGACAAGTCGAAAGAAGAGCCCCCTAAGTTGGATAATATCTTTATCGATATAGGAGCAAAGGATAATAAGGAAGTTGAAAAAATGGGGGTACATGTCGGTTGTGTCATTACCTATCCCGATGAGTTCCAGATCCTCAATAAGGATAAATTCGTATGCCGTGCCATTGACAATAGGGTCGGTGGGTTCATGGTGGCCGAAGTTGCCCGTTTGTTGCATGAAAACAAAAAGAAATTACCTTTTGGCCTGTACATTACCAATTCCGTGCAGGAGGAAATAGGGTTGCGTGGGGCTGAAATGATTACCCAGACCATAAAACCGAATGTGGCCATTATCACCGATGTTTGCCATGACACGACCACGCCTATGATCGAAAAGAAAACCCAAGGCCATACCGAGATAGGTGCCGGACCTGTTATTTCCTATGCCCCTGCGGTACAGAACAAACTTCGGGAACGGATCATAGAAACTGCTGAGGCGAAAAATATCCCCTTTCAACGCATGGCGGCCTCTAGGTCTACGGGGACAGATACAGACGCCTTCGCGTATAGCAATGGTGGAGTCGCCTCCGCCTTGATTTCCTTGCCATTGCGCTATATGCACACAACGGTGGAAACCGTGCACAGAGACGATGTTGAGAATGTAATCCGCTTGATCTATGAAACGGTGTTGAAAATAAAGAAGGGGGAGACATTCAGTTATTTTGAATAATGACTAGTCGGTAGGCACCTCCCCTTTTTAAGGGGAGGACACCTGAATTTGTATTTTATTAATGGATGAGTTGGTTGACATATTAGACTCGGAAGGAAACTTCACCGGAAAGACCGCCATGAAGTCAATTGCCCATAAAAAAGGCTTGTTTCATCCAACGGTGCATGTTTGGTTCTATACCAAAAATGGGCAAGTTTTAATTCAACAAAGAGGAAAGGACAAAGACATCCATCCCCTACTATGGGATGTATCCGTGGCAGGGCATGTTGGTGCCGGTGAGGACTTTGAAACATCGGCTATCAGGGAAATATCGGAAGAAATTGGCTTGAATATCTATCCTGGGAAATTAGAGAAAATCGGGGTTTTCAAATCGATCCAAAGACATCATGACAATTTGATCGATTGTGAATTCCACCATACCTTTCTTTGCGAATTGAAAGTACCGTTACACGAATTAAAAAAGCAAGATGCCGAAGTGGAAGCCTTGGACCTTATCTCCCTGATTCAATTTTCAGAGGAAACTTGGGGTTTGGCCCATTTAAAAAAGTATGTACCCCATGGTGTGGAATATTATAAAGAGATAATCAAGGCGATAAAAAAAAGATTATAACGTTTTTATAAAATCTTGGCATTGGTCCAACCCATAATTCTTCTGCACACCACTCTGCATATTCTTGACCACAAACGAATTATTCGCCAATTCGTGTTCCCCGATCAAAATAACATAGGGTACCTTTCGGTTATTGGCATATTTCATTTGCTTCTGCATTTTGGCGTTACTCGGATAAACGTCTGCTTTCACCCCTTTGTTCCGTAATTGGGTCACTAATTTCAAGGCGGCCATGGCCTCCTTTTCCCCAAAGTTGATGCAAAGCACATCCAACGTCTTATCCAAGGTTTCAGGAAACAGTCCCAATTCTTCCAAAACTAAATATATACGATCCAACCCGAAGGAGATGCCCACACCACTAACATCCTTCATTCCGAAAATACCTGTGAGGTCGTCATAACGTCCCCCACCCCCTATAGAGCCCATATCAACCCCTTTTGGGGCAGCTACCTCCAAGATTGCCCCTGTATAATAGTTAAGGCCCCTGGCCAAGGTGACATCGATTTCCAGTGTTGCCGATCGAAGCCCCAAATCGTCTATGGCATTGATAATGAACCCAAGTTCCTCTACGCCCGTGCTTCCTTGCCCAGAATCAAAAAGTAAGCGTTTCAACGTATTCAATTGCTCGGCATTAGTGCCTGACAGCTCAAATAAAGGCCCTGCCTTTACTATCGCCTGTTCCGATATCCCTTTGGCCAACATCTCTTTTTTGACCCCTTCTACCCCTATCTTATCCAATTTGTCCAAGGCGACCGTAAAATCCACTAAATTGTCGTGGGCCCCTATGACCTCTGCGATACCTGCTAGGATCTTGCGATTATTCAATTTAATGGTAACCCCCTCGAGCTTTAAATCGGCAAACACAGCATCGTATAATTGGATCAACTCCACTTCCTGTAAAAGCGAATTTGCCCCAACCACATCGGCGTCACATTGGTAAAATTCCCTAAAACGCCCTTTCTGAGGGCGGTCGGCACGCCATACCGGTTGTATTTGATAGCGCTTAAAGGGAAAATCGATTTCATTCTGGTGCATGACCACATAACGGGCAAAGGGCACGGTTAGGTCGTAGCGTAATGCCTTTTCGGAAATCTTAGGCGTTAATGCCCTTGAATCCTTGGAATCATAGGCCACATCATCAACCTTAGCCATAAAATCCCCAGAATTCAATATTTTAAAAATCAACCGATCCCCTTCATCCCCATATTTTCCCATCAGGGTTTCCGAATTTTCAAAGGATGGGGTTTCTATAGGCTGAAAACCAAAAGTCCTGAAGTGCTTCTTTACAATCTCGAAAATATAGTCCCGTTTAGCAATTTCGGTAGGGGAAAAATCCCTTGTTCCTTTAGGTATACCTGGTTTTTGTGCCATTTCTTAGAATTCTTCTGCAAATATATGGTTTTGTGGATTCCTGCCTAGGCAGGAATGACAATAAACTAAGCGATCATCGAATCAAACCACTTATAGAGATCACCTTTGGTGATGACGGCCCCCTGCTGTATCAAATTGAATTTATCAAGGTTCCTATCCTGGCCATAGGCTTTTGACGCCGTAAGGTATTCCACAAAATCAGATTGCCAGTTTTTCTTGAACCATCCAAAACCCACATGGGTCGTTAAGTCAATATCCGGATTCATTACCTTGACGGAAATCAGTTTCATTTCCTTCTCGGTCAATTGGAACAAATGCATCTGCTGGGCAGAAACATTCTCAAGATAGGATACCTTGGTAAGCACCCCTTCCCAGATCAAGTCACTGAAAACATCCAATTCATCCTCGGCCACTTCGGGCTTTTCTACCTTTAATTTGGCCCACTCCTCACCCGTTATCGATTGGGTGGCCAAAAAATTGATAAATTCCTGTTGCAGCTCGTCCAATTGCTGTTTCGTCAATCTCGTGTATTTCATCTATTTTATAAAATTGTTCTATTGTTTATTGTAAGCCTTGTATAGGAAATTCCAAACTTGGCCAATTCAACAATACGGTTACTACCCTAAGGGTTTATTATAATCCCACCCCAAATAGTTTGCAAAAATAAAAAAGCCTTTCAGATATTACTGAAAGGCCTATTATTTAATATACGGAATACGTTATTTATTCTCTGCAACCACTTCAAACGGGAAATCAATAATCACATCCCTATGCAGTCTAATTTGCGCATTGTAAGGCCCGGACCTTTTAACGGCCCCACCTTGGATACTGATGAATTTTTTATCGATCTCATGCCCTTCCTTTTCAATGGCCGAAGCCAAATCGATGGCGGTTACCGATCCAAAAAGTTTATCACCTGCACCGACCTTCGCCTTGATTTTAAGTTCAAGGGCCTTTAAAGCATCTGCAACCTTATTGGCGGCATCAATGATCTTCTTCTCTTTATGGGCTCTTTGTCTCAAGTTCTCTGCCAAAACTTTTTTAGCAGAAGGGGTAGCCATTGCGGCCAACCCTTGGGGTATTAGAAAATTTCTTCCGTAACCGTTCTTAACACTTACCAAATCGTCTTTAAAACCTAAGTTTTGTACGTCTTCCTTTAATATAAGTTCCATGGTTCGTTTTTCTTTTATTTTAATAAATCACCAACATAGGGCATAAGTGCCAAATGACGGGCACGTTTTACTGCCTGTGCTACCTTTCTTTGATATTTCAAAGAAGTACCTGTTAATCGTCGGGGCAATAATTTACCCTGCTCATTAACTAATTTAAACAAGAAATCAGCGTCTTTATAATCGATATACTTAATACCTGATTTTTTGAAACGACAATACTTCTTTTTGGTGTTGGTTTCAATATTCAAAGGGGTCAAATACCTGATTTCCCCATCTTTTTTTCCTTTTGCCTGTTGTTCTATAGATGCCATAGTCCTTACGCTTTAGTTTTTAACCTTGTTCTTCTTTTCTCAGCCCATGCGACGGCATGTTTGTCCAACTTCACAGTTAGGAAACGCATTACGCGTTCATCTCTTCTGAATTCTTGCTCGTAGGGTAAAATAACCTCTCCGGGAGCAGTAAATTCAAATAAATGGTAAAAACCACTTTTTTTATTCTGGATTGGATAAGCCAATTTCTTGAGCCCCCAATTTTCTTTTGATACCATTTTGGCATCATTCTTAATTAAGAAATCCTCGAATTTCTTAACTGTTTCCTCTATCTGAACATCTGATAGAACGGGATTTAAAATGAAAACAGTTTCGTAATTGTTCATAAATATTTTGTTTTTAAGGAGCGCAAAAATAAGAATATTTACGAGGAATTACAAGAAAAGGGAAAATTCTTCGTTATAGATAGGATAAAGATAAAAATCGAACTTAACCAAATCTTAATATATGTCATTGCAAATTACACAGTTATTAATACAATGTTTACAACTTTTATTGCAGTTCAACGTGTTTTTTCAGTAATTTGTCGATGATTTAACCCCACAAATCAACCCATTTATGAAATTAAGAAGTATTATTGTCGATGATTCATCAATGCAAAGGATGGCTGTTGCAAAGTTGGTGAACAATCACCCTAACCTAGCGATGGTTGCAGAATACAGCAATGCTATCGAAGCAAAAAACGGTATTAAGAACCACGAAATCGATTTGATTTTTCTTGATGTTGAAATGCCGATCATCAATGGATTTGACCTACTCGAATCCCTTGAGAACAGCCCACAGGTAATATTGATTACCGGAAAACCCGATTATGCCCTTAAAGCATTTGACTATGACGTGACGGATTATTTGCACAAACCCATTACCATGGCCCGTTTCGATGCTTCCGTCAAAAGAGCCGTAGCCAAATATGAGCAAATGAATAGGGTACTTGAAGACGAAGAGCACATCTTTGTCAAAAGTAATCTTAAGAAAAGGAAAGTTATCCTTAACGATATCAAATGGATCGAAGCACTCGGTGACTACATAAAATTGGTTACTGATGAGGCCAATATTGTAATTTTATCAACAATGAAATCTTTCGAAAAGCAATTGCCTGAAGAAAAATTTCTGCGCATTCACAAATCCTACATTGTGAACTTGGAAAAAGTTGAAAAATTCAATAGTAAGAATGTTGAAGTGAGCGGAAGGTCGATTCCATTAAGTAGAAACAAGAAGACTGAACTGGCCGAAGCGCTAAGTAATGTCTAAGTACGTAAATGACGTAATTTCTAAATGTGGTCTACATTGTAGATAACACGTACACTTCTGAACTGCGAAATAGCATTAAAGGAATTTTCGATTCTTTTAATGCTATTTTTCGTTTTTCCCAAAGGTTGGCCCAAAGGAATCTTAATGATCACATTTTTCAAGTATTGATTTCGTATGCGAGCCACTGGGGGGTACTCAGGGCCCAATATGCCCTTTTTAAAAACGTTGCGAAGTGATTTCGAAAACCATTCAGCAGCATCATTCAACGTATTGAAATTTCGGTGCTTGAAGGTAATCTTGATGATACGATTCAATGGTGGATATAAGAATTGTTCCCTTTCATATAGCTGTTCCTTGAACATACCTTCATAATCATTGGTTGAAACCTGTTTTAAAATCTGATGATAGGGATTATAACTTTGAATGATCACCTTTCCTCTTTTTTGGGTGCGCCCTGCCCTACCCGCTACTTGGGTCAATAGCTGAAAACTTCGCTCATGTGCCCTATAATCCGGGAAATTCAATAGGGAATCGGCATTCATGATACCCACCAAATTCACATTTCTAAAATCGAGTCCTTTGGTCAACATCTGTGTGCCCACAAGAATATCCAACTCTTGTTGCTCAAAAGCAGTGATTATCTTCTCATAACCATATTTGCCCCGTGTCGTGTCCAAATCCATTCTCCCGATCTTGGCGTTGGGATACAGTCCCTTTAATTCTTCCTCGACCTGTTCCGTACCAAAACCCTTGGTGTCCAAAGATGGACTGCCACAGGCCTCGCATCGTTCCGGAAGTGCAATATGATGGCCACAATAATGACACCGCAATTGTTTTTTAAATTGATGATAGGTCAAACTCACATCGCAATTCGGACATTGGGGCGAATGGCCACAGGTGGTACATTCAAGGATCGGTGCAAAGCCCCGTCGGTTTTGAAAAAGGATGGCCTGTTCGCCGTTGTTCAAGGTTTCTGTTATTTCCTGTAATAAGCGTTCGGAGAAATGGCCTTTCATTCGTCTTTTTCGGATTTGCTCCTTTAAGTCAACCAACTCAATTTCAGGCATTAAAACATTGCCGTAGCGTCTATTGATGTGTGCGTACCCATATTTTCCGTTCTGTGCATTATAGTAGCTCTCCAAACTTGGGGTGGCCGAACCCAAAATAATGTTCGACTGATGTAATGTGGATAGGACGATCGCTGCATCCCTAGCATGGTATCTCGGTGCTGGGTCGAACTGTTTAAAGGAACCTTCATGTTCTTCATCGACGATGACCAATCCCAAATCTGAATAAGGCAAAAACAATGCGGAACGCGCCCCGATCACTATTTTCGCCTTCTCTTTTTTGGCCAACACATTGTTCCATACCTCGACCCTTTCATGAATGCTGTACTTGGAATGATACACAGAAACC
This sequence comes from Maribacter sp., assembly GCF_049667165.1. GTDB lineage: Bacteria > Bacteroidota > Bacteroidia > Flavobacteriales > Flavobacteriaceae > Maribacter_A. Next base: position 36,792 of record NZ_JBATHS010000183.1, read on the forward strand.
TTTTCCCCAAAATAATCCTGTAATCTTGAAATCAATTGGGTGGTCAAGGCAATTTCAGGCAATAAATACAAGGCCTGTTTTCCACGATTGATGCATTCTTCAATCAATTTTACATACACTTCGGTTTTTCCTGAGGAAGTAACGCCGTGCAGCAAGGTCACCTTGTTAGCTCCAAAACCAAGATATATATCTTCCAACGCCTTTTGTTGAAACTCGTTAAGGGCCTTTAAGTCAAATGTATTCCCCGTGCCATCATAAGAGATCCTATCGGTCTGTATTTGGTATTCCTCTAAAACACCTTTATCGATCAAGGCCTTGATAACTGCTTTTGAACTCCCACTGATCAGTTCCAAATCCGAGACTTTTACAGGTTTCTTGGTTGTGGCCTGCAACTGGAACAAGGACAATACCACTTGACTCTGTTTTGGGGCCCTTGTCAAGGATTGCAGCAACTCCTCCAACTTTTCTTCTGAAGTATAACGGGGGCCGAGTTTTACATAGCGCACCAATTTGGGCTTGTATCGCTCGTAGATTTCATCTTTTAAAATTATAATTTGTTTTTGCAATAACCGATTCAAGATGGGTAGTACATTTTTTATGTCTACAATGGCACGTATCTCATCTACCCTGAGCATCGATTGATGTTGCAATGCTTCATAGACCAAAAATTCATCATCCTTAAGGTCATCTTCATGAACCACGCCACGCTCGTTCCTTAAAATCAAGGTTTCACTCTCCAGTAAAAAGGCACTGGGCATGGCACTTCGGAATACTTCCCCCATCGTGCACATGTAGTAATCGGCAATCCAACGCCAATGCTTTAATTGTATCTCATTGACCAATGGATATTCATCCAATATCCTATGTATTTCCTTGGCCTCGTAGACTTCTGGGGGAGTTAGGTGGATTTCATAGACCAGGGCGGTATAAATCTTTGATTTGCCAAAAGGAACGGCCACACGCATACCGGGTTGCAAAATCTCGAATTCAGATGCTGAAATACTATAGGTAAAGAGTTTTTCGAGAGGTATCGGTAATATTACGTTGATGAAATGTTGCATACACTTCGTCTTCTAACCTTTAACGCGAAGCCAAGTCTGTGTTCTATAAATAAACATCAAATAACCCCTGACAATAAGCTCATTCTTATTTAGGGGATTCAACCAAATCTTACAGCGAAAGGTCATGGCCTGTTGAGGGTCAAAGAGTTTCTTACCTTTCCACTCCCCGTTATCATGTTCTTCGGCGGCCTCTATGATCGTCATGCCCAAAATAGGCTGGTCCTTCTGTTCCCCGTCACATTTGGTGCATACGGCATCTTCCTTTCCATCTTCAAGGATCTCAACCACATGACCATACATCAATCCATCCTTATTGTATATATCAATAATGGCTTTTGGTTTGCCCGTTCGATCATCGATTGTTTTCCATTTTCCGAATACACTTTGTGATTTTGCGGAAAAGGAAAACAAGAGCAACATTCCCAATATTATAATCTCACTTGTTATCGTCATCTTTATTGATGTTTTTTCGTAATGAATTAAGTGAAGCGTTAAGCTCGAACCCGAGCAGCAATATATTGGAATTTAACCAAATGAACACCATAAGGATCAATAATCCTCCCAATGCCCCGTATAATTCGTTGTACCGTGCAAATTTTTCAACATATACCCCGAAAAGATAGGAGGTCAATAAAAACAAGATGGTAGTCATCAAGGCCCCAATAGAAAAGAATTTTGCCTGTTTACCCTCTCTAGTCCCAAAATAATATAAAATTGACGTTGTCAAATACGATAATACGACAAAAAAGAAAATCTTACCGATCTGGGCCCCTACGATGTCATTTTCGGTTAAATCATACCCTCTGGTTTTGGCTGCCCATGCACTCAAGTAATCCAAGATATAGAATTCAAAGTATACAAAAGCGGCCGCCCCCAAAATCAAAAGGATAGAAAGTATTAGGCCTACCATGAGTGCGTAGGCATATTGCCGTATAAAACTCCGTGTCAATTCGACATGATAAGAATTCTCAAACCCACCGAATATGGCATTTACCCCATTTGCCATTAGGAAAATCGATATAAAAAAAGCCGAAGACAACAACCCTCCGCTCTGTTGATCTTTGATTTGTTGATAAATCTCACCGAAATAGTCACTGGTCGCATTTGGTAGAAAAGACTCTAGGAACAATAAAAATTGGGCGTCGAAATTCTCATTGCCCACACTGGCATAAGGGATGAGAAAAGGCACGAGGGTCACTAAAAATATCAAAAGGGGGAACAAGGCCATAAACAGACTAAAGGCAATGGAACTAGCCCTAGAGGACAAGGCGCCCTGCACAATCCCCACAATATACATTTCTAACAAATCATAAAGGGAAAGACCTTCGAAAGCCGGTAATTTCACCTTTTTCAAAAAAACCACCACCCAATTTACTATAGGTATCTTATCTAGTCTTGCCTCAATTTCTGCTGACATTTATACGGCTTTAAGACTAAGGTCCATGTTATGCACTGAATGTGTCAAAGCACCGGATGAGATATAGTCGACCCCACACTCGGCATATTTTCGGATTGTTTTTTCGTTGATGCCCCCCGAGGACTCCGTTTGGCATTGATCGCCAATCATGGTAACCGCTTTGCGGGTATCGTCATAATTGAAATTATCGATAAGAATGCGATGTACCCCTTTGCATTGAAGAATTTCCTCGATTTCCTTTAGGTTTCTAGCTTCCACAATAATCTTGAGATTTCTTTCGGTTTCCTTAAGATAGTGTTGGGTTTTTTGAATGGCCTTGGTAATACCACCCGCAAAATCGATATGATTGTCCTTAAGCATGATCATATCATAGAGGGCGAACCTATGGTTTTCACCGCCTCCGATCTTTACCGCCCATTTTTCCAAAGCCCTTATGCCCGGGGTGGTTTTTCGAGTATCCAGAATCTTTGTCTTGGTACCTTCCAACAAGTGGACATAGGCATTCGTTTTGGTCGCAATGGCACTCATGCGCTGCATGGCGTTCAACACCAAACGCTCAGCTTTTAGGATACTTTGTGAGCGGCCGGTAACATAAAACACGATATCCCCGTACTTTACCTTAGAACCGTCTTCAATTAATGTTTCAACCTGCATTTCAGCATCGACATGGGCAAAAACCTGTTTCGCAAAATCAACCCCTGCGATAATACCTTCATCCTTCACTAAAAGTTTTGCCTTTCCCATGGCTGTTGGAGGTATGCAAGCCAACGAACTATGGTCGCCATCACCGACATCCTCCCGAATGGCATTGGCAATGATCAATTCTATTTCGTGTTGAAATTGGGCTTCTGAAATCATAAATATAAATGGTTTGCGCTAATTTACTAAAAACAATATCCATTATGGATATCCGATAACTTGAAAGTTTTAAATTTGGAACATGACGATAAAACTTTTGGCCATAGGAAAAACGGATAGTACCTCATTGCAGCACCTCATCACCGATTATGAAAAAAGGTTAAGTCATTATATCAAGTTTGAACTTGAAATTATCCCAGACATTAAAAATGTAAAAAACCTTTCCGAAATCGAGCAAAAGGAAAAAGAGGGCGAACTGATCTTAAAAAGGCTCAACAATACGGATGTTTTGGTTCTCTTGGACGAAAACGGAAAACAACTCGACTCCATTGAATTCTCGAAGTACCTACAGAAAAAGATGAACTCAGGCTTAAAACAACTGGTATTGGTCATTGGGGGCCCTTATGGTTTCAGTCCGGCCGTATATGCAAAGGCCCAAGGGAAACTCAGTCTTTCAAAGATGACCTTTTCACATCAAATGGTACGGCTGTTCCTTATTGAGCAAGTATACCGGGCATTTACCATTTTGAAAAATGAACCTTATCATCATAAATGACCCATTCCCAATAAGGCTAAGGAGCTACATTCGGTTGGTCCGAACCCAAAACCATCACTAGTGCACTTTAGTAAAGCACCCTGAATTTAATGGTATTATCAATCTGACGTAAGGCCTTTACCACATCTTTATTATACTCTTTGTCCAAATCAGTGATCACATATCCCAAATCCGAATCGGTAGATAGATATTGCCCAATGATATTGAGTTCGTATTTGGCCAATACCTTGTTGATTTGGGCCATAATACCAGGAACGTTCTTATGAATATGCAAAAACCGGTGTGCATTGGTTTGTTTTGGCAATCTTATATTCGGGAAATTCACCGCATCGACAGTATTGCCCGAATTGATATAATCCATGATCTTATTCGGTACAAAATCAGCAATATTACGTTGGGCCTCCTCGGTACTGCCCCCAATATGGGGGGTAAGGATTACGTTCGAAAGTCCTTGTAGTTCTGTATGGAACTTTCCATTGCCCCTTGGTTCCTCGGGATAAACGTCTACGGCAGCCCCGCCAAGTCTACCACTTTTCAACGCCTCGGAAAGGACTTCGATATCAACCACAAAACCTCGTGAAAGGTTGATCAACATCGCCCCTTTCTTCATTTGCTTTATCTCACGCTCCCCAATAAAATTCTGATTCGCCTTATTGTCATCGATATGTAAGGTCACTACATCGGATACATTCAATAAATCTTCGAGCGTTTCACATCGCACGGCATTCCCAATGGCCAATTTATCGTCTATGTCGTAATAATACACGCGCATGCCAATAGCCTCGGCCAATACCGACAACTGTTTCCCAATATTTCCATAACCCACAATGCCCAGATTCTTACCCCGCACTTCCCTGGAATTGGAGGCTGTTTTATTCCAATATCCGTTATGGATCTCTGTGCTATGAGGAAAAACGTTTCGCATAAGCATAATGATCTCTCCGATGGCCAATTCAACAACCGAACGTGTATTGCTATAAGGAGCATTGAAAACCACAACCCCTTTTTTCTTGCAATAATCAAGGTCTATCTGTGTCGTTCCGATGCAGAAGGCGCCCACTACCAAAAGCTTGTTCGCCGCATCCAATACTTTTTGGGTTACTTGCGTTTTTGAACGTATTCCCAGTACATGAACCCCTTTTATTTTTTCAATCAATTCCTGTTCCGATAAACTGGACTTTACCAATTCAACTGCAAAACCATCTTCCGATAGATTATCGAAGGCAGCAGGATGCACATTCTCCAACAAAAGAATCTTGATCCTATTTTTGGGATAGGAGATATTACGAGGTAGGTCGTTTACAAAAAGAAATTCATCCATGTTGGGTGTTACATGATCGGCATTGTCAGCCGCCTTTGCCCTATGTACATTTTCTGTATACGCAAAAAACTTATGGGCAATACCCGCTTCACGCATTACATAGTCACTATAGCCATCCCCGATAACCTGAACCTCTCCTTCTAGGTTCATCTGTTGAAGACATTCTATCTTTCCGTTGTGTTGTGACAAAGGGTTCTTTGCATCAAAACCAATGATGTAACCCGTCTCATCAAACTCAAAGGTATTGGCATATACTCTTTCCGAAGGAATATTATACTCTTTAACGATGGGGTCTATGAATTCTTTGAACCCACAGGAGATCACATAAATATCATCCGAGAATTTTTCAAAAAACTCCTTGTTCGATGCTATTGATTTGGATATTTTTTGGCGTAATTCCGCTACCAAGCCATCCAAATCGTCTTTATGCGCTTTCAATAACTTTATTCTTCGCTCCAATGATTCGGTGAACGAAATATCCCCATCAATACCTAAATTGGTAATGTGTTGAATTTCTTGAATTATTTCCTCCTTGTTGGATTTCCCTTCCAAGGTCATTTCGGCAAGAACATCCAAAGCCTCTACCCTTGTTAGGGTGCTGTCAAAATCAAAAACGTACTTTCTTCCCACTTGAAATCCCTATTGATTAATAAAGGGGACAAAATTAATTATAAAATCTGTCGGATTATCCTTTTATTTCCAAAAGTCCGGGTAGTTTGCGGTTTTTAGGGCAATATTATGGATTTAACTTTTTGATACATCCCAAATTGTGAATTTCTAAATTAAAAATATCATCACTTTTAGGAAGCTTTCAGTTACTCTTTTAATTAACTTTAAAGCTAATTTTTGAAACCACATCATGAAGAAGTTTGGAAAAATTCTTAAGTATCTGATTTTAGGTATCATAACCGTATTGGTCTTAGGGTTTGCCATTGCCTATTTCAGTATGAAAAGTAAATCTAACAAAAATATGGAGCTCTTAGGGGTTGAAGCCCCTACCCTCAGCCAGGGTGGTATTTCTTTTCGGGATCTGAACAAGAACGGAAAACTGGATACCTACGAAAATCCGAACGCCCAAATTGAAGATAGGGTTGACGATTTGGTTAGGCAGATGAATCTGGAGGAGAAAGCAGGATCTATGTACATTACCATGATCGGTACCACTACGGATGGGGAACCCATGGAAACCCCCGCAATTTCAACAGATCCAATCACCTTTATGATGTCGTTCATTCTACCGTCCAATTCTGAGATGATCGTTAGGCAAAAGTTGAACAGTTTTAATATTTTGGCTTCGTTGGATGCCGATAAAATGGCCAAATACAACAACAATATCCAGAAAATGGCCGAACGAACACGGTTAGGTATACCTATAACTATTGCCACGGACCCCAGACATGGCACCCAAAACAATCCCGGGGCGGCACTTTACACCCCTGCATTTTCACAATGGCCAAGTTCTTTGGGGTTAGCGGCAACAAGGGACACGCTATTGGTAAGGGAATTTGGGGATATCGCAAGACAGGAATATACGGCGGTAGGAATTAGATTGGCATTGCATCCTATGGCCGATTTGGCCACAGAACCTCGCTGGGGTCGCTCCAATGGAACTTTTGGGGAAGATGCGCAACTTTCCGCCATGATGACCAAAGCCTATGTTTTAGGCTTTCAAGGAGATTCGTTAGATCAAAACAGCGTGGCTTGTATGACCAAACATTTTTCTGGTGGGGGACCGCAAAAAGATGGCGAGGACCCTCATTTCCCTTACGGAAAGGAACAAGCATATCCGGGGGACAATTTTGACTACCACGTCATTCCTTTTATCGATGGTGCTTTTGAGGCGAATACTGCCCAGATTATGCCTTATTACGGAATTCCTGTGGGGCAGACCAGTGAAGATGTAGCCTTTGGATTCAATAAGGACATCATCCAAGGATTGCTTCGGGATTCCTTGAATTTCCAAGGCGTTGTCTGTACCGATTGGAATATCATTTCCGATACCCAAATGGGAGAAGGTCGTGCTTGGGGCGTCGAACATCTTTCCTACAAAGAACGGATTAAAAAGGTAATTGATGCCGGCTGTGACCAATTTGGTGGAGAAAATAATCCTGAATTGATTGTTGATCTGGTGAATGAAGGGTTAATTGACGAAAGCCGACTCGATATTTCTATAAAACGGATCATGCGCGATAAGTTTCGTTTAGGCCTATTTGACAATCCTTATGTAAATGAACAAAACGCAACCCGAATAGCAGGTCAAAATGCCTTCAGGGAAAAAGGGGAAATTGCCCAGGCCAAATCAATGGTCCTATTAAAGAACGATGCACTTTTACCGCTGAAAAATGGAACCAAAGTATATGTAGAAGGCATGTTGATACCAGAAGTCTTCGATGGCCCTGGTACCTTGGTGAAGAATCCTGAAGACGCCGATGTCATCATTAAACGAATTAGAACTCCATTTGATGAACGTAGCGATTACTTTTTGGAAAAATTCTTTCATCAAGGACGCCTCTATTACTCCGATGAAGAGAAAAAAGAGATTTTGGACTTGATTTCACAGAAACCTTCAATCGTGGTTGCCAACCTTGAACGGCCTGCTATTTTGACAGAAATTGCAGGGACAAGCGCCGCATTGTTTGCCGAATTCGGAACAAGTGATGAGGTATTGGTCGATGTTCTTTTTGGAAAGATAAAGCCTTCAGGGAAATTACCTTTTGAATTACCATCTTCCCAAGAAGCCGTTGAAAACCAAAAAGAGGATGTGCCTTATGATTCCAAAGACCCCTTATATCCCTTTGGATATGGTTTGGGTTATTGAGCCGTACCGGTCATTTCTTTTATAAAAGCCACCTCTTCCATGGAATAGGGCGTACCATCTTGTCGAAGAATATCATGATGCCATATTTTTGGTTCACTTGTAAATGTAGAATCCCAACTTGTCCAGGGGTAAATCGTATTGGTCTTACCTGCAACAAATCCCCAATTGATCGCTGCTATTTTGTCCTTTTTTAGAATGGGCATCATGGTTTCAAAGGTGTTGCCTCCTCCCCTGGCCACATATTCTGTGCACAACAGCGGTCTGTTATATTCTTTAAGTTCCACTATTTTTCTACGAACATCGTCCATGTTACCTTCGTAGGCATGAAAGGAAATGACATCGGATTGTTCCATCATATATTTATCCAATGGGGGTAAACTGTCTAACGATCCCCAATGATCGATATTTCCACGCCAAATACCTGTGGTAAGAGGTTGTGATGGGTTTACTTCCCTTGCCCATTTCATCACTTTTCTCAATAAGGATAAAGAGTATTCCTGCTTGTTCTTTACTTCCAATTCCTTTCTTCCTGGTAGGTTTGCAACATTATCGGGTTCATTGTAAATGTCCCAGACCAGTACCCGTTTATCATTTGCAAAGTGTTTTATAACTCCTTTTATATACCCCTTTAACTCTTTATGCCTTGTAGTATCCCCTAAAATTTCAGCCCCTGGGGCTTGGACCCATCCCGAATTGTGTACATGGGGTACAGGTTCTGGCTGTTTTCCCAATTTGGGTATGGGATGCCATACATCGTCCAATAAAACGAACATGGTTTTGATCTGATGTTTATCCGCCAAAGAAAGATAGGTATCCAATCGGTTCAAAAATCCTATGGAATCTTGCTGCCAAAGTAAATTGTGGAGATAAACCCGATGCAGGTTCATTCCCAGATCCGCAGACCATTTTAATTCCCGATCTATGGTTTCGGGATCGAAAGTGTCTTCTTGCCAAAATTCCAATTGATTGATCGCTGTACTTGGATTAAAATTCGCACCCACCAACCAAGGCTGGCCATTGTACCATTCCCAAGCCTTTTCTTTAGACCAGCGTTCAGCGACCACCGGTTCGGGTAGTTCCCTCTTTTCATCCTTTGTTCTTTCCTTGCAAGAACTAATTAGTAAAATTACCAATAAGGATAATGTCAATCTTGTCATTTCGATATGAATTAATTTAGCGTATTCGTATAAATGATTCCCGTAATTATGGCCATTCCGAAACTTAGTAAAGTACCGATCAAAATATACTCGGTAAGCTTTCTATTATTTCGCTCCTTAAGATCATTGAATCGAAAAACCGATTTGGCCGTGATCAATAAGCCAATGGCCTCCCACCTGCCCAAGAGAATAAACACAAATACGAACAGACGTTCGATCATACCGATATACTTTCCGGCATTGGGCAACGATTTATGGTCAAGTTCTATTTTTTTCGACATTCCCTCCAATAGTACACCCATGATAATTGCCGCAGGATAGGTTACAAAAACAATGGCGGTGACCAAGGACCAATCGATTTGTGACAACAAATACATGGTATGGTCAAACAAATTTCCATAGTAGGCGCAACCATACAGGACCACCAGATGTAAGATCTGATCGACAAAAAAGGGAATCGACTTGTTCTTGAATAAGGGATTCGCATACAGTTTGGCCAAATCCAAAAAATAATGGCTGATCATTATGATCACCACGATCTTCCAGTAGCCTACATCCCATAGTAACAGCATCATGAGTGCACCATGTACAAGCACGTGCAGGTATAGGTATTTAGAAGTGATTTTATTCGCTTCCTTATGAATAACCCAGCGGAGGGGTTGCATTACGAAATCGCCTATGAGATGGGCCAATAAAAGTTTAATGAACAACATTATTCCTGGATTTTTTTAATAGTAGATTCATAGTATGCCAATACTTCCTGAACCAAATCCAATCGTGCCCGTTTTGTTCTTTGGCTTACCGCCGATTGATTGATATTCAATTGTTCGGCCAAGTTAAGCTGTGAAACATTCGGGTTTCTCAAGGAAAGGTATACGATTTCGGCAGAAACCGGACTCCAATCATCCATAAAATCAGAGGCGAGTTTTAGCAATAGGTTCATGGTACGGTTGTATGCTTCGTCTGCCGTTGTTAGCATTAAATGTACCTTTTTTTCCTTTAATGCCTCCAAGGTTATGCCTGAACGCTGGTACGCCGTTCCATTGGACTCACTTACGCCTGCACCGACAAACGATTCTTCACCGATACCTATGCCCATGCGAATATCGAGTCCCTTCACTGTTTTTATCAAGGCCTTTAGCTGTATCGCTGCGAACAAGGCCTTACTAACGGAAATACGAATTTGAATTTCGTCCCCCCTGTATATTTCCCATGTCGTGGGGGTATCACCCCATTGTGCCAAACATGATTTGAGTTTGGGCATCCATTCCGTAGGTTCATACCCTCTCGAATTGATGATATCCCCTGTAATTATCGCTACCATAGGTATAATCTAAAAAGCTTATTTTTATATTTAATAAGCTAATATACTAATATTATTGTTTATAAGCTAAATAAGTAATAAAAACGTGCTTATTCTCTCTAAACCCTAAAACCATCGCCTCACCTGGGTACAGTAGTGTTGGTAGGCCTTACCATATAAAGCGGATAGTGCCCTTTCCTCGGCAATAATCTGAAATTTGTTCATATACCTAACGAAACCGGCTGCCAACAGCACATTAAACGCATTGCCCAACCACAGCCCCCAAGCCAATAAAACCATTAAAAGCGCCAAATACATGGGGTTTCTAGAGAATTTATATAGACCGTCCGTTACCAAATCAGTTGTTTTGGAAGGTGTTCTAGGGTCAATCGAAGTTTTCGCGTTATAAAACTGGATCAACGTAATAAGTCCCACCAATACGCCTATTCCGAATAAAAACAAAATCAACACATTTCTGCCAAAAAATTCAAAATCGCCAAAAGGCAATACTAGCGACAACACATACATTAGTATTGAAAAAATAACAAAAACAAGCACTGGTGGTAATTTTAACTTCATGAATCATTAAAATAGTGGGAAATAAAATTACTACTTTTGATCCGGTTTATACTAATCCCCTATCTTCCCTTTCAATGAAACCCGCCTATTTTGGGAAGAATTTCCTCTGCAAAGAGAGAATTTATAGGGTTTTCCTAAAAAATAAAAAGTAAACAATAGTTGAAATGAACTTGGTTTTCGCCACACACAACCAAAATAAGGTAAAGGAAGTACAGGCCCTATTACCCGGGAACCTCTCCCTTCTATCCTTAACAGATATCGGGTGTACCCAAGAGATACCGGAAACCGGCAAAACACTGGAGGAAAATGCCAAACTAAAGGCCGATTTTGTAACCCAAAACTATGGTTTCCCTTGTTTTGCCGATGACACAGGCTTGTTGGTAACCCAATTGCAGGGAGCTCCTGGGGTTTATTCTGCCCGCTATGCCGGGGAGCAGGCAAATGCCAATGACAATATGGATAAGCTTCTTCAAGAATTAATTTCTGCCGGGGACCGTTCTGCAAGGTTTGAAACCGTAATCGCCCTAAACCTGAATAACGATCAACACCTATTTAAAGGTACGGTCGAGGGTGAAATCATCCATGAAAAAAAAGGAAAGAACGGTTTCGGTTACGATCCTATTTTTAAGCCAAAAGGGTATTCCAAAACCTTTGCTGAAATACCTTTGGATATAAAGAACAAAATAAGCCATCGCGGAAAGGCAATCCACCAATTAATCACGTATTTAAATAGTTTAAATTTATGATACACGACACTAAAAAAGGAGATACCGTACAAGTTTCGGTCGCTTCTGAAAATGCGGAGGCCATTGGAGGTGTCCTAATTGCTTTCTTTGCCGCACTAATGGCTATCGCGCAGATGGTGAACGGGGAGCTGGAGGAAGAAATGATGATAGCCCATAACAAAGTGGCCAATTATTCCAGTTGGTACCAATCCAAAAGCATAAAGGAAAGTTTATACGAAAGTGAATTGAACTATCTTGAAACTTTAATGGATGCGGGCGTAGTTTCCCCTGAAAACCAAGGGGTTGTTACCTCGAAAATAACGGAAACAAAAGCTAAAATTAAAAAGTACGGGGATGAGAAGACCGAATTACTTCTCGGATCATCCAATATATCAAAAGAAGAATGGGCCCAAGACTTGGATGGCGAAATGGGTGCCATAACAGGGGTTAAAGAATGGGAAGTTTTGGCCAATGAATATGATGTAGCCACCCATAAATTCGATATTGGAATGCTGTTCTTTCAAATCAGTATCGTTCTTGGGGCGATTTGTATCATCATCTATGACAATCCTAAATTACAGAAAGGCTTCATCATTCTAATGGTGGTCTGCGGTATTTTTGGCCTTATCCTTTCTATTTACGGCTATTCTTTGGCCCCCTAATTTCCGTCGTGCACATGTAAATAAATAACCGTACCTTTGCAGCTTGAATAATTGCCGCCGGTATGGCAGGTGTTGCGCTGAGTCTAATGGGTTATAAACGATAATCGCTCTATACAACACACATATTTGCGATTAAGTAAAACACATTATGACAAAATTTAAAGCATTGGGACTGCAGCAGTCCCTATTGGATGCTGTTGCCGATTTGGGATTTGAAACCCCTTCGGAAGTACAGGAAAAAGCGATTCCCATTTTATTGGAAGATGAAACCGATTTGGTAGCCTTAGCGCAGACCGGAACGGGTAAAACGGCCGCTTTTGGATTTCCTTTGATCCAAAAAATAGATCGAGAAAGTAGAACTACCCAAGGATTGATCCTCTCCCCCACCCGCGAACTCTGTTTGCAGATCACGAATGAACTTAAACTGTACGCGAAGTACGAAAAGAGCATCAATGTCGTTGCGATTTATGGAGGTGCCAGTATTACAGAGCAGGCAAAACAAGTTAAAAGAGGGGCGCAGATCGTGGTTGCCACCCCAGGGCGAATGAAAGATATGATCGGTCGACGATTGGTAGATATCTCCAAAATTGATTATTGTATTCTGGATGAGGCCGATGAAATGTTGAATATGGGCTTTTTTGAGGATATCAAGGATATTCTATCGAATACCCCCAAAGAAAAATCAACATGGTTGTTCTCGGCGACCATGCCGAAGGAAGTTTCGATAATCGCCAAAAAATTCATGCACAGTCCAAAAGAAATTACTGTGGGTGCAAAAAATGCCGGTGCCACTACGGTACAACATGAATATTACGTCGTAGGTGGTCGAGATCGCTACCCTGCCTTGAAAAGACTCGCGGATACCAATCCCGATATATTCTCGGTGATTTTCTGTAGAACGAAACGAGATACCCAAAAAGTAGCGGAAAAGTTGATCGAGGATGGCTATAATGCCGGCGCCTTACACGGTGATCTTAGTCAGAACCAAAGGGATTTGGTCATGAACTCCTTTCGTAAAAAACAGATACAGATGTTGGTTGCCACCGATGTAGCGGCCCGAGGTATCGATGTGGATGATATTACACACGTCA